>NZ_CP107871.1:4773214-5073571 GCF_041432505.1 Streptomyces virginiae
GCTGCCCCCGGTCTCGGTGGGCACGGCCTGTCTCTCGCTGCGGGTGGTGCGGCCGCGGGCGTTCACGCTGGAGGAGCTCGTCGCCGCGGGAACCTTGCCGCCGGGCGGGCACCGACTGCTCCGGGACATGGTCGAGGCCCGGCTGTCCTTCCTCGTCTCCGGCGGTACGTAGCCCTGCTAATGAAGACTAGGCGAGACAGTCTTCGCGATCCATGCGGCGGGTACGTTGCCTTCATGGCTGACTTCTTGATCGTGATCACGACCGTGGACCATCAGGACGCGGCGCGGAAGCTTTCGCGCTCGGCGGTGGAGGCGAACCTCGCGGCTTCCGGGCAGGTGACCGGCCCCATCGAAACGACGTACCGCCACCTTGGCGAAGTCTCCGAGGGCACTGAATATCAGGTGACGTTCCGTACGACCGGAGACCGGCGCGCGGCCCTGGAGAAGCACCTCGTGGACAACCATCCTTACGACTCTCCGGAAGTCATCGCGTTCACGATTGACGCTGGCCGGGCCGAGTACCTGGACTGGATCACCCGAGCCACCCGCTAGCCCTCCGCCCGCTCCAGCAGTGCGCCGACCGGGGCGAGGGACCGGTGGGGCTCCAGCCGCTTTGTCATCACGCGGGCTCGTGCCATCGGCCTGATCGACGCGAGTCCCTCGGAGAGGTCGAACACCCGGGCCGTGATCGCGGTGGCGTGTTCGACCTCTCCCGCGTCCAGGTATGCCGACGCCAGCCATGACAGGTAAAGCGCCTTGTCCCGGGCCCGGGTGTCGTCGTACCGAGCCAAGGCGCCTTCCAAAGCTGGGATGGCTCGTAGCGGTCGGTGCAGTTCCGCCCAGCAGCGCCCCGTCATGATCGCGATCTCGTCGGGGTCCACCCAATACGCCCAGTCCGGGCCTGGCTCGTCGCTGTGTTCGTGGATGGCCTCTTCAGCAACGCCCAGGGCGTAGTCCGCCTCCCGGTCGTTCCCCGATGTCGCGTGCTGCCACGCCAGCCGGTCCGCCAGCAGTGCCCGCACCACGGGTGCCGTCCCCGAGCCGAGTGCCTCATACGCGGTTGTGGCGAACCTGATCCCGGAACCACCGCCCACCGTCCACTCCAGGTACGCCAGGAACGCCAGAGAGTTGCCTTCCAGCGCGGTGTCCTCTGCGGCCCGCGACGCTGCCAAGGCCGTCATGTAGTGCCCCCGGGCTCCCTCGTAGTTCCCCGTGTCGTACGCCGCCCAGCCCGCAAGCTGGGCCTGTTCGGCGATGATTCCGCGCAGGCCCCGGCCTGTCGCCTCGCTGTAGACCCCTTCGTCCGTCAGCCGGGTCGTGTCCCCCAGCTCCTGGACGTACATCTGGTAGGTGTCTCCACCGCCCACGAAGTCGTCCAGGCGTCGCAGCCGGGCGGTGCGCTGGCTCAACTGCCGTGGGACGTCGCTGCCGATCCTCCGCCCCGACGAGAGCAGGGATGAGGGCCGTATGACGGCGATCCCGGCGCCGGCCGAAGCCGTCATGAATCCGCGGCGGTCGAACACATCGTTCTCCTGGTCGGTCTGGTCCTTCTGCTCCTGACGGCGCATGCGCCGCGCGAGAGTGACGGCCCGTCGCAACTCTTCCTCTGGCACGCCGAACTCCGCAGACAGCAGCGCCCGCGAAGCCGGGTCCGGAAGACGTTCGTGGGTCTCCCACCGCGACAACGCACCTTGCTCCAGCGGATACCCCCGGCGCGCGGAGAGATCAGCCGCCAGTTCCTCCTGTGTGCGCCCGCCGGCCTTGCGCAGGCGCCGCAGCAGCAACCCGATCGGCTCCACGCCGTCGTCCTCGTTCGTGGTCATCATCGCCATCCCTCGGCCGTCCGCAGAGCCCAGATCCCAGCCTGGCCATAAAACCTGGCCATGTCCCCGGAATGGCCATGCCTTCTGGCCCATCCGTCCAAACGCTGACGGCAGTTGACTGGTCACAGCCGCCCGGAAAGGCGGCCTCCCCCTCGCAGCGGGCCGAAGGACCGTCCCCCGCGTCGCACCTGCGGCCCGCTGCATCCCCGGAGTGCAGTGCCCGCCCGAGACCGAGGAGAGGTGCCGTGTCCACCACCAAGAGCCGCCTTCGTCAGCGCCAAAGCATTCCGGGCTGGGTCAGTGAAGGCACCCGCATCCGCGATCCGCTCAAAGGGCGCACCGGCATCGTGCAGTTCATCGGCGAGTTCGAGGACCCGAAGACCCGGGTGGTCATCCAGAACGCGGTCTTCGTCCGGCCCGAAGGCGGTGGGGTGGAGTGGGTCGTCGAGGACCCATCCAGCCTGGAGCGCAGCTGAACGAGCGTGATCCATGGGGCTGGCGTCAACAGCTCGGCGTGCTCCTCTACGTCGCCATCGTCAGCGTTCTGGTGGTCGCCCTGGCCTTCGCGGGGTACCCCGGACGCTGACCCACAGATCTCCGCCTCGAAGTCTCTGAGCACGCATCGGGGCGGATGCACCACCCGCAAGATCTCCCGCCGGAACCCCGGCAGGAACCGTCAAGGTCAGGAAGGAGTACGTGATGAACGAGAACGCTCCCACTGAGCAGAGCAGCGGTCTGCTGATCGGTGTCCGCCGCATCACCGCAGCCCGCTCGCGCGCCGAGGAAGCCTCGGACAACACCGGCGGCAAGTCGGACATGAACGACACCTGATAGACCGAGGAGACCCACGGTGATTGATTCCGCATCGTGGGCGCAGCGTCTGGGCGGGGACACGTTCCTCGCCCAGACGTGTTTCCGCGCCCACAAAGTGATCCGCTCCAACGGCACCACATCCCCCTCGCCGCTGACCTGGGACGACCTCAACGAGATCATCGCCACGCATCGGCTGGAGCCGCCCCGTATGCGGCTCTCCCGCGCTGCTGAAGCCGTTCCCGCCACGGCGTACTCCATCCTTCGTACGAACCGTCGCGGGGTGTCCTGGTACCAGCCCCAGCCCGCCGAGTTCCACACCCGGCTCGCCGAAGGCGCGTCCCTCGTCATCGACGCGATCGACCAGATCCACCCGCCCGTCCGCGAAGCCGCCGCCGGCCTAGAACGGTTCTTCCGCACCCCCGTCCAGGCCAACGCGTACGCCTCGTGGACTGCCGAGGAAGGCTTCGGCACGCACTGGGACGACCACGACGTCGTGGTGCTCCAGCTCGAAGGCTCCAAGCGCTGGAAGATCTACGGGCCCACCCGGCAGGCCCCCGCTTGGCGCGACGTCGAAGCCCCGGAAGCCCCGACGGGCGAGCCCATCGCGGACATCGTTCTGACGGCCGGGGACCTGCTCTATCTGCCGCGCGGCTGGTGGCATGCCGTGAGCGCTGACCAGGGGAGTGCCTCGCTTCACCTCACATTCGGGCTGGCCACACAGACCGGCGCCGAGTTCCTGGGCTGGCTGTGCGATGACCTCCGGGCCAGCACGAATGTTCGCGGCGATGTCCCCCGCTTCGGCACCCGTGCAGAGCGGACGGACTACCTGGACGCCGTACGGAAGGAGGTCCTGGCCGCCCTGGACGACTCGACGGTCCTCGATCGCTGGGAAAGGTCTCTGGACACCACCCACCCGGGGCGTCCGCGCCTGTCCCTGCCACACATCGCCGCCGTTCCGGCAGAGCCGGGGATCACCGTCCAGCTCACGGTTCCCCGGGCCCGCCTCGACCAGGACGACGACACGGTGACGTTCTCCGGCGCCGGGAACGAATGGACCTTCGCCCTCCCCGTCGCCCCGGCCCTCCGCCTCCTGGCCCACGGGAAGCCGATCGCCCTCGGAGCGCTGGCCGACGATTCCGGCCTCACCATCGAGCAGGCGGCCGAAGTCGTCACCATCCTCGTCACGGGGCAGGCCATCGCTGTCGTCGGGGGCTCCAGGTGACCGCGTCCCTCGGCCTGGGGACGTACCGGGTGCGCGTCGTTGAGCAGGCGGCACGCACCGCGTGCGCTGACGGATTGGTGTGGATCGACACCGCCCCCAACTACGAGGACGCCCACCGGTCGCTCGGCCCCGTCATCGCCGACCACCCCCGTGCGATGGTCGCGACGAAGACCGGGTTCTTCACCAAAGCCGAGGGCAAGGCCGCAGTACAGGCCGGACTGCTCACCCCACAGCACGCAGCCGCCGGCCACAGCCTCCTCCCGTCCTTCACCCGCTGGCAGACAGACCGCTCCCTTGCCGATCTCGGCCGGGCGGACCTGGTGTTCGTCCACAACCCAGAGCACTCCCACCGCGACCGGGAAGACCTGCACGAAGGGCTCCGCGACGCGTTCACCGTCTTGGAGGAGTTCGCCACCGCTGGCAGGATCGGCGGCTACGGCGTGGCCACCTGGTCCGGATTCCAGCACGGGACTTTCACCGTCCCCGAACTCCTGGACCTGGCGAAGGAAGCCGCCGGATCGAGTGAACATCACCTGCGCGCCGTCCAGCAGCCGGTCAGCCTCGTCATGGCCCGGCCGATCGCTCTTGCTCTTGACGGTCGGGGCCCCCTCGTCCAGGCTCGCGCGGCGGGCCTGCTGACCTTCGGATCTTCGCCCCTGCACGGCGGCGAGCTGGCTGACCTCACGACGCCGGAACTCGCCGAGTTCATCCGCCCTGGGAGCACACCGGCCCTCGCCTGCCTCCTCGCATCGGCCTCTTGCCCGAGCCTGGACGTGGTACTGCTGTCCGCCAGTACCGCGCAGCACTGGAATGCCGCCAAGGCGGCCGTCGCCGCCCCGCTCGATCCGGGTCAGCTCAGGAAGGTCACCGATGTACTCGCCCAAGGATGAGACCACCAGAGTTCGCATGGAGGGCGCTCTGATCCACGCCGCCAACAGGCTGTCCACCACTCCGACCGGAGCACCAGCCTGGGGCTGGCTGGGACGCACCATCGGCAGCCGGACCGAAGGCGGCCACTGGCTCCGCGTCCACTGTGGCGAGGCGTCCAAGACCCCTGCCACCCGGAATGAAGGCATCGCGCTCGCCGAGGAACGGGTGTCGGACAAGGTGTCCCGCCCACACCTGCACGCCCTGTACCGCTGGGACGGAGGGGAGTACGTCTTCGAGGCGGAGCTGATCGACTACATCGCCCAGCCGGTCATCTCCCCGGAAACCCCTGACCTCACTGCGGACCCGGGCCTCCCTGACTCTTGGTGGGCCACACTTCGGGAGAGCCTGGACGCCCTCAGCACCGCAGAGCCGCCCCGGGAAACGATCCGGCAGTCCTGGGCGGACCGGGTGTTCCCGGAGTTCCTCGGCATCCCCGCGCCAACCATCACGGACCGCATCACGGGCCACGCCGATCTCCAGTGGGCCAACCTCACCCACGACCCCCTCGTCATCCTGGACTGGGAACGCTGGGGCGCCGTCCCCGTCGGCTACGACCCGGCCATGCTCTACGTCAACAGCCTCCGCGTACCGGCCGTCGCCGACCGCATCCGCACGGAGTTCTCCCACATCCTCGACACCCCCGCCGGCCGGATCGGCGAACAGATCGCCCTCGCCGAGATGCTCCAAGCCGTCGGCCGGGGCTGGTATCTGGAACTGTCCCCGCTGCTGTGTCAACGCGCGGAAGAAGTCACCGGGGTTCGTCCGCCGGGTTCGGCCTCGGCAGAGACCTCTGCCTGACCCCTGCACACCACCCTCCGGACCCCGGCGCCCTTCCCCAGCGCTGGGGTCCTCGCACGCTAACTCCCGCCCACGGGTTGACCGTTGCCGAACTCGGCCGGTCACGTTCCCACGCCGGTGGCCGGAGCGGCTTTGGCCGGTGTCCTGTTCGGGTTGGGGTCGGGCATGTTCAGGGGGCCTTACGCTGTCCGGCAACTCGGGCAGGCTTTGATCCTGCCCGGAATTTGATCGAGTGGCCCCCTGGACTTGCCCGACGCGGGCCCCGAGTCGAACAGGTGGGTAAAGCCGTGGAGGCCGCCGGCCCCGGCCACAGGTGGTTGGACATCAATCCGCGGTGACCTGTGCGGGCTTGGCGTGCGCCCCGCTCCTCCTGGCCGTGCTCGCCGTCGGGCGATCCGCCGTGGTCCTTCCGGGCCTGGCCGCCCGCTCCTCCTGGCCTGCGGCGCGAGTGGGCGGGGGCCGTCGCGGGCGGTGGCGGAGACATGGAGCCAGCGGCGGCCTGGGGCCGCCGCGCCGCGCGGCCCGCGTCAGCGGGCCGCCTTGATCCAGTAAAGAAACTTTCGACAGCTCATCCCTCTGGCCGCTTCGGCCTGTCAGGTATGGGCTGCTTTGCCATGTCTTGCGAGGTCTATCCGCAGAATCGATTGTTCACCCGTTCTTGCCCGGGTCTGTTCGCGGAATCGCCGGATCTTATCCACAGGTTGGCCATGTTTTGCTCTGATCTCGCGAAGTTGTCCACAAGTGGGGGAGTCGGGATGGCCGTTCGGGGGAGGTGTCCGCTTTCGCTGATGACATGCGGGCCGCGCCGGAAAATCCGGGGCTTGCATGAGCGGAAGGCGGGATGTGTGACGCAGGTCACTATCGAGTGGCGTTACACGGGGCCCTGTTTCGACACCTCTATGGGCGATCCGAAAATCCGGCGTGCGTATAGCACGGGATCCCCGGTCAGCCAAACCGGGGATTCTCCGGATCGTTGTCCTGGTCGGCCCCCGCAGAGCCGTCCGCGAAGGAAGGGGGTTGTGTGATGTGCATCACGGAGCGTCACACCGTACCCGTTTTCGACACCTGTCCCAGATGAAGGGTCGGATGCCCGGTGGGGCGGCTTATAGCAGGCAATCCGTGAATTCCGAATTCCCGGATTCTCCGGACCCTTATGACGAGAGGAGCGAGCGAGTGGAAGCGGTGCCAGTGGTGCGAGGTGGCGACATGCCCGGTCCGGGGGCCTCGCCTGCTGCCCGTGGGGCGGGCCGTGAGGCCGGGTCTGCTGCTCGTGGGGCGGGGAAGACCGGACCGGCTTCCCGTGGTGCGGGAGATCCCGGTTATGACGGTCGACGAATCCGCGGTGGCCCGTCAGGGTGCGTCGTACCTGGTGGTTCGAGGCGGTCCGCCGGCGGAGTGGTCACGGCCGGTACGGGTCGGTCTCGGGCGTCGCCTGGGGGCGAAGGCGATGAATTTTGCGGCGGGGTACGGGAGAACGGCACGACGATGGGCGGGGAACTGATGGGCGAGTCGGAGATAGCGGAGCTGGAGGCGGACGTAAAGCGTCTCGCGGTTGAGATGGCCGACATGGCCGCGGTGATGCAAGCAGTGGCGGCGGAACTTACTGCTCTCGCATCTCGATGTGGGCTGCCACTGTCTTCATTGTCTTGAGCATCGTGTCCATGTCGCGCTTCATGATCGTGATGGTGTGCTTCATCTCTTCCACTTCCATGGAGAGGCGGAAGTAGCGGTCATCAGTAGGGGCCTTGGGGGGCGTTCCGGAAGGTGCGTCCCCTTCGGCCTGCTCGGGGCCTGCCCCGGTCTCTGTCTCTGGGTCGTTTCGGCGGACGAAGCTGCCCCGGCCCTGGACGCCGTACGTCAGTCCTTCGGCCTTGAGCATGCGGAACGCGTTCTGGACGGTGGCACTGGCGATCCCGAACTTCTCCTGGAGCTCCCGCGACGTGGGGAGCTGATCGCCGGGGCCCAGGACGCCGCTCTGGATCTGCCGGCGCAGGTACTCGGCCACCTGGACATATGGGGGCCGGTGGTCGTGTTCGAGGGGCGATGTCATACCCGCAGGATACGGCGCTCTGCCTAGGCAGCGCAGTAGACCCAACCAACCTGCAACACCTGAAGCAGTTAGCTGCCGTTGCAGTTAACCGCATCATGTGGTTTCCTTTGGGTGTGGCCGGAACCCCGGCCGATCCCACATGAAGGGGCGTATTTCGCCATGGCTATGACCCGTATCCGCGTCGGTTTCCTCAAGGCGACGAAGATCATGACCGGTACGCCGCCGGTCCCGAAGTGGACGGACCAGGAGAACGGCATCCGTGCGACCGACCGGGAGACCGGTTCGCCGTTGTTCACGGTGACGCTCTTCCTGATGGAGGACGACCGTGCGGAAGCGCTGAAGATCACCGTCCCGGCGACCGGCCTCCCGAACGGCCTGCACCCGGGCAAGTTCGTCCAGCCGGTGGAGCTGTTCGCTACCCCGTGGGCGCGGATCTTCAACGGCAACCTCTCCGAGGGCGTCGCCTACCGCTGCACGGCCCTGGAGATCGTGGACGCCCCGGTGGCCCCGGACGAGATCGCGGCCCCGGCCGCTGCGGAGGAGATCGCGGCGTGAGGAACGCGCCCGCTCCCCACACCTTCCGCTGCCAGCACGGCTCGGCCCTGGGCCTCCCGTGCTGGCGGCGGGAGCCCGCCCCCTCAACTGAAGGAGTCCCCCTGTGGAAGATCTGAACGGAGCGTTCGGCTACGCGCCGTACGCCGTCGGCCTCGGCCTCGCCGTCTTCGTCATCTGGTCCGTGGTCTGGATCGTGCGCTATATACGCGCCACGCCAATGAAGCGCGCGAGTATCCGGCAGGCGGTCCGTGTCCGGCGCACCTGGAAGCGTCTGGCCCCGATGGCGGGGCTGTCGGTCACCGACAAGACCCCGACGTTCATGGCCGAACTCGCCAACACCGATGGGAAGAAGCAGCACAAGCCCCGGGTGCTGATCCCGGTCCTGAAGGTCACCCCGGACGAGTTCGGTGTGATGGTGCGGGCGAACTGCCTGCCGAAGGTGGGCCTGGAAGAGTTCAAGAAGGCCGCCCCCTACCTCGCGGACGCCTGGCGCTGCACGCGAGTGTCTGTGCTGCCGGACGGGCCCGGAAAGGTGCTGATGCGCGGTGTGCGGGTGGACCCGCTGATCGTCCCGACCGAACACGTCCCCACCGGCCGTCCCCCGAAGGAACTCGCGAAGTGGGAAGTGGGCGTGGACGAGTACGGCACGCCTGTCACCGTGTCACTCAAGGACGTACCCGGTATCACCGTGGGCGGCCTGCCCGGCTACGGCAAGACCTCGCTGATGAACAAGCTGATCTGTGACTGGGCCCCGTCGCCGGCCATACAGTTCGTCCCCTTCGACGGCAAGGTCAGCCGTGCCCGTGAGGGCGACTACGCCGACCTCGTCCCGAGGACGTTCGCCTTCTGCGGCGACGACCTGGAGGCCGCGAACAAGCTCCTCAAGCGTCTCGTGGAGCTGCGGCGTGCCCGCTCGACCTGCATGAAGGATGTCCTGGGCGTCAAGAACATGTGGCACGTCGGCCCCTCGGAGATGTGGCCGCTGATCGTCATCCCCATGGATGAGGTCCACACCTTCTTCCGGGACCACAAGGGCTCCGACCCGAAGACCAAGCGCCTGGCCGCACTCGCGGCGGACAACGCACGCCTGGTGGAAGACCTCACCAAGAAGGGCCGCTCGCTCGGCTTCCTGACGCTCCCCATCACGCAGAAGACCACCGGGGACGCGATCCCCACCTTCATCCGCGACGTGTGCCCCATCGGCCTGTCCTTCGCCCAGAAGACCGCCGAAGCCGCGGTGGCAGCCCTCGGCGAGGACATCCGCCAGTGGCCCGACGCCTCCCCGATCAACCTCCAGGACCCCGCCTATGTCGGCGTGGCGGTCATGTCCGCACAGGGCCGCCCCGGCTTCGTCCGCATCCGCACCCCCTACGTCCCCGACGAGTACGCCGCCCGCATCGCCGAGCAGACCGCGCACCTGGTCCGCGACCCCTTCAAGCTCCTGGAAGAGCTGACCGGACAGACGGTCGCGGAGCTCGCCAAGCAGGCGCCCGACGAGGACGAGGACGGCCCCGAACTCCTCGCCGCCTAACCCGTACGCCACCCCAACTCCCCCTGGAAGGAGGTGAAAACCCTCATGACTGAAGACCGGATGACACAGCGCACCGTGACCGTGGTCATGGCGATCATCGCGGCCCTGGCCTTCGTGTTCTCCTTCGGCAACGTCTGGTCCCTGGCCCTGCGCCTGGGCGTACCGGGGCCCGTCGCCCCGCTGATCGCCCCGATGGTGGACCTGTCCGTCGTCGGCCTCCTGGTCGCCCTGCGCTACCTGTCCCTGCGCGGAGTACCGGCCGGTGAACTCACAGCGGCCACGCGCCTGATGCACGCCTCCGGCTTCTTCACCCTCGCCCTCAACATCGCAGAACCGATCATCGCCAAGCACTACGGCCGCGCCTGCGTGGACGCCGTCGCACCCCTGCTCCTCCTCGGCTGGGGCGCCGTCGGACCTACGCTCCTGCGCCACTTCCACGCCGTCGCCACCCCGGCCCCGGCCCTGCTCCTGGCCCCGGTGCCCGTGGCCGCCCCCGAGCCGGTCACGGAACCCGTACAGGAACCGGCCACGGCCGAACCTGAACCGGCTCCGGAGCTTGAACCTGAACCGGCTCCTGTGTCCGAACCAGCGGCGCCCCTGCCCCCGGCCCCCGCTCGGGTGGTCCCTGCTCCGGCTCCTGTTCTGGCGCCGGTCCCGGTCCCGGCCCCGGCTGTGGCGGTCAAGGTGGCTCCGGCTCTGCTGGAAGCGGCCCGCGAGATCGCCGACTCCCACACCGCGACCCACGGTCAGCCGATCACCGCAGCACAGCTCAAGGCCCGACTCGGCGTCGGCCTGCCCCTGGCCACCGCCGCGCACGCCGCGCTGACGGCCTGACCCTCCCGCCGGCCTTCCGGCACTTCCCCACCCTCCTGGCCCCCGGGCCTGGTCAGTCATGCCCTCGGGCAGCACTCCGCCTCGCTGCGAGTGCTGCCCGGGGCTCTCACCCCCGTACGGAAGGACTCCCACTGATGACCCGCGAACTTGTCCTGCGGCACGTGATCAGCCCCGCCGTACGGGACCTGATCGAACTGGCCAACCTCCAAGACTTCGACCGTGTCCGCGAGCAGGTCACCCGCCTCGGCGGCTGCTCAGCGCCGGTCAACCTCGTCGGCTGGACCGAGACCCGCGACACCAAGACCGACACGGTCATCCGGGCCTATGCGACCGCCGACGAACCCACTGGACGGCTCCTGACCGCCTGCGGCAACCGGCGCTCCTCGCGCTGCCCCGCCTGCTCCCGCGTCTACGCCGCCGACACGTACCACCTCGTCCGGGCCGGACTCTCCGGCGGCAAGAACGTCGCCGAGACCGTCCGCACGCATCCCCGCCTCTTCGTCACCCTCACCGCCCCCTCCTTCGGCCCCGTCCACAACCGGCCCACCGGCGGCGGCAAGCCCCGGCCCTGCCGCTGCGGCCAGCACCACAGCGAGGACGCACCCGTACTGGGTACGCCTCTGAACCCCCGCGCGTACGACTACGCGGGCGCGGTCCTGTGGAATGCCCACGCAGGGGCCCTGTGGACCCGCTTCACGACCTACCTCCGGCGTGAGCTGGCCCAGGGCCTGGGCATCACGCAGAAGGCTCTGAACGCGTCCGTACGGGTTTCCTTCGCGAAGGTCGCCGAGTACCAGAAGCGGGGCCTGGTCCACTTCCACGCCGTCGTCCGCCTCGACGGCCCCGACGGCCACACCACCACCCCGCCGGCCTCCGCCACCGCGAAAGCGCTGACCGAAGCAGTCCACCGGGCCCGGGACCGCGTCGTCCTCACCCTCAACTCCGACGCCGTCGGCGACCGCATCATCCGATGGGGCGCCAAGATCGACGTACGCCCGATCACCGCACTGGGAGACGGCGAACTCACGGATCAGCGCGTGGCCTCCTACGTCGCCAAATACGCCACCAAGAGCGCTGAAGGCTCCGGCACCGTAGACCGCTCGCTGGTCTGCGCGCCCTGCTCGGGCCGTGGCACCGTCGGCGGCCGGGTCAAAGACCTGTGCACCCACTGCGAGGGAACCGGCCGCGCCGAACCCTTCACCGACCTCCACGTCCAGACACACGTCCGCACGATGATCCGTACCGCCTGGACCCTCGGCGGCCTGCCTGAGTTCGCGCACCTCAAGCTCACCAAGTGGGCGCACATGCTGGGCTTTAGGGGCCACTTCTCCACCAAGTCCCGCGCCTACTCCACCACCCTCGGCGCGCTCCGCGACGTACGCCGCTCCTGGCGCATCGCCCAAGCCGAAGCCGCCCGCGAACGCGCCGGACACCCGGTCCCCGCCGATGACTCGACCCTCGTCACCGAATCCTCCTGGGCCTTCCTCGCCACCGGCTACCGCCCCGGCGAAGAACTCCTCGCCAACCAGACACGCCACGAAACAGAACTCGCACGCATCGACAGGGAACGCGTCAAGACCGAAGGGGAGGTATGGGGATGAGCCGCTCCGACCGTCGCCCCACGGAAGCTGAATGCTGGGATGGCTTCTGGGAAATCATCGGCAAGGCTGCTGCCCGCCGCTACCTGCGCGAGCTGGAAGAACTCAACGGTGACCACGCGGACGTGATCGACTTCCCGGCCGCTGCCTGACACAACTGTGCCGCCCTCAACCAACCAGGCCGGGGGCGGCACAGGGCCGTTTCACGCGGATATGGGCCCGTCGTCTTCCGGCTCGGGCCGCTCCCACATGGGGATGACCTTGTACCGGCTCTTGTCGTGGAACTCTCCGCGAGCGGCCGTCACACGCCAAATGACCTTCTTCAGCGCGGCCCGCTTGGTGTCGTCGTCCAGGTGCTCCCACTCCTGCATGAGGCCCTGGAAGACCTCCCGCTTGGGGACTGTAGGCGGCTTGCGGTTCCTGGCCCTCATCACCTTGGCCTCGGCATCGCGGATCTCCTGGGCGATCTCGTCGCGCTGCTCAGCGAACTCGGCCTGGTCGATCTCATCAGCCGCGCGCATACGTACGAGGTTCTTCTTCTGGAGCTTCAAGCGGGTGATCGCGGCTTCCCAATCCGCGGTGGCCTCCGGCTGCTCCTTCTTCGCCGCGACAGCAGCCTGTGCCGCAGCTTGCGCGGCGCCGTCGTCGCTCGCCCGCTCCTGAAGCCACTCGAAGATCACCTCGTCAACGGCCTCGCGACTGGCGTTTGAGTGGTTGCACTCACCGGTATCGATCCCCCGACACCGCCACGTCAGGTACTTCCCGCCACCCGCACCGCGTGAGCTGCCGGCGCGCATCGGGCAACCGCTCCCGTCGCCACAGTCGATACAGACGACCAGCCCACTGGCCTGGTACTTCGCCTTGGTCTTGTGCGAGGCGATACGTGTTCCTGCCTTGCGCCGATCCAGGTAGGCGTTCCACACGTCCTCGTTCTTGATCACCTGGCGATGTGCGCCGGGCAGCCAAAGGAACCGGTCGATCTTCAGGATGCCTATGGGCTCGACCGCAGACTCCGGCAACTCGTCTGCCCAGCTCTGCGCCGTGGGCGTGACCCGCAAGTACCCCGCACCGAACCCCGTGTCCATGAAGCCCATGAGGTCCTGCGCAGAGATGATCCCGCCGGAGTAGCTGCGGATGCCGTCCAGCTTGATTTCATGCGCGGTCTTGGTCAGCGGCTTCCCCTCGGCGTACTCCTCGTAGGCGTATGCGAGAGCTTCACCGTAGGCCGGTCGGGGTATCTGTATGCCTGACTTGCACTTCGCGCAGGTCTGCCGCTGCTTCCGCTCCCTGCGGACTCCGTTGGGGGATCGCGGCTCCGGCATCGGACACGTGTCGCAGTACCAGTAACCGAACCTCGGGCCCCCGTGATGTGGCAGGCCACGCCGCAGCCGGTTGGCATGCGTGCTCATCCAGTTCTCGCCGATCTGCTCGCGTTGCAGCTCCGCGACTCCCAGCATGTTCGTGCGGGCGAAACGGCCGGCGGCAGTCTTCGTGTCGAAGTGCTCCGTCGCGGACTTCGCTACGCCGCCCATCCCCTCCAACATTCGGATGTTGGTCAGGGACAGTTCGATGTTCCGGCCGAACCGGTCCCAGCGGTAGACCAGCACACCGTCAGCCTCGTCGTTGGAGACTCGGGCGATGATGGCGCCGATCTTGCGCTTGGCGAAATCCCCGCCAGACAGATCAAGGTCGTAGACCACGTCCACGATGACGGCCCCGATGTCGGCGGCATGCTTGCGGCCCGTGTGCTCTTGCAGGTCGGGGCTGATCATGTCCTCTCGGGCGGTGGATACCCGGATATACAAGATCAGCCGTAGAACCTTGCTGGTCACAGCTCTGAGCATGGCCATTGTGTCGCTCTCCCGTACATGTGTTCTTTAGGGAGTCTACGTAGGCACCGGAACGGGCAAGACCACCCTCCTCAGCGCCCTGTTGGGGCTCGTAGGCCCCGGTGAGCGGATCGTCCTGGCCGAGGACTCGGCCGAGCTGCGCCCCGACCATCCGCACGTGGTGCGGCTGGAGACCCGGCCGGCCAACCAGGAGGGGGCCGGTTAGATCAAGAGTTCATAGATGTCTCACTATCTCAGCGGTACACCAGGGGTCGCTGTTAGGTTCAAGAGATCGTTCATGTCTCAGAGTTGGGGATTCATGGAGTACGTCTTCGTGTCGCACCGGAAGGTGCGGCGGCACGCGGGTGCCGTGGAGGGTGTGGATCTGGATTGGGTCGAGTACGTGACCCGTGCGGGGGCGCTCAAGGAGGGCACGCCGTTCTTCCTGGGTCCGGATATGCGTCCACTGGAGCCGTTGACCTCGTGCTTCTTCGAGTTGGCCAAGCGTCTGGATGCGGGTTCGCTCGAGGACTACGCCTACGACCTGATGGACCTGGTGGGCTTCCTCGAGGATCTGGATCCACCGACGGACCTGCTGTCGGCCACGGAGGACGACCTCGTCGCGTACAAGGACGAGCTGATGAAGTATCGGGACGAGCCGGTGTCGGCGGCGACGTGGATGCGTCGGCGGGCGGCGATCCACAACTTCTACGACTGGGCCGTCGAGGACGTGAAGCTGCTGGATCGGCGTCCGTACCACCGGCGCAAGAACGGCAAGGACGTTCTGTCTGTGTCGGTGGTTAACGATCTCGACGTCCGGCATCTGACCTATTCGCAGTGGCGGTTCCTGAAGCAGGTGGGCCTTCGCGGCCTGCTGCCCGACGAGCGGGTGGACCGGTCGTTCCGTGGGGCGGCGCCGTTGCGCAACAGCGCTGCGGCGGAGGTGGCGGTGACGACGGGCATGCGTTTGCGGGAGTTCAGCACTCTCCTCGACATTGAGGTCGGGTCGCCGCGCCGGGACGGCTCGGCGGCGCTGGTGGATCTGCGGGAGATGGCCAAGTACAAGCTGCCTCGCACGGTGGAGATCCAGCACGCCACCCTGAGGGAGATCGACTTCTACCGGCGCACCGAGCGGGCCAAGGTCGTGCACGCTGCGGCCCGCACGCTGCACCGTCACCGGGCGGAGCTGTTCGTTGTCGACGACATCAACTCCCGGCAGGGCAAGGTCAGTGGAGTCCTGCACGGGCGCCGGCGGACCTTCACGGTCAAGGACATGGACGTGGCCACGCGCCGGATCGCGGTCATCGAGGGCGACCGGGGTCTGGAGCCGATGGCGTTGTTCGTCGGTCGCGGCGGGCGCATGTTGTCCCCTCAGCGCTGGCACCAGGTCTTCGAGGACGCCCACGTGCGGGCCCTGAGGATCAGCAAGGAGCACGAGCTTGAGACGGTGGTTCCGCGGGCTTTCAAGATTCACGATCTGAGGCACACGTTCGCGATCTTCATGCTCCAGTTGCTGACCGAGCTGGTGGCGGCCCAGGAGGCAGAACTGCGGCGCTTGGGCGGGCATACCGTCTACCTGGCCGATCACATCAGCAGGTCGCCGCAGCTGACGGTTCAGCGTTTGCTCGGCCATCGCCAGGCGACGTCGACCATGCGCTACCTGCGTTACATCCGCAAGACGAACCTGCTGGTCGCCCGGGCCATCGCGGACTGGAATGCCCAGGACACCACCTACGCCGACTACGCGGCCCGTCTGGCGCCGGGGAGGGCTGCCTGATGCCGCGTCGGGGTGAACGCAAGAGCCGGCCGCGTCCCACGGTTGCCGCGAAGCCGCCGGCTCCGCAGGGGCGGATCGCGGTCCGGGAACTGATCTACGTCTACCGGCACCAGAGGATGGTCAGCCGGATCGATCCGGCGGATTTCCGGTGCTCGCTCCTGGCGGGCCAGCTCGCTGACGCCTGGCTGGACTATCACCACAAGGCGGGCCTGACCTCCAGCCAGCAGTACGTCTCGGTGATCCGTAGCTTTCTGCCGTTCGTCGACACGCATCTGGCGGCCGCGGGCCTCGACCCAGGTGAAGCCCGCCTGGACGGCGGACCCATCGACTTGACCGAGGTCATCTACCAGTGGGAGGAAGACCTCCTGCATCGATACAAGCCGGGCTCGAAACGGCCGAATGTGCTGGCTGGGGCATTGCTCATCCTGGTGGGCCACCGGGCGGTCCGGGACGCGAAGGTCCCCGAGCGTCTGAGGCGGCGGGCGGAGGGACCTCCGACGTTCCGGGGCGGCTCGAGCGAGCCGTTGGACGAGTTCGCCAACCACGAGCGTCTGCTCCTGCGGGACAGTGCCCAAGCCGACATCCGGGCCCTTGAGAAGCGGCTCGCCGTTGGCCGGGCCCTGCTCGCCGAGGGGCAGGACCCGCGACGCGAGGGCTGGCGGTCGCTGCCGAATCTTCTCTGGGCTGCCCGGCACGGCGTGCTGAACATGCCCGCTCTGCTGTCTCATCTCCCGTCGCACTTCAAGTGGTGGCCGGAGCCCTTGCGGGATGTGGTAGCCGACCCGCTCTACATGGCCCGCTTCGGCGGGAAGTACGGCGTGATGACCACGGTGACTGGGCTGCTGTTCCCCTGCGAACTTGACCTGCAGCCGTTCCGTGTCCTGCTCCTGCTGGCCATGGGCGACGCCACCTCCGAGGAGGTGCACGATCTCGCCCTGGATGACCTGGAGTTCAGTGACGAGGGAGTGCGGGTGGTGCAGACCAAACTGCGAGCCCAGCGGATCCGACCGCATCTGCACGGCAACGACGGGCCGCGGGTGAACGAGCGCCCGCTCGAGGAGGACGAGGCACCTGGTGAGTCGGCTTACCCGGGGACCGGGAACTGGGACGTCCCGGGTTTGCTGAGGCGCCTGATCGCGGTGAACACCATGACGCGGGAGGCATTCGAGACCGAGCCGTGGCTGTTCACGGCCGTCGAATCCACCGACTACCGGCGTCACATGATCGCGGGGCGGGCACTGTTTCGAGCCCCCGGACGCCGCTTCTCCGACTGGATCACCAGCCATCCGGACATGGAGGGCGAACCGGCGAGGATCTCCCTGCCGCACGATGTGCGGCGCCTGCGCAAGACGTCGAAGACCACCCGGGTCGCCGCTCTGGGCGGCAGCCTGAGCGACCTGGCTGGCGACGATCACCACATCGAGGTCTTCCGCGGCCACTACGCCCACGGCACGACCGCACATGTCCTCGCCGGCCGGGCCGTCAACCGGGCCCAGCGCGGAGTCTTCAGCAAGATCAAACCAGGCAGGCCCGTGCTGGTCACCGAGGGGGCCGAGGCCATGCTGGCGGAGCCGGAAACGGCCGCTGAGCTGGGCATCTCGGCTGAGCAGGGCAAAGCCCTGCAGCATGGAGAGCTCGACATGGGTGTCGTCAACTGCCGCGATCCCCACGATTCCCCGCACACGCCCAAGGGCAGGCTCTGCCATGTTGCGCCAGCGATGTGCATGATCTGCCCGAACGCGGTGGTGTTCACCTCGCAGCTGCCCCGGCTGCTGATGCTCGACGACCACATCTCCCACATGCGCAAGGTGCTGGCTCCACCGGTCTGGCAGGCCACCTGGGGCGTTCAGGCAGCGGCGCTGAAGGAAGTGTTCACCGAGTGCGCGGAACAGCTTCCTGATGCCCGCCAGCAGATCGAGGAGGGCAAATTCCGCCTCGATCTGCCGCTCGGAATGCGAACGGAGTACGACCGATGACGACCGCCGCAGCCTTCCAGTCGCTGCCCTCGCAGACCATCCCCGACGGCACACCCGTCTTCGGCGGCCACCGCAACCTCATCCTCGGCGCGGAGGTCCCACTCTTCGGGCAGGCCGGGTACTGGCCCGGCGACTGCCTGCGCCGGCCGGCGAACCGGGTGAAGAGCGCCTGGCGGGCCTCGTTCCCCAAGGACCCGCTCTGGAACCTGCGGACCCGCGAGGTTGCCTTCGGGATGCTCAACTCCAGCCATAAGATCCTCCGGGATGCCGGTCTGTTCTTCCGGGCCGAGAACTGGAGCCTGCCTTCGGTCAGGCAGATGTGCGACAAGATGCGGCTCATCGCCAAATGGGCGCTCGAGCAGAAGATGCCGCACGATCTGGCGGCCTGGGCGGCGGACGACTGGCAGAGCTACCTCGACCATCACGCCCTGACGTCCGGAACGTCGACTCTGGCCAACGATGTCCTCACCATTCGCCGCCTCCTGGACTTCGCTCCGCTCCTGACCGGCGGGGGCCTGCTGGAGGATCCCTGGCCCGGCAAATCCGCTGCCGAGGTGGCTGACCGGACATTCCTGGGAGAGCTGACCACTCCTTCCATCCCCCCGGCCATCTGGTGGCCGCTGCTGCGGGCCGCCTGGTTCTACATCGAGGAGATGGCCCCGCAGATCCTTGAACGCCGCGATCAGCAGATCGCGGCCGTGGCCGCATCGACCGGGACGCGGCGCCAGACCCATCACGCCCGGGACACCGACGCCAAGCTCGCCGCCTGGGTGCAGGACCCCGCCTCGTTGGTGCCGGTCCACGCCAGAGACTTCCGCGGATACCCGGCAGGCACCGTGATGTGGTCGACACTGAGCCTCTGGCTGACAGACGGCATCAGCCAGGGCGTGTTCAAGGCCGGCCGGGACTCCGAACGCCACCAGATGAGGCGCAAGATGATCCAAAGGCTGGTCGATGCCGGCCGGGTCCGACCCATCACAGCCAAGGAGGGCCGGGCTGCCCTCGGCGACATCGCCCGCCCCGCACGCGGCCGCAACCGGCGACCCGACGAGCTCGACGCCCAGGTCAGGCAGTGGCTGGCCGACCCTGCGAACCGCATCCCGGTCCGCAGGGAGAACAGCCCCCACGGGCCGGCCGGCGAGCCGGTCTGGCTCACCCTGGAAAGCCGGGTGTTCGGCACGGTGACCAGGGCGAACGTCTTCACGAGCGGCACCGCCCGCACCCGCCAGCGACAGCAGTGGGTCCGTCAGGCGATCACCGAGGACCGCACCGACTACATCGAGGACGGCGATCTCGAGCACGCCCTGCGGATGGTCCGAGCGGCCTGCTACATCTTCATCGCCGCACTGACCCTCATGCGTGACAGCGAACTGCAGGAGATCGAACGCAACTCCGTGGTCGAGCATTTCGGCTCTCCGGCGCTGGCCTCGCGGAAGATCAAGCACGACGAATCCCGGCCCCGCCTCAAGTGGTGGATCACCGAGCCGGTCGCACAGGCCGTGGCGGTCGCCGAACACCTCTCCTGGCACGACAGTCATATCTTCGCCACCCTGGCCCCGCCCAGCGGGTTCTTGCCGGAAGGAACCCGTGGTCGGGCCGGGTTCGACGCGTTCCGCGACATCGACTTCTTCATCGAGAACATCAACAGGACGCTGGACCGGACCAGGCTGGAGGCCATCCCCGAGGGACTGGTGAGGCCCCACATGTTCCGCAAGACCATGGCGATCATCACCGCCCAGCAGCCTGACGGGGAGATCGCGCTCGGAATCCAGCTCAAGCACGCCGCCCGCCGGGCCCTGGCCAACCAGGTCACCGCCGGCTACGGCCGGATCGACCAGAACTGGCGAAATGAGTTCGACAACCAGCTCGAGCTGGCCGCGGCCCGAAAGCTCGTCGAGCTCCTCAAAGCTCGCCGGCAGGGTGAACCGGTCGCTATCGGCCCTGGCGCCGCCCGGCTGCACGCGGGCCTGGACAAGGTCATCACGACGATGGACAGCGACCCGCACCTCCAGGCTCAGATCGCGGACGAGCGAATGCAGGTCAGTCTGCTGCGGGATGAGTTCGCCCAGCTGCACTTCGGCACGGTCAATCACTGTCTGTGGCAGGCATCGACCGCCGAGTGCCAGAACCAGCTGCCGGCCGAGCAACGGGGCAAGCAGCCCCTGCTAGGCGCCTGCCAGCCCGGCAAGTGCCGCAACTCCGTGCTGACCTTGAAGAATGCTCCGTACTGGATCGCCGAGGAGGGCGATCTGCGGGACACCCTGCGACGGGAACGGCTCTCCCCGCCGCGACGTGAGTCGATCGAGAACCGTCTCACCGAGGTGCAGTCGGTCACCGCACAATTCGCCACCCTGGAAAGTGACCTCTGATGCCGGTATCCGCAGCGACCGCCACCAAGATCCGTGAGGCCATGTCCCGGCTGCTGGCCGGTGAGCCCCTACACACCAACGGCGCCTTGACGAAGGAGAACCTCGCCCGCGAGGCCCAGGTCAGCCACGCCACCATCCACCGGGCCGAGGACATCCTTGCCGAGTGGGACGCCAAGGTTGCCCGCCCGGTCCTGCGAAGCCCGGGCGAAGTCGAACGGGATGGGACGATCGCGAAGCTCCGCCGACAGCTTCGTGAGTCCAAGGCAGAAGTCACCGAACTTCAGGGTAAGTTCGATGCTCTCGCGGCGGTGACCGCGAACCTCTACCACGAGAACTTCGCGCTGAAGAGGAAGCTCGGCAGCAGCCGACGCCTGGCCTCCCTGCCGGCTCCTGCCGCAGAGCCCGATCCCGTTCGAACGGATGGCTGAGCGCATAGATCTGTACACGATGGTGCACGACGAAGTCGTACGCGACTGAGGAGGTTTGCTGACCTTCCCCCCTCCTCGAGGAGGGGGGAAGGTCAGCTACTCACAGTCGGGAAGGTCTTCCGTTCGGCCGTCTTCCGGGCCGGCTGGCTGAGCCCTCTCGTCAGACGCGGCTTCATCGGCGGCTGCCAGGCGGTCGCGGCCGGTCCTGCCACGCAGTTCGCTGAGCTGGACTGCGAGGCTGATTACAGCAGCCGCCGCGGAGACCACGGCAATGGTGTTCTCGAAACTCAAGTTCGGTCCTTGGTCAATCAAGGGGGACCGACGTCCGACTACGCGATGAGGCGCCCTCCACGCGGACGCAGTCGGTCGCGGCCCTCGACGGTTGGGCGACGAGGGACCGCACGTCCCGGTGCTCTCGGCACCCGGGGCTCAGCAAGGACGAGTGCACCCGGTGGTCCGCACACCCGCACAGGAACCTGCACGTCAATGATGGGCGAGGCAGGTACTTCTTCGGTTTCGTCGTTGCCGAGGTCCAGCAGCTGCAGCAGTTCGATCAGGTGAGACGATCCGGCGCCCAGGAGACTCAGGACTCGGAGAAGGCGAAGGGTGCCGGCCGCCTGAGCGATGAGCTCGTCAAGTCCGAGGCCCGGAAGCTCGCTTACCTCAGCGAGATCGACAACGGTTTCCGGGGTGATGGCCCACAGCGCCTCCGCAGGCATGCCCTGGAGTTCCTCCAGCGCCCACAGCGGGACATTCGCAGCTCGGAGCATGCGCAGACGGTGGGGATGTCCGTGAGACCGAACAGCTTGCTCGAGGTCCAGGTCAGTGATTTCGACTGTCTCACGCCACAGGTCCTCGACCGGACACAGCGCGTAGTAGGCCAGCAGACAACTGACCTCGGGCTTGTCTGCCAGCATCGCCACTTGGACTGTCAGCCGGGCGATGTGTGCTGCCACCGGCGTCCCGGGGATGCGGGCAGCGACCGCACGCAGAAAGTCGATCCGTCCTTGGGCCCCCAACTCGGCCAAGGGATGGGCGTTGTCGAGGACTCCGCCGTATCGGAGGGCGTCCACGCCTTCGCCGATGGCGCCGTAGTCCGACTCGGGTACCGCTGCGATGAGCTGCTTCGCCTGCTGGATGCTGAGGTATTTGGAGATGCGGACCTTGCCCATGCCACCTCCCTTTCGGCAACTCTAGCGACTCCGGCCTCCCGGTGAGCCGCCATCACCGTATGAATGAGGGCGAGTTGTCGGACGTCGGGATCGATGGATCCGGGCGAGGGGCTCGACCGAGATCACGCTCAGGCGGCGATTCCGAGTTCGGTGCGGGTGCGGTGGATGAATTCGCGGACGGCCGGCTCCCGCCGCCAGGGGCCGAGGGCGGTGTTGAACTCGCGGACGTAGTCCTTGGCCCGGGAGGACTGGACGCGGGCGAGGATGTCGATGGCCCGGTTCCCCAGCTCCAGGCCGTGGTCGAGGTCGCGTGCCTGGAGGTGGGCGGTCCCCACGATTGCCAGCCGCATCCCGACCGAGCGGGTGAACACCCCGGACGGCATCGCGGCGGCCCGCTGGTTCCAGGCCAGGGCCGCCTTGGGGTTCTTCAGGTCGCGGAAGACCTCGGCGGCATCCGCCGACAGTCTGGCGTGGTGATAGAAGTCGATCCAGGCGGGCTCTGAGCCGCTGACAGTGTCGGCTTGGCCCAGGAGGTCCTCGGAGGCGGCAAGGGCCCGTGAGGCGGCCCTGGCGTCCCTCTCGCGGGCATGGGCACGGGCTTCGATCAGCTTGGTGAATGCCAGGACACGCGGGGCGGCCTGGCCCTTCGCGCGTTCGAAGGCTCCCTGGGCCATATCGACGGCCTCGGAGCCGAAGCCCCGCAGCAGCGACTGCATCGCCATCGTGGTCAGCACATAGCAGCCGAGCTGGACGTCCCCGCCCGCGCGGGCCAGACGGAGGGCCTGGATGAAGTGCCGCTGGGCGACATCGTGCTGGCCCACGTCGAAGGCCGTCCACCCGGCCAGCCGGGACAGCTCGGAGGTCACGGAGAACAGATCACGGCCGACCGCGTCGGTGAAGGAGCCCCGCAGCAGCGGGGCGGCCCGCTCCTGAAGGCAGACGGTGACGGAGTTCGCCTTCCAGTTCCCGCCACCGTATTTGGAGTCCCAGCGGCGGGCCTCGTCGGCCGCATCCCGGAGTTCTTCCAGGTCGGCCCGGCCGACCTGCTTCTTGCCGCCGGCCACATCGGCGGCGTCATCGGCGGGGGTGACCAGCCAGCGGGTCACGGGGGTGGTGAACGCGGACACGGCGAAGCCGGATCCGGTTAAGAAGTCGCGGCGGTTCACGAAACTCCAGAACGACGTGGCCACTCGGACCGCATCAGCACGGTCCCGCGGGAAATCCAACCCCACATCGGCGTCCGGTGTCTCCGCATCGCCCATACCGATTTCGCCAAGCGTCACCGGACGGCCGAGCCGTTCGGAGATCGCCTGGGCGAGGAAGGTGGGCACCGGCCACTTGGGGATCATGCCCCGCTGACACCAGTTCGCGATGGAGGTATGCGAGTAGTCCGTCTCCAGCCCGGCCTGCTGGGCGAGCTGGTTGACCCGCAGGGCGAGAGACTTGTGGCTTGCGCCGCAGGTCTCGATGAGCCGGTCCAGGTCCGCGTTAGGCGGACGCTTCCGGCGGCTGGTCGATGCCACCCGAATCCCCTTTTCCACCAGGTCAGCAACAGGGCTGCTGACGAGGAAACGCCACGAGGCCGGTCCGCGTCGACTGGGCATTTTCAGTCGTAGGCATTCCGGCAGGGCACGGGGAGACCGTTCGCCTCTCCGCGTCTGGAGCCACCGAGGGTATTGCCCTGCGGACCCTGGGTGAACCTGCTTTGCGAGTTGTGAGCCCCCCTGCGAGCCCTGCCTGAGGATCGGGCCAGCCGGTGTGATGAGGACGCAGGCCACCGCCGGGACGCCAGGAAGGGCCCCGGTGGTGGCCGCCGCCAAGGCACCACGACTTCACGCTCGGGGGTGAACCAGATGTGCGGAATTGCAGGACTGGCCGGAGGCGACGCCGTCCGGCACGAGAGGACCGTCGCCGCGATGGGTGCCTCGCAGCACTACCGCGGCCCGGACGGCACCATGCACGCCGCCAGCAGCGACCGCCGGGCGGTGCTGGCCATGAACACGCTGCTGATCGTCGACCAGCAGGCCATGCCCGGCCCCTACCTCGACCGGGACACCGGGGTCCTGCTTGCCTTCAACGGAGAGATCTACAACTGGCGGTCCCAGGCTAGGGCCTGGGGCATCGAGGTCTGCGACCGAGAATCGGATGCCCACTTCCTGCTGCGGGCCTGGGCCAAGATCGGCCCGTCCTGCCTGGACGGCCTGGACGGCATGTTCGCCCTGGCCGTCTATGACCCGCGGGTCGCAAAGCTGTTCCTGGCCCGGGACCGGCTCGGCGAGAAGCCGCTCTACTGGCGGTTGGACGGCGGCCGGCTCGCGTTCGCCTCCGAGGTGACCACGCTGACCGGTTACGGGTCGGCCCCACTGGTCTTACGGCCGGAGGTCACCGCGATCGAGACCCCGACCGGCGTCGACACCCCGTTCCAAGGCATCCAGCTGCTGGCCCCGGCCACGCTGCTGTCCTTCGACGTCACCACCGGCTCGATCGATCAGATGACCTGGTGGCACCTGGAGGACAGGGCTCCGTTCACAGGCACCTACGACGAGGCCCTGGCCAGGTTCTCTACGATCCTGGCCGAGCAGATCCCGCTCAGGTCCCCGGCCTGCGACTTCGCCCTCCTCCTCTCGGGCGGGCTGGATTCGGCGGTGCTGGCCTACCTGATGCGGCCGCCGGTCTGCGTCACCGTCCGCTACCCGGGAAAGGATCGCCTGGACGAATCCTCCACCGCCGCGATCATCGCCCGCGATATCAAGGCTGAGCTTGTGGTGGTCGAGCCCGACCACGTCGACTTCACTACCGCGCTGCCGCACATGATGCGGGCCCTGGACTACCCGATGGGCAACGCCAGCACCTTCTCGGAGCACATGGCCTACCGGAAGATCTGCGACCTCGGCCTTCGCGTCGTGATAGGCGGTCTCGGCCCGGACGAGTTCCTGATGGGCTACGTCCGCCAGGCCCTCGTCCTCTTCGGCCCCGACGCAGTCCTGAACGCCGGCCTTGAGGCATACCGGCCGCTGGCCGCCAAGCTCATGCACGAGGCCGGTGAACCCCTGGACCCTGCGGAGGCAGTCACCCGGCTGATCCTGCGCGGGCCCGACCCGGACGGCCGCCTCCGCGACCTCGTCACCGACGCGATGGCCCGCGCGGGCGGAGACCTGGCCCGCGGCCTGACCCTGGCCGACCTGGCGACGGCCTGGAGGCCGCTGGTGATGACCAGCGACAAGCTCGCCTCCGCCTACGCGCTCGAACGCCGGTCCCCCTACCTCGCCCGCGACCTGGTCGAGTTCTCCTACCGGCTGCCCGTCGAGCACAAGATCACCGACCCGGCCCAGGGCAAGCGGATCCTGCGGGACGCCGCCAAAGCCCTCGGCCTGCCCCGCGAGGTCTGGGCCAGCCGGGACAAACTCGGCTTCGCCTCCCCAGTCCCCTCCTGGCTCAACGGCAACCTCGCCACCTGGGCCGATACCCAGATCCGCATGGCTCTCACCGACGCCCCGACCGATTTCCACCCCCTCCTCGAGGGGGGGCTGAAGCCCGGCGGCCGGTTTGACCGCACCCGCATGCAGGCACTCATGGCAGCCGCCTGGTTTTCGGACCAGACGGTGAGGGCTGCCGCATGATCCTCAACTCGCTTACTACGGTGAAGGGATGCACCCCGAGACCACCGCCACCGAGGAGCCGGCCACCGCCCGCGGAGCCGTCGCGATCATCACCAACCGCCGCGGCGAAATCCTCCTCCACCTCCGCGACGACCTCCCCGAGATCGCCTGGCCCGCCCACTGGTCTGTCCTAGGTGGCGGCTGCGACCCCGGGGAATCCCCAGCCGACACGATCGTCCGCGAGCTCGATGAAGAAGCGGGTCTGACCCCCGAGAACCTGACCGAGCTGTTCGAGATTCCAGATCGTCGCGGCTCCGGACAGATCATCACCTTCTTCGCTGCCTCCTGGGACGGCGACGAGACGGACCTCCTTCTCGCCGAAGGCGTCAAGCTCCAGTTCTTCGCCCCCGACTACCTCGACATCCTCACGATCCCACCGTTCATCCGGGACGGGATCTACCGCCATCTGGCCGCCAGGCCCTCCTGATCACCCCGCCCTTCCGGGCGGGGCAAGGGTGGGGCCGCCATCGGCGGCCCCACCCGAAGGGACACCCCGCTCATGAAGATGACCGTCATCGGATGCGGCTACCTCGGCGCCACCCACGCTGCCTGCATGGCCGAGCTCGGCCACGAGGTCCTGGGCATGGACTCCGACATCGACAAGGTCCACACCCTCAACAGCGGTAAGGCCCCATTCTTCGAACGCGACCTCGACGACCTCCTCACCAAGCACACCGCCTCCGGCCGGCTCCGCTTCACCGCCTCCTACGGCGAGGCCGCCGACTTCGCCGACCTCCACTTCATCGGCGTCGGCACCCCGCCGCAGGCCGGCAGCGACGCCTACGACCTCACCCACCTCTTCGACGCCGTCCGCCGCCTGGCCCCCGGACTCACTCGCCCGGCCGTCGTCGCGGTCAAGTCCACCGTCCCGGTCGGCACCGCACCCCGCGTCGCCGAGATCCTGCGCGAGTACGCGCCCGCCGGGGACCTCGTCGAGGTCGCCTGGAACCCGGAGTTCCTCCGCGAGTCCTTCGCGGTCGACGACACCCTCCGCCCCGACCGCCTCGTCCTCGGCTTCAACACCGACCACTCCTGGGCCGAGGCCCTACTGCGGCAGGCGTTCGAGAAGATCATCGAGTCGGGGACGCCGACGATCGTCACGGACTGGGCCACCGCCGAGCTCGCCAAGGGCGCCGCGAACTCCTTCCTCGGCACCAAGATCTCCTTCATCAACGCGATGGCCGAGGTCTGCGAAGCCTCCGGCGCCAATGTCGCCGAGCTCGCCGATATCCTCGGCCACGACCACCGCATCGGCCGCCACGGCATGCGGCCCGGCCTCGGCTTCGGCGGCGGCTGCCTGCCCAAGGACCTCGCCGGGTTCATCAACCGCGCCGACGACCTCGACACCGGCCAGGCCGTCGGCATTCTCCGCGAGGCCGCCGCCGTCAACGCCCGCCGCCGCCAGCGGGTCATCGACCTCGCCCACGAGGAACTCGGCACCGACCTGCGCGGTAAGCGGATCACCGTCTGGGGCGCCGCTTTCAAGCCCGAGACCGACGACATCCGCGACTCACCCGCACTCGCCGTCGCCCAGGCCCTCCACGACCTCGGCGCCACCGTCACCGTCACCGACCCCAAGGCCCTCGACAACGCCCGCAAGCTCCACTCCGAACTCGACTACGTCGAAGACCCCATCGCCGCCGTCGATGACGCCGACCTGCTGCTGCACCTGACCGAGTGGTACCAGTTCACCACCATCGACCCGAAGCGGCTGGCCACCTGCACCGCCAGCCCCAAGGTCATCGACGCTCGCGGCACCCTCAACACCGACCAGTGGCGCGACGCCGGCTGGATCATCCGAACCCTCGGTCGAGCCTGACGCACGGGCAGGCTCATACAGCCGGACGGGGAGACTTCTGCACCATCTGAGCGAGAGCCTTGGCAGCTTCTCCCAAGCTAGCGATGCTCTCGCGCAGTTCATCGTCGGCGATCTCCTCGAGAGGAAGCGACGCGATCTTCTGGAGGCTCTTGTGTGTACGTGACACGACCCCGTACGCCTCCGCTCGCTGCTCACACGCCTTAATCTCCGGGTCGGTGTCGATGGACATGGAGATCAGAGCATCGATCTTCTCTGAGGTGCTGGCCGCCCAGTCCTCCCGTCTCAGTTCCTGTCCGCTCCAGTCCTCAAGGTCGAGGTGCTCGGCGACTTCACGATGGAGCGGAGCAGGGATGGCGATGACCTGGCCGGCGGGGGTGAGGACGGTTCCGTCTTCGACGATCTTCCGGAGGCGTTCGGTCTGGGCGGTCGCCCGCGCCTCGGAGGAGTACGCCTTCCGGAAGACTTCGTCGTGCGCGATGCCTTGGACCAGATGAGAGCGCAACTCATCGTCGCTTTGGGCGCGTTCAAGCAGAGCGATGCGGGCGGCTTCAGCAGTGCTTGGGTCGGCCAGAATGGCAGCTTTCATCGCTCCTGGGCTCTTGGCAGCGTAGACGACCTCGCGCACGCTCAGGCCCGCTTCCTCGGCCCCGGCTGCCAGGGCGGTTGCGCGGTCCTTACTAACCCGGCCGGGAGTGAAGCATGCGCTCCAAGTGGTGGCAGCGGGCAGCGGGACATCCACCCCAGGCTGCAGCGAGTCGAAGCTGGGAAGGCCGAGCGTCCTGATCCCTTCCTCCCAAGCGCGGTAATAGCGCATCACGCGCTTGTGATCCCAGCCGACCCGACGGGCAAATTCAGCCGCGGAGACCTTCGCGGAACCTGGGCGTGCGCCCAGGTTCTCTTCCGTGGGGGGCCGACCGCCCCGGCTGCTGGGATCGACGTTCCTGGCAATCTTGAAGGCCCAGACCCAGCCGCCGGACTTCCCGACCGCTCGGAGATCCAGGGCGTCCCGGTTGACCGGGTCCGAAGGGTCCAGTCCGGGTGCGTCGACGGCGACCGCTCCCGAGTCGTCGGACGGATCACGCCACAGGCCTTCGTTCGAAGCAGACGCCTCTTGATCGGGTTCATCCCAGTACCCCGGGTCCTCGCCCGATTCCTGTTGTGCCTGGGGCAACGCCCCCATCGGGACCGCGGCAGCAGGTCCGCCAAGTTCCTCGACGACCATATGCAGTGTTTCTCGGTCGTCGGTGAGGATGCGCACTAGCTCGTCGACGCTGTAGCCGAGGCCCTTGCTCGGCTTAGCGGTGATGAACGACTCGAAGGTCTCGTGGGCGACGTGCTCCCCCCGTGGTGTCGTGAAACTGCGCCAGGACCCTTCCTCTAGAACCTGGCGCACCAGGCCGGGGACGGATTCCATACCGTTGATGGTAGAACGCACCGACGAGCTGAGGGCGTTGACGAGTACGGCATTGCCGGTGGCGTTGGTCGGGCCTGTCATTTCTTCGCTGCCTCCTTGACCGCGTTGCTGACGATGGCGAGCCGCTTCTCAAGGGACGGCAGGGTCGCAACCGTGACGTTGTCCCCGAGCTGGTAGTTGAGATCACCGTTGATCTTCATGTGCGGCTCGTTGGTGAGAACGGCCAAGCGTGCGACCTTGCGGTGGATGAGCTTACGGAGGCGCTTCTTCTGGTCACCGAGCGGCTCTGTCTCAGCCTCGACTGCCTGCTGCTGGGGAATGCTGTTCGCATGGAGCGCGCCAGCGGCACTGAGGAGCCCGGCTACATACTCTTTGGTGACCGAGGCGGGTGCAGGCCCCATCAACTCCATCGTCTGGCCAGCGAACTGCAACTGCTCGGTGGTGAAAGCGGAACCGCTCGCGATGGTCGCGTGATGGGTGGCGACGGAGGAGCTGACTGTCTCGTAGGCGGGGAAGAGTGAGTCGCTGCCGCCGTCCGAGTCACCCGCCTGCTGTTCGCGTACCTGCTTCTCTTCCTCGGCCAAGACCGCTTCGACAGTTTTCTCGATGTCCTGGGCGAACGTGAGCAACGGCTGGATCGAGGGGATGAACACGCGTGCCGTGGTGAGGTCCTCCTCGCCACGCATCCGCACGAAACGTCCCACAACCTGGGTGAAGAACATTTTGGTGCGCACTCGGGAGGCGTAGACGCCCACACCGAGGCGCGGGATGTCCACACCTTCGGCGATCATCTGCACGGCGACGATCCAGGGCACCGAACTTTTGGCGAAGGACTTGATGATGTCGGAGGCACTTGGCTCATCGGAGATGGCTACCGGTACCGGGACTCCTGAGATCCTTTCGAGGATCTTGGCGTAGGCAGTGGCTGCAAACTGGTCGCTTGCCACTACCAGGCCGCCTGCATCAGGGGTGTCGATACGCATGTGCATCAGCGCCTCGTGGGCTTCCTGAAGCACGGAGGGGATCCACTTGCCCTCAGGATCGAGAGCCGCCTTCAAGGCCGGCGGGACAGTCCCCTTGTCCGTGTCGCTAAGCGCGACCTTGGTCACGGCCATCTGACCGGAGCGGCGCCACTGAGACTCGCCGTCCCAGGCGGGGAAGACAGCCGGCCGCACGACACCGCCGTCCGTGAGTGCCATGCCGTAGTCGTAGGCGAAGCCAGGAGTTGCGCGGCGCTGTTCGTCGTAGGTGACAAACGGGATGGGCTTCCCGTCGGTCCGGAAGGGAGTGCCCGACAGGAGGAGGCGCCGAGTAGCGGCCTCGAAGGAATCCTTGAGGGCGTCTCCCCACACCAGATCCTCGCCGTCTCCGGCATGGTGGATCTCATCGAAGACGACCAACGTGCGCTTGTTCGTGCAGAGCCTCTGCCACAGCAACGGCGCGGAGGCGACGGCCTGGTAGGTGACCACGGCGCCGTCGAAGTCAGATCCGACGGCCCCATTCCTGTTCACGAACACATGGTCCAGCTTGATGCCGATGTTCGCTCGCATCCCGGCTTCGGCCCACTGGCGACGCAGGTGCTTGGTGGGGACGACCACGACGATGTTGGAGATGATGCCGCGCTGGATGAGGTCCTGCGCGATGGTCAGGGCAAAGGTGGTCTTCCCGGCCCCCGGCGTGGCAACGACGAGGAAACTCCCATTCTCACCGCCGTTGCGGCTGTGGTAACGCTCGCGTGCTTCCCGCTGCCAGTCGCGCAGCCAAGAACCGTTCGCCATGGAGTTCATTCCTTTCCTCAGGTTGCACGGAGGGCACATCGCTTGGCCATTGCGCACGTCTGTCGAGCCGCCACGGGACCAGGCGGTGACGTGGTCCGCATGCCAGCCGGGTTCGAGATCTTGGCCGCACTCGACACACCGGCCGTCCGCCGCGAGGAAGAGGGCAACCCGTTCGGCACTGTTGAAGCTTCGCTGCTGGTCACGGTGATCATCCGTTGCTCCGGCCATAGCTCCGCAGCGTAGCGGCCGGGTCTGACAATTCGGGTCGGATCCAGGGGACTTGGCCCGCTTCCCCTATGGCCGTCGCCGAACGGGTCGCCTGCCACCAGACCACCGGGTGCGCGATTGATGACCCCAAGTTGGAAGCGTTCGACAGCCGATGCTCCTTGTTCGAGATCAGTTTCGAACCGATATGGGCAATCTGTAGTGATGTGTGACTTTATGTCACGGAACGAGGGCCATGGACGACGCTGTCAGTCGACTGGTTGACTGCCAGGAGGGTGAACGGCGCGTGGAAGTAGGGGAGATGCATTTCAGTGTCTTGCAGGCGTGGAGTCCACGGCCGTCGGGGACTGGCCCGCAGGCGTACCTAATTATTGATAATTGGGATGACTGGTTTCGTTACAGCACGCAGTATGACTTGGTGTATCAGGATGCAGATGGCGTGGCCCATCAAATTGGCCAAGTCAAGATCGGTCAGTTTGGAATGGGGGCCGACCAGCGACGCCCGGATCTACCTGATGCATTCGAAGAGTTGAGCGAGAATTTTTTCTCGCTCGGTCAGGACGATAGCTACTACCAGAACCTGAACTCCCTGGGTGTGGACGCCCGGGACGAAATTCTTCAGGCCCTGCAAGATGTCGCTCGAGAAAAAGAGCTATTCGTTCGCGCTCTCAAGGAGGATGTTACAGGCACCTCCCTGCTTCGCTCCGTTGCTCGTACGACGGTGGAGGGGCAGTTTCGTCGATTGGCTAACGGTGGCGCTCGACTTTCGCGCTACAAGTTCACGTATACGCTGCCGGCACCCTCGCGGAGTTCCGAGGGTGCGTCGCTGGCCTTTCATGTCACTCCCAAGTCTCAGCCGCCCACTAACATCCACGTTCTGATTGGGCGTAATGGTGTCGGAAAGACTCATTTGCTCAATCATATGGCGCGAGCCCTAGCTGACGACCGGAGCACGCCAGATGAGGTTGGCACATTCGAATTGGGAGGGGCGGGCGGAAAGAGTGGAACCTTTGCAAATCTGGTCTCGGTGACATTTAGTGCATTCGATCACTTCGAACCGATCAGTAGCCGACGAAATAAGGCGACCGGGATTCACTATTCCTACATCGGCTTGAAGCGGATTGCTGGCAGCAGTGAGGGTGAAGCTAGGCAGCCTAAAGACTGGCGGGCTCTTTCCCGTGAGTTCAGTGTCAGTGTGAAAGTCTGCCTACAGGGGGCTCGATTGAGTCGCTGGCGGCGAGCCTTGGAAATGTTGGAAGCCGACCCCATTTTCAGTGATGCTAGAGTTGCAGATTTGGCAGATTCCGCTGCGGACGATGCCGAGCTGGCAGAAAAGGCTCGGCAGCTTTTCCGCAACCTGAGCTCGGGCCACAAGATTGTCCTCCTCACGGTGACGCGACTTGTCGAGGCAGTCGAGGAACGCTCGCTTGTGTTGCTGGATGAGCCAGAAGCGCACCTTCATCCACCTCTTCTAAGTGCCTTCACCCGCGCGCTTTCAGATCTCCTGGTGACCCGAAACGGAGTGGCGATCATTGCTACGCATTCTCCTGTGGTGCTGCAGGAGGTGCCCAGGGATTGTGCGTGGAAACTGCGACGTTCTGGCCGGACGGTCGTGGTAGAGCGTCCAGGGGTCGAAACATTCGGCGAGAATGTTGGAGTGCTCACGCGTGAGATTTTTGGCCTAGAGGTTACCCAGGCTGGATTTCATCGGATCCTGGGGGATGTTGTGGCGGATGGTGGAACGTATGAAGAAATCGTAGAACGCTTCGGAGGTAAGCTAGGGGGCGAAGCGCGCGGTATTATCCGGGCCTTGCTGGTGGTTCGGGACTCGGGAAGTGATTCCTGATGTGGCGGGTCGACCCACCAAATTACTCGGCGAGCTTTAGCTTCCGGACTTGCATTGGCAAGATTCGGGATCCGGATCTCAAGAAGCGCCTACAAGAGGCCGAGGCGGAAGTGGTTGCTGCTGCTGAATCCTATGCTGCCGCTGCCGAACTGGTGACGCTGCATGCATTGGTGCGGAAAGACTTCCTTCTCGGTGAAGTTACCAAGGCCGAGATGACCGCTGTTTACAAGAATAGTATGGCCAAAAAGCTGGCTCCCGGCCGATTTATCTACGACTCTATCAAGCTGGCTGCTAAAGGCGGACGGTGTCCTCTCTGTGGTCAGCGCACAGTGACTACGCTCGACCATCATCTGCCAAAGGCTCTGTATCCGGCCCTGTCGGTTGATCCGCTTAATCTCGTTCCCGCCTGTGCTGACTGCAATAAACTCAAACTGGATAAGGCTCCAGGGTCAAGCGGTGAGGAGACCCTTCATCCCTACTTCGATAATGTGGAGGATTCGCCTTGGCTTCGAGCTGAAGTTGTCGAGGTTTCACCTGCGGCATTCAAATTCTATGTGGACCCGCCTGGAGACTGGTCTCAGACGCTGATAGATAGAGTCCGTCTCCACTTTAAGACATTCGGGTTGGGTGAGCTGTACGTATCCCAGGCCGCAGATGAGCTTCTCAACATCAGATACGGGCTAAACCAACTTTTCAATGCGAATCCGAGTGAGGGTTCTCAGAATGTTCGTCTTCATTTGATGGAGCAGGCGGAGAGCCGCCGGCAGGCGCGCATAAATAGCTGGCAAACAGCTACGTATGCGGCAATGGCTGAGAGTGCTTGGTTCTGTGCGGGGGGCTTTGCAGAGGAATGAGGGCCAGAGGGGGTGCCCATCGACCCATCTGCGTTGAGAGGCGGTTCTAATTGCCGCGCTCCCCTTGGTCAACTCTGCGTCGAGGTGACGAACTTGTAACAGTTGACACTGCCTTGTGAGACAACATGAGCCTGCGGCGCTGCTGCCGTGTGGCTGTAGAGGAGCCCTACCGCTGAGACACCAGGGCAGGTGAGACACCCGAACTGTTCCTAAGGCCGGCCTGGTCACCCTGGCGGACCTGGTCCGTCAGGCACTGCGGATGCGCCCCGACCGGCTGGTGGTGGGCGAGGTGCGGGGCGCCGAGGTCGCGGACCTGCTCGCCGCCCTGAACACCGGTCACGAGGGCGGCTGCGGGACGGTCCACGCCAATGCCGCGGCGCATGTCCCGGCACGGCTGGAGGCGCTCGGGACGGCCGCCGGGCTCGACCGGGCGGCCCTGCACAGCCAGTTGGCCGCAGCACTGACCCTGGTGCTCCACCTGGTCCGGGACCGGGAGGGGCGGCGCCGGCTGGCCGAGGTGCACGTGCTGGAGCGGGACGCCGCCGGGTTGGTGGTCACCGTGCCGGCGTTGCGCTGGGCGGCGCGGGGCTTCGTACGGGAGCGCGGCTGGGAACGGCTCCGCCCGCTGCTGCGGGGCGTCCGGTGAGCGCGGGGGCGGGGCTGCCGGTGCCCCTGTTCGCCGGGATGCTGTGCGCCGGGGCGGCCGCCTGGGGGCTCGCCGGCGGCGACCGGGTGTCCCGCCGGGCCCGAATGGTGCTCGCCGCGGGCGGTCCCGCGGTCCCGATCGGTCCGCTCCACCGGGAGCGGCTGCTGATCGCCGTACGGGTGCGGGCCGCGCGATGGCGGGAGTGGGCCTGCCTCGCGGCGGGGCTGCTGGTCGCGGTGCTCGGCGGGTCGGTGATCCCGTCGGCGGTGGGGGCGGCGGCGGTGCCGCTGGTCCGCCGGTGGCTGCGGGTACGGGCGCGTGAGCGGGCCCGGACGGCGCGGGCCGCCGAGGTGGTGGCCCTGTGCGGGGCGGTGGTGGGTGAACTGCGGGCGGGAGCCCAGCCCGGACAGGCGCTGACCGCCGCGATGCGCCGGACGGCCGCCGGTCCCGGCGCGCCGGGCGCGGCGGAAGCGGGGGTGCTGGCCGCAGCGGCCTTCGGCGGAGACGTGCCCGGAGCGTTGCGTCAGGCGGCGAGGGAGCCCGGGGCGGAAGGACTGGCCGGCATGGCGGCCTGCTGGCGGGTGTCGGTGGACGGCGGTGCGGGACTGGCCGCCGGACTGGAACGACTGGAGGGGGCCCTACGGGCCGAGCGGGACCGGCAGGAGTCGCTGCGGGCCCAGTTGGCGGGGGCACGGTCGACGGTGCTGGTGCTCGCCCTGCTGCCGCTGGTGGGCCTGCTGATCGGCACCGGGTTGGGTGCGGATCCGCTGCGGGTGCTGCTGCACACGCCGATGGGGTGGGGTTGCCTGCTGGCGGGCGGGGTGTTGGAGGCGTTGGGGCTGCTGTGGTGCCGGCGGATCGTCAAGGCGGCGGAGCGGTGACGGCCGGCTTCGTCGTCCACAGGCTGGGGATCGCCGTCTGCCTGGCCGTGGTCGCGCTGTGGCTGGTGTCGGCGGTGACGGCGCGGGTCCGGACGCGGGCGGCCGCGCGCAGGACCACGGCCTTGCTGGGGGCCGGACCCAGACCTCGCCCTCAGGTGCTCGGCTCCGCGCTCAGGGACGCGGTGGCCGTGTGGGCCGGTCCGGCGGGGGCTCTGCTGGCCGTCTGGGTGCTCGTGGGCGGGGTGACGGGTGTGGTCGTCGGCGGCCTGGCCGCGTTCGGTGTGCGGCGGTGGAGGGCCAGGGTGCGGCCGCCGGCCGGGACGGACCCACGGGAGGCGGAGCGTCAGTTGCCCTTCGCCGCCGATCTGTTGGCCGCGTGCCTGGCGGCCGGGGCGGGTCCGGTGGAGGCCGCCGAGGTGGTGGGGGAGTCGCTGGGCGGCCCGGTCGGTGACCGGCTGGCGCGGGCCGGCGCGGAGCTACGGCTCGGCGGTGAACCGGGCGCCGGGTGGGGGAGGTTGGCGGAGATACCGGGTGCCCGGGCGCTCGCCGACTGTCTGGAGCGGGCCGCGCGGACGGGGGCGCCCGCGGCGGAGGGGGTCTCCCGGCTCGCGTCCGGGCTGCGGGAGGACCGGGCCCGCACGGCGGGAGCGCGGGCCCAGCGGGCGGCGGTCCTCGTCACCGCGCCGGTCGGACTGTGTTTTCTCCCCGCATTTCTCGCGATCGGGGTCGCGCCGGTGGTGATCGGTATGGCCTCGGGACTTCTCTCCCACACCTGAAGTCGCATTGACCACAGGTATCAACAGCTGAAATCCACAGGAGGTTGCCATGAGGATCATCTGGTTTCGTGTACGGACGGCGCTGAGGGCGCGCGGGGGCGACAAGGGGATGTCCACGTCGGAATACGCGATGGGCACCATCGCGGCCTGCGCATTCGCGGCCGTCCTCTACAAGGTGGTGACGAGTGAAGTCGTCGCCACAGCCCTTCAGTCGACCATCGGAAAGGCGCTCGATGTGCCGTTCTGAGGGTGCGTCACGGGGTGCCCGGGGAAAGTCGGATCGGGGATATGTGACGGCGGAGGCAGCTTTGGTGATCCCGGCCCTGGTGCTGTTCGCGGCGCTGCTGGTGTGGGCCCTGATGGCGGCGGCCGCGCAGATCCGGTGTGTGGACGCGGCCCGGGCCGGTGCCCGGGCGGCGGCGAGGTCGGAGCCGGTGGAGGTGGCGCAGGCCGCGGCCCGGGCGGCCGCCCCGCCGGGGGCGCGGGTGGAACTGGAACGGGCGGGTGACCTCTGGCGGGTCCGGGTGGTGGCGCCGGCGCCCGGGCCGGGCGGGCTGCCGGTGCGGCTCGGCGCGCAGGCGGCGGCCCTGGCGGAGGACAGCGTGGGGCCGCCGCCGTGAGCCGGGACCGGGGCTCGGCCACGGTCTGGGCGGCGCTGGTCGCGACGGTCCTGGGGGCGGTGTTCGGCGGGGTGCTGCTGCTCGGCCAGGCCGTCGTGGCCCGCCACCGGGCGGCGGCGGCCGCCGACCTGGCGGCGCTCGCGGCGGCGGCCACCTGGGCCCACGGGCCGGAGACGGCCTGTGCGACGGCCCTGCGGGTGGCCCGGGCGCAGGGCGCGGCGCTCGGCGGGTGCCTGCTCCGGGGCGAGGTCGCCGAGGTCACGGCCGAGGTCGCGGCCGGGCCGTTCACCCCGAGGGTCAGGGCCCGGGCAGGCCCGCCGGCGGAGCCGCCCGCGCCGCGGACCGGCTGAGGCCCCGCCGCCCGGCTGACGGCCCGCCCACGGGGTCTGGTGGGCCCGTCGGTCGCCCGTTCGGCCCTGTCGGGGCCCGTCAGGTCTCGGAGGTCTCGGCGGCCGGGGATTCGGAGAGGAGGCGGGTGAGGAGCCGGATGGCGCCGCGCTTGTGCAGGGGCTCGTTGCCGTTGCCGCACTTGGGGGACTGGATGCAGGAAGGGCAGCCGGCCTCGCACTCGCAGGCCGCGATCGCGTCGCGGGTCGCCGTCAGCCAGGCGCGGGCGGTGTCGAAGGCCCGCTCCGCGAAGCCGGCGCCGCCGGGGTGGCCGTCGTAGACGAAGACCGTGGGGAGCAGGGTGTCCGGATGCAGCGGCACGGAGACGCCGCCGATGTCCCAACGGTCGCAGGTGGCGAACAGCGGGAGCATGCCGATGGAGGCGTGCTCGGCGGCGTGCAGGGCGCCGCCGAGGATCTCCGGGTTGATCCGGGCCTCGTCGAGCTGGTCCTCGGTCACCGTCCACCACACGGCCCGGGTGCGCAGGGTGCGGGGCGGCAGGTCGAGCTTGGCCTCGCCCAGCACCTCGCCGGTGATCAGCTTGCGGCGCAGATAGGAGACGACCTGGTTGGTGACCTCGACGGAGCCGAAGCAGAGCCGGGCCGAGCCCCACGGGATCTCGGTCTCGGTCTCCAGGACGGAGATGGAGGTGGTGTCACGGGCCGTGGTGGAGAAGGGTGGGTCCGCCTGCTCCACGAGGGCCACGGAATCCTCCAGGTCCAGGTGTTTCACGAGGTAGGTGCGGCCCTGGTGGAGGTGGACGGCGCCCTCGTGGACGGCGGTGTGGGCCGCCGACTCGTCGACCGTGCCCAGCAGCCGGCCCGTGGAGGCTTCGACGATCTGCACCGGGCGGCCGCCGCCGCCCCGGATGTCGGTCAGGTCCGAGGCCCGTTCCCGGCGGGTCCAGTGCCAGGCGGTCGCCCGGCGGCGCAGCAGCTTCGCCGCCTCGAGCTGGGGAAGGAGGTCCTCGGTCGCCGGGCCGAAGAGTTCCAGGTCCGACTCGGTCAGCGGGAGTTCCGCCGCCGCCGCGCACAGGTGGGGGGCGAGGACGTAGGGGTTGTCGGGGTCCAGGACGGTGGCTTCCACCGGCTGGCGGAACAGCGCCTCCGGGTGATGGACGAGGTAGGTGTCCAGCGGGTCGTCCCGGGCGATCAGCACGGCCAGGGCGCCTTGGCCGGAGCGGCCCGCGCGACCCGCCTGCTGCCACAGGGAGGCCCGCGTGCCGGGGTAGCCGGTGATCAGGACGGCGTCCAGGCCGGAGACGTCCACACCCAGCTCCAGGGCCGTCGTGGCGGCCAGTCCGAGCAGCTCTCCGGAGTGCAGGGCCCGCTCCAGGGCCCGACGCTCCTCGGGGAGGTAGCCGCCGCGGTAGGCGGCGACCCGGCGGGGCAGCGACCGGTCGACCGCCGCGAGCCGTTCCTGGGTGATCACGGAGATCAGCTCGGCGCCGCGCCGGGAGCGGACGAAGGCGACCGTACGGACCCCTTGGACCACCAGGTCGGTCAGCAGGTCGGCGGTCTCGGCGGTAGCCGTACGGCGTACGGGCGCGCCCTTCTCGCCACGCAGCTCGGTGAGCAGCGGCGGCTCCCAGAGGGCGAAGACCACCTCGCCCCGAGGTGAGGCGTCGTCGGTGATCTCGATCACCCGTACGCCGGTCAGCCGGGACGCGGCCGTCGCCGGGTCGCTCGCGGTGGCGGAGGCCAGCAGGAAGACGGGCTGTGCGCCGTAGCGGGCGCACAGCCGCCGTAGCCGGCGCAGCACCTGTGCCACGTGGGAGCCGAAGACCCCGCGGTAGGTGTGGCACTCGTCGATCACGACGTAGCGCAGGGCCCGCAGGAAGGAGGCCCAGCGCGGGTGGGCCGGGAGGATCCCGCGGTGGAGCATGTCGGGGTTGGTCAGGACGTAGTTCGCGTACTGGCGCACCCACTCGCGTTCCTCGACGGGCGTGTCCCCGTCGTAGACCGCGGGGCGCACGGCGTTGCCCAACGGGGCGGCCAGTTCCCGTACGGCGCGCCGCTGGTCGGCCGCCAGGGCCTTGGTGGGGGCCAGGTACAGGGCGGTCGCGCCCCTGCCGTTCGGGGCCTCGGCGCCGTCCGCGAGGGCGGAGAGCACGGGCGCGAGGTAGGCGAGGGACTTGCCCGAGGCGGTTCCGGTGGCCACGACCACGGACGTTCCGTCGAGGGCGAGCTCGGCCGCGGCGGCCTGGTGTTCCCACGGATGGTCGATTCCGGCCGATCCGATCGCGGCTACGACGTCTGTTCGGATGCGGTCGGGCCAGACTGCATGACGACCCGCCCGAGGGGGCAAGTGCTCCGTATGGGTGATGCGCGCAGCACGGGAAGGCCCCCGTGACAGGCGGTCCAGGACCGTGTCGGGGGTGGGTCGTGGGTCCGCGGGTGCCGTGGGCCGTCCGGGACCAGATGTGTTGGCCATCGGAACCGAGTGTGTCACCGGCGTGCGGGACAATGGTCCGAAGGCGTCGTGCGCGCCTGCCGGTAAGTGATTGAATGCCATCGCGGCAGCCAATCCCTCGCCTACCTTCGGGTGAGGGGGCGTCGCTCGATAGCAAGGTGCTGGAGGATCCGTGGACCTGTCCCTGTCGACTCGCACTGTCGGCGACCGTACGGTCGTGGAGGTCGGTGGCGAGATTGATGTGTATACCGCGCCCAAGCTGCGCGAGCAGTTGGTCGAGTTGGTGAACGACGGCAGCTACCACCTGGTTGTCGACATGGAGCGGGTGGACTTCCTCGACTCCACCGGCCTTGGTGTGCTCGTGGGAGGCCTCAAGCGCGTCCGTGCGCACGAGGGCTCGCTCCGTCTGGTGTGCAACCAGGAGCGCATCCTGAAGATCTTCCGCATCACCGGTCTGACCAAGGTGTTTCCGATCCACACCACTGTGGAAGACGCCGTCAACGCGACCGACTGACGGCTCCGCGCGGCCCCCTGCAGCCTCCGGGCGGCAGGGAGCCGACAAGGAGAGCGGGGGTACCGGGCCATGGTTGGCCCGGGCCCCTGTCAAGGCACGCCCGTAGTCCGAGGGGGATGCGCATGGCCACCGTTGAACTGCGCTTCAGCGCCCAGCCCGAACACGTCCGGACGGCCCGCCTGGTCGCGGCCGCCGTGGCGCGCCGGGTCGGTGTGGAGGAAGCCGTCCTCGACGAGGTCCGCCTCGCCGTGGGCGAGGCCTGTTCGCGTGCCGTGGGACTCCATCGGAGCAACGGGCTGACCGCGCCCGTCCGGGTGGTGCTGACCGATGAGGACAAGGTGTTCTCCATCGAGGTCGGCGACGAGGTCCCCGCGCCCGCCGGCGGCGGGTCCGAGGCGGTTCCCGGCATCACCGCCGTCCTGGAGTCCGAGGGCGATACCGAGGACGAGATGGGTCTCGCGGTGATCAGCGGACTCGTCGACGACGTCGAGGTGAGCAGTGGGGAATCGGGCGGGACCATCCGGATGAGCTGGCCCGTGGCCGGAGTCTCCGAGCTCCCTTGAGATCCACAGCGATCCATCGTGATCCGCCCCGCGCTTAAACCTTCGTATCTTCAGATCTTTATCAAGGCCCTGCTGAGCAGGGCCTTTTTCATTTCCCTAGATCAATGATGAGGCGTCAATGCCTTTGTCCCATTACCACTTTCGAGGGTAATGGAGTGACGGGATCTATTGCTGAGGAGCGAGAGCACGCCAATTACGTTTCCTGCGCACTGTTTTGATCGGGGCGCGCTCCCTACAATCCGTCCACATCTTGAGCTCATCACGTCAAGGAGGACGAATGACGGGGCTCTTCACCCCCATTGCGCCGGATCGCACCACAGATCTGGCAGCCGCAGTACTCACCGATGACAATCGGCTCATCGTGATCGTCATTGCGGCCGTGGCACTCGCCGCACTCGTCGTCGCGCAGATCCTGGTTCGCCAGGTACTCGCCGCCGACGAGGGAACCGACAGCATGAAGGAGATCGCCGCGGCCGTCCAGGAAGGCGCCAACGCCTATCTCGGCCGGCAGTTGCGCACGCTCGGCATCTTCGCCGTCGTGGTCTTCTTCCTGCTCTTCCTGCTCCCCGCCGACGACTGGACGCAGCGGGGCGGGCGTTCCGCCTTCTTCCTCGTCGGCGCCATCTTCTCGGCGGCCACCGGCTACATCGGCATGCGCCTGGCGGTCCGCGCCAACGTCCGTGTCGCCGCCGCGGCACGCGAGGCCACCCCGGCCGAGGGGGAGCCCGCCAAGGACCTGACCGAGGTCTCCCACAAGGCGATGAGGATCGCCTTCCGGACGGGCGGCGTCGTCGGCATGTTCACCGTCGGCCTCGGCCTCCTCGGCGCCTCCTGCGTCGTCCTGGTCTACGCCGCCGACGCCCCCAAGGTCCTGGAGGGCTTCGGTCTCGGCGCCGCCCTGATCGCGATGTTCATGCGCGTGGGCGGCGGAATCTTCACCAAGGCCGCCGACGTCGGCGCCGACCTGGTCGGCAAGGTCGAGCAGGGCATTCCGGAGGACGACCCGCGCAATGCCGCGACCATCGCCGACAACGTGGGCGACAACGTCGGAGACTGCGCCGGAATGGCGGCCGACCTCTTCGAGTCCTACGCCGTCACCCTGGTGGCCGCGCTCATCCTCGGCAAGGCCGCCTTCGGCGACCTGGGCCTCTCCTTCCCGCTGATCGTGCCCGCGATCGGCGTCATCACCGCGATGATCGGCATCTTCGCGGTCTCCCCGCGCCGCAGCGACCGCAGCGGCATGACCGCCATCAACCGCGGGTTCTTCATCTCCGCCGTGATCTCCCTGGTGCTGGTCGCGATCGCGGTCTACGCCTACCTGCCGGCCACCTACAAGGAGCTCGTCGGCGTCGAGAACCCGGCGATCACCAACCACACGGGTGACCCGCGGATCCTGGCCGTCGTCGCCGTCGCCATCGGCATCGTGCTCGCGGCCCTGATCCAGCAGCTGACCGGCTACTTCACCGAGACCAACCGGCGCCCCGTCCGGGACATCGGCAAGTCCTCCCTGACGGGAGCCGCCACCGTCGTCCTCGCCGGCATCTCGGTCGGTCTGGAGTCCGCCGTCTACACGGCCCTGCTCATCGGTCTCGGCGTCTACGGCGCGTTCCTGCTCGGCGGAACGTCGATCCTGCTCGCGCTCTTCGCGGTGGCCCTGGCCGGCACCGGCCTGCTCACCACCGTCGGCGTCATCGTCGCCATGGACACCTTCGGGCCCGTCTCCGACAACGCCCAGGGCATCGCCGAGATGTCCGGCGACGTCGAGGGCGCCGGTGCGCAGGTCCTGACCGACCTGGACGCCGTGGGCAACACCACGAAGGCCATCACCAAGGGCATCGCCATCGCCACGGCCGTGCTGGCCGCCGCGGCGCTCTTCGGTTCGTACAACGACGCGATCGCCGCCGCCGTCAAGGAGGTCGGCGCCAAGGCCGGGGAGCTGAACCTCAGCCTGGACATCGCGCAGCCCAACAATCTCGTCGGGCTGATCCTGGGCGCGGCCGTCGTGTTCCTGTTCTCCGGCCTCGCCATCAACGCCGTCTCCCGCTCCGCGGGCGCCGTCGTCTACGAGGTGCGCCGCCAGTTCCGCGAGCACCCCGGGATCATGGACTACAGCGAGAAGCCCGAGTACGGGCGCGTCGTCGACATCTGCACCAAGGACGCGCTGCGCGAGCTCGCCACGCCCGGCCTGCTCGCCGTGCTCACCCCCATCGCCGTGGGCTTCTCCCTCGGTGTCGGCGCCCTCGGCTCCTTCCTGGCCGGCGCCATCGGCACGGGCACCCTGATGGCGGTCTTCCTCGCCAACTCCGGCGGCGCGTGGGACAACGCGAAGAAGCTCGTCGAGGACGGCCACCACGGCGGCAAGGGCAGTGAGGCCCACGCGGCGGTCGTCATCGGCGACACGGTCGGTGACCCGTTCAAGGACACCGCGGGTCCCGCGATCAACCCGCTGCTCAAGGTCATGAACCTGGTGGCGCTGCTGATCGCCCCCGCGGTCGTGCAGTTCAGCTACGGCGAGGACAGCAGCCCGGTCGTCCGGGCCGTCGTCGCGGTCCTGGCGATCGGGATCATCATCGCCGCGGTGTACATCTCCAAGCGCCGCGGCATCGCCGTCGGCGACGAGACCGAGGGCGGAGCCGCCGAGCGGGTGGCCCAGTCGGCCGATCCCGCGACGGTCTCCTGACCCCAGGTCCCGTCAGCGGCACGGGCCGGGCCGGGCAGGGCCGGCCGGTACGCCCGAAAGGCGGACGGGCGGCGCGGACTCACGCGCCGTCTGTCCGCCTTTGTGCGTCGGCGGAGGGTGGGCGTGTATCTTCCGGGCGGAAGCCTTCGAAGGGACCAATCCGGTGAACAAGAAGTTTGCGGCCGCGCTGTCGGGCGGTGCGGCACTGATGCTCGTCCTGTCCGGATGCGGCGGGGACGAGACCGACCAGAAGGCCGGCTCCTGGGCCAAGAAGGTCTGTGACCAGTGGCAGCCCCAGATCGCGAAGATCGAAGCTGCCAACGTCGAGATCAAGCGGGTGGCCTCCGAGAGCAGTAAGCCCGACGAGGTCCAGAAGACCGACTCGGCGGCGTTCGGGACCATGACCGAGTCGTACAAGGCGATGGCGGCCGCCCTGCGGTCGGCGGGCGTTCCGCCGGTCAAGAACGCCGCCGCGACCCAGGAGGCGGCGGCCAAGGGCTTCGAGGCGACCTCCACGGGCTACGCCGACCTGAAGACGAAGACGGACGCCCTCGACCCACAGGACAAGGCGAAGTTCGCCGACGGCCTCAAGGAGGTCGCGGGCGGGCTCAAGGACGTGACCAAGGGCGGCCAGGACGCGCTCGCCCAGCTCAAGGCGGGCGGCCTGGGCGAGGCCATCAACGGCCAGAAGGGCTGCCAGGTCGCGGCGGCGCCGGCGGCCCAGTAGCACCCCGGCAGCACCGTACGGCCCGCGCGGGCGGCGTTTCGCGCGGTACGTCGCTCAGGGCGGCCGTGGTCCCGGAAGGGGCCGCGGCCGCCCTTTCGGCGCTCCGGGCCCGGTGTGATCCGCAGGACGGGTCCCAGCGGACACAATGGACGCGTGAGTACCACCAGCCTCCCCACGCCCGAGCGCGCCGCCGAGCTCCGCGCAGCCTTCCTCTACGCGGGCTTCACCGCCGACGGGCTGCTCGACCTGCTCGGCGCCCCCGCCTACGCCGCGCTGGCCCGCAGCGAGACCGTCCCGGCCCTGCGTGCCACCCGTGGCCCCGGTGACGGGGCGCTCGCGAGCCTGGTCCGGCTGTTCCTGCTCCAGCAGCCGGAGCCGTACGTGCACGCCGCCTCGGCACTTCCCGTCGAGACGGCCCTGGCCGACGGCTGGCTGCGGCTGGAGGGCGACGAGGTGCACGCCACCGTCGACGTACGCCCGTACGGCGGGCCGGACGGCGAGGACTGGTTCATCGTCTCCGACCTCGGCTGCTCCGTCGGCGGGGCCGGCGGGATCGGCAGCCGCGAGGAGGGCGTGGTCCTCGGCGTCGGCGGTGCCTCCACCACCCTGGCGGGGATCACCGTCCGCACCCCGGTCGGCTCCGCCCTCGACGTCGGCACCGGATCCGGGATCCAGGCGCTGCACGCGTCCCGGCACGCCACCCGGGTCACCGCCACCGACGTCAACCCCAGGGCCCTGGAATTCACCCGTTTGACGCTGGCGCTCTCCGGGGCGCCCGAGGCCGAGCTGCTCGCCGGGTCGCTCTTCGAGCCCGTCGGCGACGCGACGTACGACCTCATCGTGTCCAACCCGCCCTTCGTGATCTCCCCCGGCGCCCGGCTGACGTACCGGGACGGCGGCATGGGCGGCGACGACCTGTGCCGGACCCTGGTCCAGGAGGCCGGAGCGCGGCTCAACCAGGGCGGGTACGCGCAGTTCCTCGGCAACTGGCAGCACGTGGAGGGCGAGGACTGGCGCGACCGGCTGCGCTCCTGGGTGCCGCGCGGTTGCGACGCCTGGATCGTGCAGCGTGACGTGCAGGACGTGACGCAGTACGCGGAGCTGTGGCTGCGCGACGCGGGCGACCACCGGACCGACCCCGCCGAGTACGCGCGGCGGTACGAGGACTGGCTGGACGAGTTCGAGGCCCGCGGGACCAAGTCCGTCGGCTTCGGGTGGATCACCTTGCGCCGGACGGACGCGGCCGAGCCCTCGATCGTGGTCGAGGAGTGGCCCCACACGGTGGAGCAGCCGCTCGGCGAGGCCGTCCTGGCGCACTTCGCGCGCCAGGACTACCTGCGGCAGCACGACGACGCGGCCCTGCTGGAGGCTCATTTCACACTGGCCGAGGAAGTGGTCCAGGAGCAGGTCGGCGCGCCCGGCGCGGAGGATCCGGAACACGTCGTGCTCCGGCAGAACCGCGGAATGCGGCGCGCCACCAAGGTCGACACGGTCGGCGCAGGCTTCGCCGGAGTGTGTGACGGCTCACTGAGCGCGGGCCGGATCCTCGACGCGATCGCGCAGCTGATGCAGGAGGACCCGATCGTGCTGCGGGACCGCACTCCGGAGGCCATCCGGCTGCTGGTCGAGCAGGGTTTCCTGGACCCCGTGAAGGGCTCCGCGCGGTAGTCCGCCCCAGGATGTAACCCGGGGTTCGCCCGTTGTATCCGTACGGCTGCCAGTCTCCTGGGCAGAGGGATCCGGGGGGATCCCGAGAGCGGCCCGGGGGTAAGGGGAAGCGGCGCGGAAAACGGTCCGGCGATCTTCGCGGCGGCCGTGTTCCCGCTGTTCGGGGCCGCTCCGCAGCCCTGACGGGGGCGTGTGCCCGCCACCGTGTGCCGGTGGCGGAGGTCACGCGCCCCGTCGCGGCCGTGGCGTCGGCCACGCTCGTCGGTGGGGCGCGGGCGGTACCTCGACGGCCCTGGGAGCGCGGCGCCTCGCGCGGCTCCGACACCGAGATCGAGGCGCTGCGGAGGGCCGGGATCCGGCCCCGGATCCGGCCCCGAAAGCCGAGGTCGGAGCAGGCGCGGAGCCGGGTGCGAGGGTGCGGCCGGACGGCCCTTCGGCCACCCTGCCCGGTGATCGGGAACGCCCCGGCGCGGCATCCGGGCGGCAGAAACGGCACTTGTCGGGTTACCGTTCGAGTGGCCGTTGCGGGCTTCCGCCGTTTGACACGGGGGCGGGTTGTACCGTCACACTCCGCAGCGTCGCCGTACCGCGACCGAGTGCCGACCGGAGAGAAGAGCCAAGTTGTCCCCGACTAGCGAGACCGCAAAGGGCGGCCGCCGACTCGTCATCGTCGAGTCCCCAGCCAAGGCGAAGACGATCAAGGGCTACCTCGGCCCCGGATACGTCGTCGAGGCGAGCGTCGGGCACATCCGCGACCTCCCCAGCGGCGCGGCCGAGGTTCCCGACAAGTACACCGGCGAGGTCCGCCGCCTCGGCGTGGACGTCGAGCACGACTTCGCGCCGATCTATGTGGTCAACGCGGACAAGAAGGCCCAGGTCAGGAAGCTCAAGGAGCTGCTGGCCGAATCCGACGAACTCTTCCTCGCCACCGATGAGGACCGCGAGGGCGAAGCCATCGCGTGGCACCTGCAGGAAGTCCTCAAGCCCAAGGTCCCCGTCCACCGGATGGTCTTCCACGAGATCACCAAGGACGCGATCCGCGACGCCGTCGCCAACCCGCGCGAGCTGAACCAGCGCATGGTCGACGCCCAGGAGACCCGCCGCATCCTCGACCGCCTCTACGGCTACGAGGTCTCGCCGGTCCTGTGGAAGAAGGTCATGCCGAAGCTGTCGGCGGGCCGCGTCCAGTCGGTGGCCACCCGCCTCGTCGTCGAGCGGGAGCGCGAGCGCATCGCCTTCCGCTCCGCCGAGTACTGGGACCTGACCGGAACCTTCTCCACCGGGCGTGCCGGTGACGCCTCCGACCCGTCGACGCTGGTCGCCCGCCTGAACACGGTGGACGGCAAGCGCATCGCGCAGGGCCGCGACTTCGGCTCGAACGGGCAGCTCAAGAGCGAGGTGCTGCACCTCGACGAGGCAGGCGCGCGGGCGCTGGCCGCCGCGCTGGCGGACACCTCGTTCGCCGTCCGCTCGGTCGAGTCCAAGCCGTACCGCCGCTCCCCGTACGCCCCGTTCCGTACGACGACGCTCCAGCAGGAGGCCTCGCGCAAGCTCGGCTTCGGTGCGAAGGCGACGATGCAGGTGGCGCAGAAGCTGTACGAGAACGGCTTCATCACCTATATGCGTACCGACTCCACCACGCTGTCCGACACCGCGGTGTCTGCGGCGCGGGCGCAGGTCACCCAGCTCTACGGGGCCGACTACCTGCCGGAGAAGCCGCGCGTCTACGCCGGCAAGGTCAAGAACGCGCAGGAGGCGCACGAGGCGATCCGTCCTTCGGGTGATCGTTTCCGCACCCCGGCCGAGACGGGTCTGACCGGCGACCAGTTCCGCCTGTACGAGCTGATCTGGAAGCGGACCGTCGCCTCCCAGATGAAGGACGCGGTCGGCAACAGCGTCACCGTGAAGATCGGCGGCCGGGCCGCGGACGGCCGCGACGCCGAGTTCACCGCCTCCGGCAAGACGATCACCTTCCACGGCTTCATGAAGGCCTACGTCGAGGGCGCGGACGACCCGAACGCCGAGCTCGACGACCGCGAGAAGCGCCTGCCGCAGGTCGCGGAGGGCGACGCGCTCGCCGCCGAGGAGATCACGGCGGACGGGCACTCGACCAAGCCGCCGGCCCGCTACACCGAGGCCTCGCTGGTCAAGGAGCTCGAAGAGCGCGAGATCGGCCGTCCGTCGACGTACGCGTCGATCATCGGCACCATCCTCGACCGCGGCTACGTCTTCAAGAAGGGCACGGCGCTCGTGCCGTCCTTCCTGTCGTTCGCCGTGGTCAACCTCCTGGAGACGCACTTCGGGCGCCTCGTCGACTACGACTTCACCGCGAAGATGGAGGACGACCTCGACCGCATCGCGCGGGGCGAGGCCCAGTCCGTGCCGTGGCTGAAGCGGTTCTACTTCGGCTCGGAGGACGCGACCGAGGTCGTGCCGGCCGACGGGGACCACCTCGGCGGCCTGAAGGAACTCGTCACGGACCTCGGCGCGATCGACGCCCGGGAGATCTCCTCCTTCCCGGTCGGCGACGGCATCGTGCTGCGCGTCGGCCGCTACGGGCCGTACGTGGAGCGCGGCGAGAAGGACGCGGAGGGCCACCAGCGCGCCGACGTCCCGGACGACATGGCTCCGGACGAGCTGACGGTCGAGTACGCGGAGGAGCTGTTCGCCAAGCCGAGCGGCGAATTCGAGCTCGGCACGGACCCGATCAGCGGCAACGAGATCGTCGCCAAGGACGGCCGCTACGGGCCGTACGTGACGGAGATCCTCCCCGAGGGCACCCCGAAGACGGGCAAGAACGCGGTCAAGCCGCGGACCGCCTCGCTCTTCAAGTCCATGAGCCTGGACACGGTCACCCTCGACGAGGCGCTGAAGCTGATGTCGCTGCCGCGCGTGGTCGGCGCGGACGCGGAGGGCGTGGAGATCACGGCCCAGAACGGCCGCTACGGCCCGTACCTGAAGAAGGGCACGGACTCGCGGTCGCTGGAGACCGAGGACCAGCTCTTCTCGATCACGCTGGACCAGGCCCTCGCCATCTACGCGCAGCCCAAGCAGCGCGGGCGGGCCGCGGCCAAGCCGCCGCTGAAGGAGCTGGGCACCGACCCGGTCAGCGAGAAGCCGGTCGTGGTCAAGGACGGCCGATTCGGTCCGTACGTGACGGACGGCGAGACGAACGCGACGCTGCGGCGGGACGACGACGTCGAGACGATCACGCCGGAGCGCGGCTACGAGCTGCTCGCGGAGAAGCGGGCGAAGGGCCCGGCCAAGAAGGTGGCGAAGAAGGCCCCCGCCAAGAAGGCCCCGGCGAAGAAGGCGACGGCCACCAAGGCCGCCGCGAAGAAGACGACGGCCGCGAAGAAGACGACCACGGCCGCGAAGAAGACCACCGCCAAGAAGGCGACGGCCAAGAAGACGGCCGCCGCTCCCGCCGGGGACGAGTAGTCGATCAAGCGCCGGCGGGGCCGATTCAGGCCCTGCCGGCGTTTGAGGCACGGAGTCCGGGGCACAGGCCCGGGAAGCGCCGCGCCGCTCCCGGAAAAAGGTGGGTCCGGGGTCACATCCGACCTCGTCCACAGGCTTCCGTACCCGCATGGCGCAGCGGATAGGCTGGGCGGATGACGCGAGCCGAGCAGCCGGCGGTCGTGACCGCCCCGGCGAACCCCACCTACGACGAAGCCCTAGCCGCGGATTCCCGCGAGCGTGCGGTGCGCGCACTGCTGCGCACTCCCAGGCTGCGCCGGCTGTGGAGCGCCCAGTTGGTGAGCGGCATCGGCGATGCCCTGGCCCTGTTGGTGCTGGTGTTGCTGGCCGTCCAGGCCGCCGCCTCGGAAGGGGCCTTCGGCGGCGGATCGCGCGGCGCGGCCCTCGCCGTCGCCACCGTCTTCGGGGTCCGCATCCTCGCCACCCTGCTCTTCGGCGCGGTCCTGCTGGGCCCGCTGGCCGGGCTGCTGGGCGCCGGCGGCAAGCTGGACCGCCGCTGGACCATGATCGGGGCCGACGGGGTCCGCCTCGGGCTCTTCGTCGTCGCCCCGCTGTGGCTCGACTGGATCCCGGCCCACGCGCTGACCGCGCTGCTGGCCACCGTCTTCGTCTCCGGTGCCGCCGAGCGGCTGTGGACCCTGGCGAAGGAGAGCGCGGCGCCCGCCCTGCTGCCCGCGCCGCCGCCGGAGGGGGCCACCGTACGGCCGCTCCCGGACCACCTGGACGCGCTGCGCCGGCTGACCCTGCGTACGGCCTTCGCCGCGCTCCCGATCGCCGCGGCCGCGCTGCTCGCCGCGACCCTGGTCGGCAAGGCGCTCGGCCTCGGCGTCGACTGGTTCGCCGCGAACCAGGCCGCCCTCGGCTCGTACGTGGCCTCCGGCCTCTTCGCCGCCTCGGTCTCGCTGCTGCTGCCGCTGGTGCTGCCGGGCGGGGCGACCCCGCGTCCGCGTTCGCCGCTGGAGGGCCTGCGCACCCCCAAGGCGGGCGACCGGCCCGACAAGGGCCGTACGGGCGCCGTCCCCCTTCTCGTCCTGAGCTGCGCAGCGGTCGCCGGAGCGGTCTCCAGCGCCGTGTCCGTGTCCGTCCTGCACGCCTTCGACCTGGGCGGTGGCCCGGCCGCGTTCGCGCTGTTCGTCCTCGCGCTGGTCGGCGGCACCGCCGTGGGCATCCGCGCCACCCAGGCCGGCAAGGTGCTGCCCGCCCTGTCCCGCCGCCGGCTGCTGGCCCTCGCCATCGCGGTCACCGGGCTCGCGCTGCTGCTGACCGGGCTCGTCCCGGACATGGCGACCGTGCTGTTCCTCTCGCTGCTCGCCGGCTTCGCCGCGGGCGTCGCGGCCAACACCGGCCACACCCTGCTGGACCAGGAGACCGAGGAGTTCCGGCGGGCCCGGATCACCGAGCACCTCCAGGCCGTCGTACGGGTGGCCGTGGCGCTCGGCGCCGTGGCCGCGCCCGTGCTCGCCGCGGCGATCGGCCCGCACCGGCTGACCGGTGCCGAGGTCGTCTTCGCGCACGGCGGCGCCGCCTTCACCTTGATGCTCGTCGGCGCCCTGCTGCTGCCGGTCGCCGTGCTGGTGCTCACCAAGGCCGACGACCGCCGGGGCGTCCCCCTGCGGCGGGACCTGCGCGAGGCGCTGCGTGGCGGGGAGCCCGTACAGGCGGCGTCCGCCACCGGGTTCTTCATCGCCCTGGAGGGCGGCGACGGAGCCGGCAAGTCCACCCAGGTCCAGGCGCTGGCCGAGTGGATACGGGGCAAGGGCCACGAGGTCGTGGTGACCCGGGAGCCCGGGGCGACCCCCGTCGGCAAGCGGCTCCGCTCGATCCTGCTGGACATCTCCTCGGCCGGTCTGTCGAACCGCGCCGAGGCACTGCTGTACGCCGCCGACCGGGCGGAACACGTGGACACGGTGGTGCGCCCGGCTCTGGAGCGCGGCGCGGTCGTCATCTCGGACCGCTACATCGACTCCTCGGTGGCCTACCAGGGCGCCGGCCGTGACCTCTCCCCGACGGAGATCGCCAGGATCTCGCGCTGGGCCACCGACGGGCTCGTCCCGAACCTGACCGTGCTGCTCGACGTGTCGCCGGAGGCGGCGCGCGAGCGGTTCACGGAGGCACCGGACCGGCTGGAGTCGGAGCCGGCGGAGTTCCACCAGCGGGTGCGGTCGGGGTTCCTGACCCTCGCCGCGTCCGACCCCGGCCGCTACCTCGTGGTCGACGCGGGCCAGGACCCGGGGTCGGTGACCACCGTCGTACGGCACCGCCTGGACCGGATGCTGCCGCTGTCGGAGGCCGAGGTGGCCGCCCAGGCGGAGGCGCGGCGCAAGGCCGAGGAGGAGGCCCGGCGCAAGGCCGAGGAAGAGGCGGCGCGCAAGGCGGAGGAAGCCCGGCTGAGTGCCGAGGAGGAGGCGCGGCTGGCCCGTGAGGCCGAGGCGGCGCGGATCAAGGCCGAGGCGGAAGCCGCCCGCAAGGCGGAGGAGGAGCGGCTGCGCGCCGAGGAGGAGGCCCGCGCCCGGGCCGAGGCCGAGCGGCTGCGCGCGGAGGCCGAGGAGAAGGCGCGCGCGGCGGAGGCCGAGCGGCTGCGTCGGCAGGCGGAGGAGGAGGCCCGGCTGCGGGCCGAGGCCGAGGAGCGGCGGCTGGAGAAGCAGCGGCGCGCCGAGGAGGCCCTGCTCAAGGCCGAGGAGGCCCGCCGAATGGTGGCGGCCGAGGCGGCGGCGAAGGCCGCGGCCGCTGCCGCCGCGGCGGCGGCGGAGGCCGCTGCGGTCGCGCCTGCGGCGCCCGGACCGGCTGCGCCTGCCGCGCCCGCTGCTGCGCCCGCGCCCAAGGTCGGCATGACCAAGAAGCCGGAGCCGGAGCCGCACCCGGACGACGCGGTGACGGTGGAGACCCCGGTGGCGCAGGTCGCCCCGGCGGCCCCGGCCGCTCCGGAGGCCAAGCCGGTCAAGCGGGTCGTCCAGCCGGACGACGTCACCCAGACCGTCCCGGTGCCGAAGGTCGACCCGGCCTCGGCCGCGGAGACCGCGGTGCTGCCGCCGGTCCGCGCGACGGACGAGACGACGGTGCTGCCGCCCGTACGCCCGACCGACGAGACGGCGGTGCTGCCGCCCGTACGGCCGACCGCGCCGCGGTCCCCGCGGTCCTCGCAGGGGAGCGGTACCGGGGGGTCCCGGTCCGCCACGCGGCCGACGGCCCAGCGACCCGAGGAGAACCCGACCGACCGGGTGCCCTCGGGCATCTTCCGGGACTCCGGCAACGACCGGACGCGCGAGCTTCCCGTCGTCGACGACGAGGGCCGGCCGCGCCGGCCGCGCCCGGAGTGGGCCGAGGAGACCCCGCTGGACGACCTGCCGACGCTGGCGGACGAACTGCTGGGCCGCCACCGGGACGACGAGGACGGCGATGAGGGCGACGAGGGCGAACGCGGATCGCGCCGCCGTCGCTGACCTCGGCGGGGACGGGATTGTCGGTGGCGCCCGCCACAATGGGTGCACGGAGAGTGAAAGGTGGTGGGCGGGATGCCCGTATGGGACGACCTGGTGGGACAGGAGCGGATCCAGGCGCAGCTGGCCGCCGCCGCCCGTGACGCGGACGCGCAGGTCACGGCCGCCATGGCCGGGACCGCGCCGCCCGCGGCCTCCAAGATGACGCACGCCTGGCTGTTCACCGGTCCGCCCGGATCAGGCCGGACCACGGCCGCCCGGGCCTTCGCCGCCGCGCTGCAGTGCACCAGCCCCGACCGGGCGCTCGGCGGTGAGCCCGGCTGCGGGTTCTGCGACGGCTGCCACACCACGATGGTCGGTACGCACGCGGACGTCTCGACGGTGGTCGCGGTCGGCAGCCAGATCCTCGTCGCCGACATGCGGGACACCGTCCGCAAGTCCTACACGTCCCCGGCGACGGGCCGCTGGCAGATCATCCTGGTCGAGGATGCCGAGCGGCTGAACGAGAAGTCCGCCAACGCGGTCCTCAAGGCCGTGGAGGAGCCCGCGCCCCGGACGGTCTGGCTGCTCTGCTCGCCCTCGGTGGAGGACGTGCTGCCCACCATCCGCTCGCGCTGCCGCCTCCTCAGCCTCGGCACCCCCTCGGTCGCGGCCGTCGCCGACCTGCTGGTGCGGCGGGACGGCGTCGAGCCGACGGCCGCCCTGGCCGCCGCCAGGGTCACCCAGGGGCACGTCGACCGTGCCCGTCGGCTGGCCACGGACGAGGGCGCCCGGGAGCGCAGGGCGACGGTCCTGAAGCTCCCGCTACGGGTGGACGACATCGGCGCCTGCCTGAAGGCCGCGCAGGAGCTGGTCGACGCCGCCGCGGAGGACGCCAAGCAGGTCGCGGACGAGGTCGACACCAAGGAGACCGAGGAGCTGAGGGCTGCGCTCGGCGCCGGAGCGGGCGCCGGCAGCCGGATGCCGCGCGGCACGGCGGGTGTGATGAAGGAGCTGGAGGACCGGCAGAAGCGCCGTCGCACCCGTACCCAGCGCGACACCCTCGAAGTGGCGCTGACCGACCTCACCGGCTTCTACCGGGACGTCCTGGCCCTGCAGCTCGGCTCGTCCGTGGCCATCGCCAACGAGGAGATACGGCACGACCTGGACCGGATCGCCCGGGCCTCGGGGCCTGAGCGGACCCTGCGCCGGATCGAGGCGATCATCGCCTGCCGCGACTCCCTCGACCGCAATGTCGCCCCGCTCCTCGCGGTGGAGGCAATGACGATGGCCCTGCGCGCGGGCTGACGGCGGCCGACCGAGCCGGTCGGCGGCCGGGCCGGGGCCGGGCCGGGGCCGGTCCGCGGGGTGCCGGTCCACACCCGGTTGACCGGCTCACCCGTACGGGCGAACCGGCCGTCGGGGCCGTGCAGTGCCCGGTCCGTGCCACGCCCGGCACCGGCCACGGAAGGCGTGCGGCCGTCCGGTCCCGGAGCGCCGGCCCAGGTCCACCGGCAGGACGTACGCTCCGGGGATGGACACCAGTCGCCTGCTGCGTACCACCGGAACCGTGATCGCAGCTGCCGGGCTGCTGCTCTCCGGGTGCACCTCGGGCGGTTCGGGGGAACCCGGGGCCGCCGCGGCTTCCCTGCCCTCGGCGCCGCCGTCCCCCGACGCCGCCGCGCTGCGCCCGTACTACGCGCAGAAGCTGACCTGGCGTGACTGCGGTGTCCCGGGATTCCAGTGCTCCACGATGAAGGCGCCGCTGGACTACGCGAACCCGGGCTCCGGCCAGGACGTCGACATCGCGGTGTCGCGCCGTACGGCCACCGGGCCGGGCAAGCGCCTCGGCTCGCTGGTGGTCAACCCGGGCGGTCCCGGCGGCTCCGGCATCGGCTACCTCCAGGCGTACGCGGGCATCGGCTACCCCGCGGCCGTGCGGGCCCAGTACGACATGGTGTCCTTCGACCCGCGCGGGGTGGAACGCAGCAGCCCCGTCGAGTGCCTCAGCGGCCCGGCCATGGACAAGTACACGCAGGTGGACCAGACACCGGACGACGCGGCCGAGCGGGCGGAGCTGGTGGCGGCCTTCAAGGAGTTCGCGCGGGCCTGCGAGGCGAAGTCGGGGCGGGTCCTGCCGCACGTCTCCACCGTCGACGCCGCCCGGGACATGGACCTGCTGCGCGGGGTGCTCGGTGACCAGAAGCTCCACTATGTCGGGGCCTCGTACGGCACCCTGCTGGGCGCCACGTACGCGGACCTCTTCCCGGACCGGGTCGGCCGGCTGGTCCTGGACGGGGCGATGGACCCCGCGCGGCCCGCGCTCGAACTGAACCGGGACCAGACGGAGGGCTTCGAGACGGCCTTCACCTCCTTCGCCAAGGACTGCGCGAAGCAGCCCGACTGCCCGCTGGGCAAGGGCGACCCGGACGCGGTGGCGGCGCGCCTGAAGGAGTTCTTCCGCAAGCTCGACGCACAGCCCGTCGCGAGCGGCGACCCGGACCGTCCGCTGGGGGAGGCCCTGGCGACGACCGGGGTGATCGCGGCGCTGTACGACGAGAGCGCCTGGCCGCAGCTGCGCGAGGCGCTCAGCTCGGCGATGAACGGCGACGGGTCGGGGCTGCTGAGCCTGGCCGACAGCTATTACGAGCGCGAGGCGGACGGCAAGTACGCCAACCTGATGTTCGCGAACGCCGCCGTCAACTGCCTCGACCAGCCCGCGGCCTTCACCGGCCCGGAGGCCGTGGACACCGCCCTGCCGTCCTTCGAGAAGGCCTCCCCGGTCTTCGGTGCGGGCCTGGCCTGGGCCGCGCTGAACTGCACGTACTGGCCGGTGAAGGCCACGGGCAAGGCGAGGGAGCTGACCGCGAAGGGCGCCGCGCCGATCGTGGTGGTGGGCACCACGCGCGACCCGGCGACCCCGTACAAGTGGGCCCAGGCGCTGGCCGGCCAGCTCGAATCGGGCACGCTCCTCACCTACGACGGCGACGGCCACACGGCGTACGGCCGCGGCAGCGAATGCATCGACACCGCGATCAACCGCTACCTGCTGGAGGGCAAGGCCCCGCAGGACGGCAAGAAGTGCTGAGACCGTCGCCCCACAGCGCACGAACGCCGAGCACCCCCGGCCGCCGGATCGGACGGCGAAGCACACCCGACATGCCGGGAACACCCCGATAGGCGGCCTACGTCCCTACTCGGCGAAACCTGGTTCGGGGCACCCGTCCACACCCTGTAGACTTGGCGCCGCTGCTGATGAGCGCCCCTCTTCGAGGGAATACTTGTCTGACCAGCGGTGCCGCCTTAGCTCAGTTGGCCAGAGCAACGCACTCGTAATGCGTAGGTCTCGGGTTCGAATCCCGAAGGCGGCTCGGATCAGCCCCAGGACTCACTCGCCGTGACCTGGGGCTTTTTCATGCCCCGATCGATCGGGGGCGGAACGCGATGATCTTCGCTCCCTCATGTGATGCCCCCGTGATGCCCTCCGGCTCGGACACCGCTTCGGGAGGCTCGGCGAGGCGGGCGGGCGACGAATCGGGGGACGAGCATGCGGTCGGGCGGGCTCAGTTGGTGGGCGGGGTTGCGAGGGTCAGGGTGAGGTGGGCCGTGGTCTCGATGAGGGTTTTGGGGGGCGGGGTGCCGAAGGTGAGGGCGCGGTAGTAGATCGGGCCCAGCAGGAGGTCGGCGAGGTGGGCGAGGTGGTCCTCGTCCGGGGTGCTGCCCGTGTGGCGTTCGATGATCGCGGCCAGGCCGGTCAGGTCGCGTGCGCGTTGCCCCAGCAGGAAGCCCTCGCGTAGGGCGGCGGCGGCGTCCTTGTCCAGTTGCGCGTTGCCGAGGAGGGCCTGGAGTACCCGGCCCGCCGGTTCCTGGAAGAAGTCGGCGACGCGGTGCAGGTGTGCGGTGAGGTCCTCGGCGGGGGTTCCGGCCGGCTCGGCCCAGGCCAGCCCTTCGAGGGCGTCCTCCTCCAGGGCGTCGAGCAGGATCTCGACCTTCGACTTCCACCAGCGGTAGATCGTCTGCTTGGCGACGCCCGCCCGGGTGGCGATGCCCTCGATCGTCGTCGCGGCGAAGCCCTGTTCCACCAGCAGGTCGTCGGCGGCGTTCAGCACCGCGACGCGGATGCTCTCACTGCGCCGCGGACCCGTGCGGCTCACGACGGGGGAGGGGGCGCGGCGGCCTTCGGTCTTCCGTGCGGCGCTGATGCTCGGTCACCCCTTGTTTCGTGCGAATGCCGCGATTCTGGCACACCGGATCGGGGTCGCGATCGGCTGATCACGTGGACGTCCTGCGGGTGCGGGCGAGGCTCAGCAGCACCGTGAGCGCGAGCAGGGCGACCGCGGCGCTGAAGATCGTCCCGGCCGGGCGCAGGCTCGTGGCGCGGATCAGTACGCCGACGCCGATCGCGGGGACGGCGAGCATGGAGTAGAGGATCGCGAAGAACGTCGACACCGACGCGCCGCGGTGCTGCGGGTTGCCGCGGGTGGTGATGTCGCCGAGGCCGTGGCCGAGGGCGATGCCGGTGGCCAGGCCGTTCACCGCGGCGCCGACGAGCAGCGGGGTCAGGGAGGTGGTCGCCATGGCCAGCGCGATCAGTGCCGCGGCGAGGATCAGCCCCTGGCAGGCCACCCGGAGCGCGGCGCCCGGCTCGATCCGGCGGACCAGCAGCTGCCCCAAGGCGGTGCCGGCGAAGGCGGTGAAGACGACGAGTCCGGTGAGCGTGTGGCTGCTCCGGTGCAGGACGGTGCCGAGGAACAGGCCGGTGACGGCGGTGAGTACGCCGAGCACCGCGAAGCCCGCGCCGGCGGCCATCGCGGAGCGCAGGAAGTCCGAGCGGATCTCCGACGGTATGCGCAACGGCTGGAACCGGAGGGTGAGCCCGGAGCGGTGAGTGGCGGTCTCCCGGGTCGAGGCCACGCCGACGAGCCCGATCGCCGCCAGGGCGAGCATCACGATCCACGGTGTGCGCAGCGGTGCGGGTGCGACATCGGCCAGGATCCCGACGAGCAGCGTGCCGCAGGCGAGGCCGCCCATGTTGGCGAACAGCGCGAGCGTCGCGGGTCGGACCCTGCCCTCCGGCGGGAGGAGCTCCGTGAGCGCGGCGGTGGCGGCGCCGGTGACGAGGGCGGCGGAGAAGCCGGAGAGCACGCGGGCGACGAGCAGGACGGCCACGTCGTCGGCGGTCAGGAACACCCCGGCGGCGCCGACGGAGAGCAGGGTCGCCGAGACCAGCACGGGGCGTCGCCCGACCTGGTCCGACAGGCGCCCGAAGGCGAGGAGTCCGACGACGACCCCGAGGGCGTAGACGGCGAAGATCACGGTGACGGTGATCGGGGAGAAGCCGAACTCCTCGCCGTACACGGGGTAGAGCGGGGTGGGCGCCGTGGTCCCCGCCATGGTGATCCAGAAGGCGAAGGCCACCGCGGCGGTCGCGAGCCTCCTGCGGGGCTCGGGCGAAGTCGCCGCATTCGGCGGGGAGTCGGCGCGGTCGGTTCGGTTCGGCACGGGATGACCTCCGGCATGAGACTGGACGATGCGTTGCGTCTGAGCGAGACATTAGATTAGACGTTGCGTCTACTCAATGGGACGCGCGGCCGCCGGCGATCGGCTGGGGCGATCGCGCGGTTCGGGAGCCGGTATGGGGCGGGTGTTGTGGTGGCGGGGCGGGCCGATGAGGCTGGGGCCCGCAGATGAGGTCGCCGGGCTGTCGGGCCGGCGCGTAGGTGGAGGTGCGCAGTGGGGCGGTTCACCGTTGTCGTCAACGGGGAAGAGCAGTACTCGATCTGGGCGGAAGGGCGCGAACTTCCCCTGGGCTGGCGGGACACGGGCGTGAGCGGGACCAAGGAGGAGTGCCTCGCGCACATCGACGAGGTGTGGACGGACCAGCGCCCCCTGAGCGTGCGCTAGGGCGTGTCCGCCCGGCCCGTCACCTGTTCCGGGTCACCTGTTCCGGTCACGGGTCGCGGGTCACGCGTCCGGGGGGATCCAGCCGCGTTGGACCGCTCGCACGCCGGCTTCGAAGCGGCTTCGGGCGCCCAGGCGTTCCATCAGGACCGTGGCGATGCGGCGGGCCGTGCGGTGGGAGACGCCGAGGCGCTTGGCGATCCCCTCGTCGGTGTGGCCCTCGGCGAGCAGGCGCAGGCTGGCGGCCTCCTGATGGTCCAGTTCGGCCTCCTCGCGGCGCGGGGCCCGGCCCAGCGGCCGGGCGTTCTCCCACACCGTCTCGAAGAGGGTGCACAGGGCGGTGAGCGTGCCCTGGCCGGTGAGCGCGACCGCCCCTTCCCCGCTGTCCTCGCTGTTCACGGGCAGGACGGCGGTCGTACGGTCCACGATGGTCATCCGCAGCGGCAGCACGGCGATCGTGCGGACCTGACCGCCCAGCTCGGTGAGCCACTTGGCGTGCGCCTCGCTGGCCGGGTTGTTGCGCACGCTGTCCAGGTAGATCGTCCGCATGGTGACGCCCCGGCCGAGCAGCCGCTCGTTGAGCGGGCGGGAGGCCGCCATGTTCGCCTCCGTCTGCGCCCCACCGGGGGCGAAGACCATCACCTCGTTCCGGACGTTCTCGGTGAGTACGGCGAGGCGGGTGCGGACCTCGTCGACGTCGGCGAGGTGCTCCACGCTGACGGGTGCCCCGACCGGGCGCAGGTCCTCGTATTCGGAGATCAGCTGCTGGGCCACGGCCCGGGCGCCCGAGATGCGTTCGTTCTCCAGGGCCAGCTCGGCCTGGCGTCGGGCGAGCAGGTACTCCAGGCCGACCTCCGGGCTGACCGCGCGGGGTGTCGCCGTCGCGTCGGCGGGTCCGCCCGCGGGGTACTGGACGAGCGAGAGGCCGGACAGGCGGTCCCATGCCTCGCGCACGGCGTCCTCGGGGATCCCGAGCAGCTGCGCCAGCTCCTCGGCGTCGTCCCGCGGGTGGCTCAACATCGCTCGGTAAACGGCTTCGGTCGGTCTGTCCAGTCCCAGTACGTCGAGCATCGGCCCCCCATCCGTCAGCAGAGGCCATTATCTCCGGCGTGGCCCGTTCGGCCCGGGCTGGCCAGATTGGGTCAGGACCCAATCCGTCCACCGGAAACCCCTTTCCCCGGTCTGTGACGCGTGGTGATGCTGGAGTCGCAAGAAACACGCATGACACAGGGGGATGTTCTTCATGCTTAGCACTCGTATGGGCAAGGCCGTAGCGATCGTCGTCCTCGGTACCGCCGTGCTGATGGCGCCCGCCGTCGCACAGGCCGACACCACCGAAGCACCGCAGGGCGCCGCCACGCCCACCACTCAGGCGGACGGTCAGAAGACGGACATGGGCTGGCAGTGACCGACACCACCAGCACGGGGACGGCGCACCGCCGGGACAGCGCATGGATCTGAAGCAGCTCACCACCTTTCACCGGGTCGCGACACTGCTGAGCTTCACCCGCGCCGCGGCCGACCTGAAGTACGCGCAGTCCAGCGTCACCGCCCAGGTCAAAGGCCTGGAGGTGGCGCTGGGGGTGGAGCTCTTCGAGCGCCTGCGGGGACGGATCCGGCTGACTCCGGCCGGGGAACGTCTCGTTCCGTACGCCGAGCGGATCCTGTCCCTGGTCGACGAGGCCCGGGACCTGACCACCGGCCTGGGCGAGCCTTCGGGGGTGCTGACGATCGGCACGATGGAGAGCTTCACGTCCTACCGGATGCCGCCGGTCCTCGAGTACTTCCACCACCGCTACCCGCAGCTCCAGCTCGCGCTGCGGTCCAGCATGTGCCGGGACACCTGCGAGGCGCTCCGGCAGGGCACCTTCGACCTGGGCTTCCTCATGGAGGCCGAGACCGACCACCCCGGGGTCAGGACCGAGATCCTCGGCTCCGAGCCGCTGGTCGCGGTCGCCGCCCCGGACCACCTCCTGGCGGGCGTCCGCAACGTCTCCACCGGTGATCTGCGCGCGGTGCCGATCCTGGCGCCGGAGGCGGGCTGCTCGTACGGGGCGATGTTCGAGGCGGAGCTCAACGGCGGCGCCGAGCCGCCCGTACCGCTGCTGCAGTTCGGCAACATCGAGTCCATCAAGCGCGGGGTCTCGGCCGGTCTGGGGGTCAGTGTGCTGCCCGCGATGGCGGTGGCCGCCGAGATCGAGGCGCGGTCGCTGACCGTACTGGACTGGAAGGCCCCGTTCGAGGTCTACACCCAGATCGCGTGGCGGTACGGGCGCCATCTCACCCGTGAGATGCGGGTGTTCATCGACTGGATGGTCCGGTTCGCGGAGCAGGACCGGCAGCAGCTGGTGGCGTGCTGACGGCGGCCGGGGCGGCCGGGGTCGCCGAGGGCCGCTGAGGGCCGCCGAGCACGCGGCCCGCCCTCGCACGGCCCCGTCGGCGCGCCTCCGGGCGGGCCGACGGGGCCGTGCTCACAACGCGCCCCGAGCCAGCAGTTCCTCCACGATCCGTACGGCGTCCAGCGCGCCCCCCACCCGGAGGTTGTCGGTGGCCAGCCACACCCAGAAGCCGTCGGGGGCGGTGGTCGAGACCCGGATCCGCCCCACGTGGAGCCGGTCCGGGTCGTCCAGCGCCGCCGGGGTCGGACCGCCGGGGTCGTGGACCACGACCTCGGGCAACGCCCGTAGCAGCGCCACCAGTTCGGCGCGGTCCACCGCGGAACGGCACTGCGTCCACACCGCCGCGCCCTGCCCGCTGACCATCGGGACCCGCACGCAGGTCGCCGTGACCTCGATGCCGGGCAGCCCCAGGACCTTACGGACCTCGTCGGCCATCTCCCGCTCCTGGCGCGTCGAGCCGTCCGCCAGGACCTCGCCGATACCGGGCAGCACGTTGAAGGCCAGCGGGGGCGAGAACTGCGTCGAGGGCACGGTGGCCTGCGGATCCTGCAGCACCGTGCGCGAGCCGTCCTGGAGCTCCTCGATACCGCCGTGCCCGGCTCCCGAGGCGCCCTGGTACGTACTGACGACGACCTGGCGGATGCCCCAGCGGCGCTCCACGTCCCGCAGCACCCGCACCACGGGCACCGTGGCGGCGCCGGGCATCGCGATCACCCCGCCCACCGGACGACGGCCCAACTCGGCCGCGTCGAGCTGCGGGACGACCAGGGGGGTGCCCGGGGTCATCCGGAAGGCGGCGGTGCTGTCGACGGCCAGGGCGCCGTGGGCGACGGCGACCGGGACCCACTCCCTGCTGACCTGCTCGCCGGCGCAGAACAGGGCGACGTCGACCGTGTCGAACGCGAACCGGGGTACCTCGGTGACGCGGTGGTCGCGGCCGTCGACGCGGATCGTGCGACCGGCCGAGCGGGCGGAGGCCACCAGATGCAGGCGCCGGTACGGCAGGGCGCGGTCCTCGATGAGTTCGAGCAGGGTGCCGCCCACCGCGCCGGTCGCTCCGACGACGGCGATGCGGGGTGCGGCGGGGTCGTCGACCTGGGGCATGGGCTTCTCGGATCCGCGGTGGGCAGGGGACACGGACGGCCGGCGGCCGTGCGGGCCGTCGGTTCCGGGACATGACCCTGTTCGAGTACGGGCCGGAAGTGAGGCATGGGGCGATGTGCGCGATCGGCGCCGTTCCCATGATCCGCGCATCCGAGGGGTCCGGCAAAGGGCGGGCCGACGGGTATCTCCGATGGCTCCCATCAACGGGGACGATCGGTCGCGGTGGGCCCGGGTACCCGGTGCGGGCGAGGCCGCCGACGGGCCCCGGCGTTACCGCGAGCGGCATCGGAATGTCCGAACGAGGCCATCGGATCTCCCCGGACGGCGGGCGTTGACCTGCAAGTTGACGTGCCGAAGGCTGTGGCCGGTCCTGATCGACCGGGGAGATCGACCACCGGGGAAGCCGGCGTGCCGAGAGGACGGGCGGCCGGGGTTCCGGACCGGAACACGAAACGGGGAGTTCATGCAGCAGGCCGTGAAGGTCGTCGGAATCGGGGGGTCCTCCCGACCTGGCTCCACCGCGGAGCTGGGGCTGCGGGTGGTGCTCGCGGAGGCCGCCCGGCTGGGCGCGCAGGTCACTCTCGTCAGCGGCGCCGATCTGGTCATGCCGCTGTACGACCCGCGCGTGGCGGCCTGCCCGCCCCAGGCGCGCCGGCTCCTCGACGAGGTGGCCTCGGCGGACGGGGTGGTGCTGGCGAGCCCCGCGTACCACGGCACGGTGTCCGGGCTCCTGAAGAACGCCCTGGACCACACCGAGGAGCTGCGCGGCGACCCCCGGCCCTACCTCTCGGACCGGGCCGTCGGCTGCCTGTCCGTCGGGATGGGCTGGCAGGGCGCGGTGACCACGCTCGCCGCGCTCCGGGACATCGTGCACGCCCTGCGCGGTTGGACCACCCCGCTGGGGGTGGCGATCAACAGCGCGACGGCCGGGTTCGATTCGGACGGCGCGTGCTCCGACCCGCACATCCAGCAGCAGTTGACCGCGATGGCCGGCCAGGTCGTCGAGTTCGCCCAGGCGCGCCGGGCCCACCGGGCGCTGCGGTCCGAGACGGTGCCCGCCCGATGAGCGGCGCCGACGAGAGCCACTGTCCCGACGGCGACCACTGTGCCGACCGTGACCGTGACCGCGACCACGGCCGCGACGGCGGCCCCGCCACGACGGCGCCGGTCCGCGTCCTGGCGGCCGGTGTCGCCCCCAGCAGCTGGATCCGCTGCTTCCACCCGAAGCCGGCGGCCCGGTACACCCTGGTCTGCTTCCCGCACGCGGGCGGGTCGGCCAGCTACTACTTCGACCTGTCGGCCGCGCTCGACGCGGACATCGAGATGCTGGTCGTCCAGTACCCGGGCCGCGAGAACCGGCTCTTCGAGGAGCCCGCGGCATCGGTCGCGGCGCTGGCGGACGGCGTGTACCAGGCGCTGCGCACCCGACTGCCGCGGCGTCCGGCCTTCTTCGGGCACAGCATGGGCGGGCTCATCGGCTTCGAGGTGGCCCGGCGGCTGGAGGCGGCGGGGGGCACCGCTCCCCATCTCCTCGTCGCCTCGGCCAGTCCGGCGCCCTCGGTGCGGACGGACCGGCTGACCGCCGGTGCGCACGCATCCCAGGGCACGACCGAGCCCGAGCCCGAGCCTGACGAGGCCGTGCTCGCCCGGATCATGGGTCTCGGGGGCACGCGCGACGGGGTGGGCCGGCACCCGGAACTGATGCAGCTGGTGCTTCCGGCCATCCGCGGCGACCTGCGCGCCCTGGCGGAGTACCGGGTCGACGCGGGCGCCGTGGTCGGCTGCCCGGTCACCGTGTTCGTCGCCGACGGCGACCACGACGTGCCGCTCGCCGAGGCCGGCGCCTGGGGCGCCCACACGACGGCCGACGCCGACGTGCACGTCTTCGAGGGCGACCACTTCTACTTCAGCGGCAATCCGCCGAAATTCCTCGAACTGCTCCAGGACGCCGTGCGTCACTCTCACTCCGGGACACAACTCATATGACGGTCATGGGATTCGTGGAGGAGGAGCTCGCCCAGATGTGGGCCGAGATCCTCGACGCCACCGACGTGACGCTCGGCTCGCACTGGCAGGCCCTCGGCGGGCGGCCGGAGGCCGTGCGCACCCTCGCCGACCGCATCGACGAGGAGCTCGGCACCCGCGTCGAGCCCGCGGGGCTGCTCGACGCGGGCACCCTGGAGGGCATGGCCCGTCTGGTGCGCGGGGCCATGGCGGCCGGGAAGGCGGCAACCGCTCCGGCGGCGGCCGGGGCGGCGGGTCCGCGGGCCGGGGCGCGGCCGGAGCGGCCCGCACTGTCCTTCGCCCAGCAGCGGCTCTGGTTCATGCAGCAGATCGACCCCGAGACCACGCTCTACAACGTGCCGACGGTGCTGCGGCTGCGGGGTGCCCTCGACCGCGACCGGCTCGGCCGGGCGCTGACGGCGCTCGTCGCCCGGCACGAGGTGCTGCGCACGACCTACCGGGCATCGTCCGGGGTGCCCCACCAGGCCGTCGCCGCACCGGGGGAGTTCGCGCTCCCGTACACCGACCTGACCTCCGAGGCGCGGCCCGCCGGCGAGGCGGCGCGCGTCGCCGCCGAGGTGGGCGCGTACGTCTTCGACCTCGCCGCCGACCTGCCGCTGCGGGCCCACCTGCTGCGGCTCGCATCGGACGACCACCACCTGGTGGTCACGTTCCACCACATCGCCATCGACGGCTGGTCCGTCGAGATCTTCTTCCGGGAGCTGGGGGAGCTGTACGGCGACCCGGGCGCGGGCGGCGCACCGGTGCTGCAGTACGCCGACTACGCCGGCCGGCAGCGCGAGCGGCTCCAAGGCGACACCCTGGATGCCCTGACCGCCCACTGGCGGGCCGTGCTCGGCGACGACCCGAAGGCCCTCGCCGTACCGACCGACCACCCCCGGCCCCGCCACCGGTCCTTCCGCGGCGCGGTCGCCACCCGCGACCTCGGACCGGAACTCACCGCCCTTCTGCGGGAGTTCGGCCGGGCCGAGCGCGGAACCCTCACCATGACGCTGCTCGCCGGGTTCCAGGCGCTGCTCGCCGGCTGGTCCGGGACCGAGGACGTCACCGTCGGCATCCCGGTCGCGGGCCGCACCCGGCCCGAGCTCCAGGAGCTGATCGGCTGCTTCATCAACATGGTTCCGGTCCGCGTCGGTCTCGGCGGGGATCCGGCCTTCCGGGGGCTGTTCGCCCGGACCCGCACCGCGCTGCTCGACGCGTCCGCGCAGCAGGAACTGCCCTTCGACAAGCTGGTCGAGGCCCTGGTGTCCCGGCGCGGCCGGGACTTCCTGCCGGTGTTCCGGGTGATGTTCAGCTTCCTCAAGGAGCGGTCCGACCCGGTCTTCGCCGGGTTGGAGCACTGCTCCCTCGACCTCACGGGCCCGCAGGACACCGCCAAGTACGACCTCAGCCTGTACGCGCAGGAGAGCGGTGCGGGTGTCGCGCTGACCCTCGAATACGACACCGACCTCTTCGAGCCCGAGACCGCGACCGCGCTGCTGGCCGCCTACGAGCAGACGCTGCACGACGCAATCACCTTCCCGGACGGGCCCGTGCTGGATCTCCCGGCCGTCCGCTTCGGGCAGTCCGGCACCGAGAGGAACACGCACCGTGACCGCTGACCCACTGGCCACCCCGGGAACGGACACCATCGACGCCTGGTTCGCGCGACAGGCCTCGGTACGGGGTGACGCGATCGCCGTGACCGGCATCGACGGCCGGCTGACCTACCGCGAGCTCGACCGCTCCGCCAATTGCCTCGCCCACCACCTGCGCTCCCTCGGCGTCGGCCCCGAGGTGCCGGTCGCCGTCTGCGTGGAGCGCACCGCCGCCCTGGTGACGGCGCTGCTCGCGGTGCTCAAGGCGGGCGGCGCGTACGTCCCGCTCGACCCGGCGAGCCCGGACGAGCGGATCGCCTTCACCCTCGCCGACGCCGGCGCCACCGTCCTGGTCACCGACCGGGACGGGCGCGGCCTGCCCGCCGCGCACACCGTCCTGACCGGTCCCGGCGGCACCGACCTGAGCGCCTGCCCGGACACGGCTCCCGAGGACCCGGGCACCGGCCCGGCGAGCCTCGCGTACGTCATCTACACCAGCGGCTCGACCGGCACCCCCAAGGGCGTCATGATCGAGCACCGCAACGTGACGAGCCTGCTCACCGGCACCCGCGGCCACTTCGGTTTCGGTCCCGACGACGTCTGGTCCATGTTCGCCTCCGCCGCCTTCGACGTGTCGGTGTGGGAGATGTGGGGCGCGCTGCTGCACGGAGGGCGGCTCGTCGTCGTACCGGAGGAGACCCGGCGCTCCCCGCAGGAGTTCCACGCGCTGCTGCACCGCGAGCGGGTGACCGTCCTCAATCAGACCCCGGCCGCCTTCCGGCAGCTGGTCCGCCACGAGGAGGAGCAGCCGCCCGGCGCCGGACCGGCCGACCTCGACGCGCTGCGCCTGGTGGTCTTCGCGGGGGAGGCGCTGCCGCCCGAGATGCTGCGACCGTGGATCGCCCGGCACGGTGAGGACCGGCCCGAGCTCGTCAACATGTACGGGATCACCGAGACCACGGTGCACTCCACCTACCGTCGGATGACCTCGGCCGACCTCGACGCCGGAGCCGGTTCCATGATCGGCGGCGCCTTCGAGGGCTGGACGATGCAGGTCGCGCCCGTCGAGGGGGCGCAGGACGCCGGGCGCGCCCGGGCCGCCGACGGCGAGGCCGGCGAGCTGTTCGTCGGCGGCTCCGGCGTGGCCCGCGGCTATCTGGGCCGGCCCTCCCTGACCGCCGAGCGCTTCCTGCCCGACCCGGACGCGACCGTGCCCGGTGCCCGCCGCTACCGCTCCGGCGACAGTGCCCGACGGGGTGCGGACGGCGATCACGAGTACCTCGGCCGGCTCGACCACCAGGTCAAGGTCCGCGGGTACCGCATCGAGCTCGGCGAGATCGAGAACGCCCTGACCCGCCACCCGGACGTCCGGGACTGCGTGGTGATCGTCGACGAGGACTCGGTCGGCGAGCCCCGCCTGGTCGCGTACTGGGTGCCCGGCGGGGCGGAACGCGCCGACAGCACCACCGAGTTGCGTGAGCACCTGGGGCGCACCCTGCCCGCGTACATGCTGCCGAACGTCTTCGTCGCGCTGGACCGTCTGCCGCTGACCCTCAACGGCAAGGTCGACCGGCGGGCCCTGCCCGCGCCCGAGGCCGTACGCCCCGACCTGGGCGGCGCCTTCGAGGCCGCCGGCACCCCGGTCGAGAAGGCTCTCGCGGAGATCTGGGCCGACGTGCTCTCGGTCGACCGCGTCGGCCTCGACGACGACTTCTTCGACCTCGGCGGGCACTCGATGCTCGCGACCCAGGTCGTGGCCCGTTCGAAGGAGCAGTTCGGCGTCGCCATGACGCTGCGGATCTTCTTCGACCTGCCCACGGTCCGGGAACTCGCGGCGGCCCTGGAAGAGCTGCTCGCCGCACAGTCCACCAACAACCCGCACGGGGAGAACGCATGACGTACGAAGCGGATCTGCCGCTGCCCGAGCAGTCCGTGGCCATCATCGGGATGAGCGGCCGCTTCCCCGGTGCCGGCGATGTCGACGCCCTGTGGCGCATGGTGGCGGCGGGCGAGGAGGGCCGCACCGACTACTCCGACGAGCAGCTCGCCGAGGCGGGCGTGCCCGAGCGGCTGCTGACCGACCCGGCCTACGTGAAGTCGGGCTTCCCCGTCGACGGGTTCGACCGGTTCGACGCCGAGTTCTTCGGTGTGACCCGCTCCGAGGCCGAACTGATGGACCCGCAGCACCGGTTGCTGCTGGAGACCGCCTGGCAGGCCCTGGAGCGGGCCGGCTACCCGGCGGGCTCCTTCGAGGGCCGCACCGGCGTCTTCGCCGGCACGTCGGGCAGCGGTTACCTGCGCGAGCGGATCGCCGACGCCGGCACCGACGGCCGGATCTCCGACGAGATCCAGGTCGCGATCGGCAACGACCCCGGCATGCTCGCCCTGCGCGTCTCCTACAAGCTCGGCCTGACCGGCCCCAGCTTCACCGTGCAGAGCGCCTGCTCCTCCTCGCTGGTGGGCGTGCACCTGGCCGTGCAGTCGCTGCTCGCCCGCGAGTCCGACATGGCCCTCGCGGGCGGCGTCGCGGTGCGCGAGTTCGAGCCGCGCGGCTACCGCTACGAGGAGGGCGCGATCCTCTCGACGGACGGTCACTGCCGCCCGTTCGACGCGGACGCCTCCGGCACGGTCTCCGGCGACGGCGTCGCCCTGGTCGTCCTCAAGCGCCTGGAGGACGCGGTCGCCGACGGCGACCACATCCACGCCGTCATCCGCGGCTCGGCCGTCAACAACGACGGCGCCGCCAAGATCGGCTTCACCGCGCCGTCCCCGCACGGCCAGGCCGAGGTCATCGCCGAGGCGCTGGCCGTCGCGGGCACCCCGCCCGGCACCGTCCAGTACGTCGAGGCGCACGGCACCGCCACCCCGCTCGGCGACCCCATCGAGGTGCAGGCGCTCACGGAGGCGTTCGGTCCCGACGCGGCCGTCGGCTCCGTCCACCTGGGCTCGGTGAAGTCCAACATCGGCCACCTCGACGCCGCCGCCGGCGTGGCCGGTCTGATCAAGGCCGCGCTCGCCCTGGAGCACCGCTTCATCCCGCCGACCGCGCACTTCCGCGCCCCCAACCCGCGCCTCTCCCTCGACAAGGGCCCCTTCGTGGTCACCGGCGAAGGCATCCCCTGGCCGCGGACCGCGACCCCGCCGCGCGCCGGGGTGAGCGCCTTCGGCATCGGCGGCACCAACGCGCACGTGGTCCTGGAGGCGGCCCCCGCCGTCGCCACGGAACCCGACACGGCCGGCGACTGGCAGATCCTGCCCCTGTCGGCCCGTACCCCCGAAGCCCTCGACGCCGCCGCCGAGCGCCTCGCGGACGCGCTCACCGGGAGCGGCCCGGCCCTCGCCGACGCCGCCCACACCCTGCAGTCGGGCCGCGTCGAACTCCCCTACCGCCGCGCCGTGGTGGCCGACGGCCGGGAGGCCGCCGCCGTCGCGCTGCGCCAGGACCGGCCCGCCGCGGCCGCCGGGCAGGGCGAGGGGACGCCCGAGGTGGTGTTCCTCTTCCCCGGCCAGGGTGCCCAGTACCCGGGCATGGGCGCGGACCTGTACCGCACCGAGCCCGTCTTCCGCGCGGCCCTCGACCGTTGCGCCGAGCTCCTGCTGCCCCACCTCGGCTGGGACGTACGGGAGGTGGCCTTCGCCGCCGACGGCGAGGAGACCCGCGAGCGGCTGCGGCAGACCCTCTACACCCAGCCCACCGTCTTCTGCGTCGACTACGCCACCGCACAGCTCCTGCTCTCCTGGGGCGTCGAGCCGTCCGCGATGACCGGCCACAGCCTGGGCGAGTACGTATCGGCCTGCCTGGCCGGGGTGTTCGGCCTGGAGGACATCCTGCGCGTGGTCGCCCGCCGCGCCCAGCTGATGCAGGACCTCGCGCCCGGCCGGATGCTGTCGGTGCTCCTCGACGAGGAGGCGCTCACCGGTGCCCTGGACGGCCGCGCGACGATCGCCGCGGTCAACGCACCCGGCTCCTGCGTGGTCGCCGGCACGCCCGAGGAGGTCGCCGAGGCCCGCCGGGTCCTGGAGGCCCAGGGCGTCTCCGTACGTGAGCTGGAGACCTCGCACGCCTTCCACACCGCGCTGGTCGAGCCCGCCCTGCCCGGCCTGGAGGAGGTGCTGCGCTCGGTCACGCTGAACGCGCCGAGGATCCCCTTCCTGTCCAACGTCACCGGCACCTGGATCACCGACGAGCAGGCCACCGACCCGGCGTACTGGGTCGCCCACACCCGCCGGCCCGTGCGCTTCTCCGACGGCGTCGCCGCCCTCGCCCAGCGCGGCCCCGCCGTGTTCGTCGAGGCCGGTCCCGGCAGCCAGCTCGGCGGGCTCGTCAGGACCCACCCGGAGCCGGGCCCCGTCGTCACCCTGCTGCGCAAGCCGCGCGCCGGCGCCGAGGCGCCCGCCGAGCACCGCGCGGTCCGCGAGGGCCTGGCCGAGCTGTGGCGCCACGGCGTCGGCGTCGACTGGAGCGCCCTGCACGAGGGCGCCGGACGCCGCCGGGTACCGCTGCCCGCCTACTCCTTCCAGGGTCGTGGCCACCTGCTCCCCAAGCCGACACGGGCCACGAACGTCCGCAGCGACAGCGCGCGCTGGACGTACGCGCCGGTCTGGCACCGCGCTCCGCTGGCTGCCGCCGCGGAGCCGACCGGACCGGCGACCTGGCTGGTGCTGGCCGACGAGCGCGGACTGACCGACGACCTGGCCGCCGCCCTGCGCGAGCGCGGCGACAGCGTCACCACCGTGCGCAAGGCGGCCGGCTACGCCCGCACCTCCGAGCGCGGCTTCGACGCCGACCCGGCGGACGCCGAGCACCTGGGCCGCGTCCTGCGCGAGCTGCGCCAGGACGGGACGGTCCCGGACCGGATCGTGCACGCCTGGGCCGTCACCGGCCCGGAAGGCTCGGCCCCGTCCACGGCCGCGGACCGCTACGCCGACGGCGTGGCCACCGGCTTCCACAGCCTGGTCGCGCTGGCCCAGGCCCTCGGCGAGAGCGGCACCGACACCCCGGTGCGCGTCGACGTCCTCACCGACCGGCTGCAGGACGCGCACGGCGCGGACGTCACCCGCCCCGAGCGGGCCGCCGTGTACGGGGCGGTCACCGTCCTGCCGCAGGAGTACACCTGGCTGACGTGCCGGAGCGTCGACGTGCTGCCGCCGGCGGACCCGGCCGCGCGGACCCGCCTCACCCGGCAGCTCACCGCCGAACTGGCCGGTCCCGGCACCGAGCACCTCGTCGCCTACCGGGGCGCCCAGCGGCTGACCCGCGCCTTCGCCCCGGTCGAGCCGGTCGCCGTACCCGTCGAGCGGGCCTGGCGGGCCGACGCCGGCTACCTGATCACCGGCGTGTCCGGCGAGGCCGGGCTGAGCTTCGCCGAGGAGCTGGCCGCGGCGGGCGCCCGCCTGGTGCTCGTCGGGGACCCGCGGTTCCCGGCCGAGAGCGAGTGGGCCGCGCTGCCCGCGGGGGCCGAGCGCACCCGCGCCGAGCGGATCGCCGCGCTGAGCGCCGCCCGCCCGGGCGCCGTCACCTACCGGAGCGCCGACCTGGCCGACCCGGAGCAGGCCCTGCAGCTCGTCGAGGAGGCCCGCTCCGTGCTGGGCGGCTTCGACGGCGTCCTGCACTGCGCGGACGCCCGCGGCACCGGACTCGTCGCGCTCAAGTCGCGGGACGACTTCGAGACCGTACTGGGGGCGCGGATACGCTCCACGCTCCTGCTCGAAGAGCTGCTCGCCGACGACGAGCCGGCCTTCTTCCTGTCGGCCTCGGCCACCACCGGCATCGTCGGCGGCTTCGGTCAGGCCGACAACTGCGCGGCCGCCGCCTTCTTGGACGCCTTCGCCGCGGCGGGCTCCGCCCTGGGACGCAACACCGTCACCCTCGACTGGTCGCAGTGGGCGTGGGACGACTGGTTCGAGCTGCAGATGGCCGGACTGCCCGAGGTGCGCGAGCTGTACGAGCGGCTGCGCCTGAGCCAGGGCATCCCCGTCGCCGAGGGCCTCGCCCTGGCCCGCGCCGCGCTCTTCGCGGGCCTGCCCCAGCTGGTCGTGTCCCGGGCCGACTTCCAGGACGTCCTGGCCGACCAGCAGGGCATGACCGCGGCCTCCTTCACGAACGCGCTCGGCGGCGGCCGGAGCGAGGACAGTGACTGGGACCCCGCCACGGTGTGGCCGGACGACGAACTGGCCCGGTCGGTGGCCCGAGTGTGGCAGGAGACGCTCGGCGCCTCCCCCATCGGCCCGGACGACGACTTCTACGACCTGGGCGGGAACTCGCTGTTCGCCATCCAGATCGTGGGCCGGCTGCGCCAGGCCCACGGCGACTTCCCGATGAGCGCCGTCTTCGAGGCGCCGACCGTACCGGGGCTCGCGGCGGCGATCCGCGCCCACCAGGCCGAGTCCATCGGTCTGGACGAGTTCGAGGCGATGCTGCGCGAGGTCGAAGCCCTCTCCGCCGCCGAGGCCGAGCACAAGCTGAAGGGTGACAGCTGACCATGGCTGACGAGAAGACGACCGACGCCGCCGAGGCGGCGCAGGCCCGCATGCTCCAGGAGCGGCTCGCCTCGCTGAGCCCGGACCAGCGCGAGGTCCTGCTGCGCGCGATGCGCGAGCGCGGCCTCAAGGCGCCCGCCGCCGTGGACGCGGGGGAGAAGGCCGGCGCCCGGCAGGCCGCCGCGCCGCGTCGCACCCGGCGCCCCGACAGCACCATGGAGTTCAGCCTGTTCTTCTTCTCCGGCGACGGCACCGCAGCCGGTCCGGGCAAGTACGACCTGCTCATGGAGAGCGCCCGGATCGCCGACGCCAACGGCTTCGCCGGGATCTGGGTGCCCGAGCGGCACTTCGTGGACTTCGGCGGGCTCTACCCCAACCCGTCGGTCCTGGCCGCGGCCATCGCCGTGCAGACGCAGTCGATCCAGATCCGGGCGGGCAGCTGCGTGCTGCCGCTGCACCACCCGGTGCGCGTCGCCGAGGAATGGGCGGTCGTCGACAACCTGTCCGGCGGCCGGGCCGCGATCTCCGCCGCCTCCGGCTGGCACCCCGACGACTTCCTCCTGGCCCCCGGCGACGGGCAGCAGCGCTACCCGCGCCGCAAGGAGGAGATGTTCGAGGCGATCGAGACGATCCGGCGGCTGTGGGCCGGGGAGAGCGTCGAACTGCCGCGCGCCGACGGCTCGCTCCAGTCGGTACGCACCCTGCCGCGCCCGATCCAGCCCGAACTCCCGGTGTGGGTGTCCGCGCAGGGCAGCCCCGAGACGTTCGTCAAGGCCGGTGAGGCCGGCGCCTACCTGCTGACCGGTCTCGTCGCCCAGCGGCCCGCCGACCTCAAGGACAAGATCGCCGCCTACCGCGAGGCGCTCGTCGGGGCCGGGCACGACCCGTCCCGCGCCAAGGTCACCGCGATGGTGCACACGTTCCTGGACTCCGACGACGAGAGCGCCCGGGAGATCGTGCGGGAGCCGCTGACCGGCTACCTCAAGACCTTCCTCGCGCAGCAGGACAGCTTCGGCAGCGAGTACTCCAAGCTCTCCGAGGCCGAGCGCGACGTGATGCTGAACGCCACCTTCGAGCGGTACTTCGACACGCTCGCGCTCCTCGGCACGCCCGACAAGTGCGAGTCCCTCATCGAGGACCTCGTCGACATCGGTGTGGACGAGGTGGCCTGCCTGGTCGACTTCGGCCTCGCGCCGGGCCAGGTCGTCAAGGGCCTGGAACACCTCACCGAACTCAAGAACCGGTACCGGGCCGTCGAGGCCGCCGAGGCCGCCGCCGAAGGAGACCAGTCGTGACCGAACTCGCCCACCGGCTGGCCGGCCTCACCCCCGCCCAGCGGGCCCTCCTCGACAAGAAGATGCGCGAGCGCGCCGGGACGCCCGCGACGGCCGGCCCCATCCCCCGGCGCACGGGCGGCGACCGGATACCGCTCACCGTGGACCAGGAGCGCATCTGGCTCATCCACCAGTTCGACGCCGAAGACCCGGTCTACAACGTCTACTTCGCCTCGAAGCTGCACGGCGCGCTGGACCGGGACGCGCTCCAGCGCGCCACCGACGCCTTCGTGCAGCGCCACGAGGCGATGCGCACCACCTTCGAGCAGGACGGCCACGCCCCCGTCCAGGTCGTCCACCCGGCCATGAAGGTGCCGGTCCGCCACGTCGACCTGCGCTCCGTACCGCAGGAGCGGCGCGAGGCGGAGCTGACGCGCCTGGCCACCGAGGAGATGCGCGCCCCCTTCGACCTGGTCGAGGGACCGCTGCTGCGCATCGCGGTGCTGCGGGTCGCCGACGATCAGCACGTGCTCGTCGGCACCGTCGACCACCTGGTCTGGGACCGCGGCTCGATGGGCATCTTCAACGCCGAGTTCGCCGAGTTCTACACGGCGTTCGCGACGGGCCGCGCGCCGCAGCTCCCGCCCGTCGAGGTGCACTACGCGGACTACTCCGCGTGGCAGCCGCGATGGCTGCGCGAGGAGGTCCGGCACAAGCACCTGCCGTACTGGAAGAAGAAGCTCGAAGGCGCCGAACTGGTCCTGGAGCTGCCCACCGACCGGCCGCGCCCGCCGGTCATGACCTCCAACGGCGCCCGCTACCAGTTCCCGCTCACCCCGGAGCTGACCCAGGCGATCCGCGACCTCGCCAAGCGCGAGGACGTCACGATCAACATCGTGCTGCTCGCCGCCTGGAAGACGCTGCTGCACCGGCTCACCGGCCAACGGGACGTGGTCGTCGGCACCACCTCGTCCACCCGCGGCAGGCCCGAGACCGAGCCGATGATCGGCTACTTCCTCACGATGCTGCCGCTGCGCACCACGGTCTCGCCCGCGATGACGGTCCGCGAGCTGCTCCAGGCGACCCGCTCCACCATGCTGGGCGCCTTCGACCACTTCGACATCCCGTTCGGCACCCTGCTGGACGAGCTCGACATCCCCCGCGACCCCAGTCGGACGCCGATCTACCAGGCCTCCTTCATCCTGGTGGACTTCGTCCACGAGGACCCGCCGCCGATGGCCGGGCTGCGCGTCGAGGAGCTGATGCTCGACAACGCCACCGCCAAGGACGACGTGTTCCTCGGGTTCCTCGACGACCCGCAGCTCGCCGCCGACCACCTGCACGGCCTGTTCGAGTACAACACCGACCTGTTCGACGAGAGCACGATGGCGCGGATGGCCCGTCAGGTCGTGCGGCTCCTGGAGCAGATGACCGAGGACGCCGGCAGCACCGTCGAGGACCTGTCCCTGGTCGACGCCGACGAGGCACACACCCTGCTCGTCGAGTGGAACGACACCGAGGTCGAGCGCGAGCCGGGCCTCGGCCTGGACGAACTGGTACGCCGCCAGGCCGCCGCCACCCCCGACGCGGTCGCCGTCTCCTGCGGCGACGAGCGGCTGACGTACGGCGAACTCCTGGACCGTTCCGGCCGGCTGGCGTCCCACCTGCAGGCGCGGGGCGTCGCCCCCGAGACCGTCGTCGGCGTCTGCCTGGACCGCTCGGTGGACCTCGTCGTCGCCCTGCTCGGCGTGATCATGTCGGGCGGCGCCTACCTGCCGCTCGACGCCGCCTACCCGGCGCAGCGCCTGGCCGACATGACCGGCGACGCCGGCGCCGGCTTCCTGCTCACCCGGGAGGGGCTGCTCGGCGCGCTCGCCGACTGCCCCGGCGAGCGGATCCGCCTGGACACCGACGCGCAGGCGATCGCCGCCGCGCCCGCCGTCCCGGCGAAGCCCGCCTCCGGTGAGGACCGCCTCGCGTACGTCATCTTCACCTCCGGTTCCACCGGCCGCCCCAAGGGCGTCGAGGTGACCCACCGCAACCTGGTCAACCTGCTGCTGGCCATGGCCCGGGAGACCGGGCTCGCCCCCGGCGACACGCTCGCCGCCGTCACCCCCGTCACCTTCGACATCGCGGGCCTGGAGCTGTACGCCCCGCTGATCAGTGGGGCCCGGACGCACGTCGTCACCAAGGAGCAGGCCGTCGACGGCCGGCGGCTCGCCGAACTGCTCGCCGAGACCGGTGCCACCGTCATGCAGGCCACCCCGGCCACCTGGCACCTGCTGGTGGAGGCGGGCTGGCGCAACGACGGCTCGCTGCGCGTCCTGGTCGGCGGCGAGGCCCTGCCGCCCGCCCTGGCCGAGCAGCTGGTCCGCGAGCCCGGCCGCACCTGGAACGTGTACGGACCCACCGAGACCACGATCTGGTCCACGTTCCGACGCCTGGACAGCGGCACCGAGCAGATCTCCATCGGCCGACCGCTCGACAACACGCAGGTGTACGTCCTGGACGACCGGCTCGCCCCGGTCCCCGTCGGCATGCCCGGCGACCTGTACCTGGGCGGCACCGGTGTCGCCCGCGGCTACCGCGGCCGGCCCGGCCTGACCGCGGAGCGGTTCGTACCCGATCCGTTCGGCGGCCGCCCCGGCGCCCGCCTCTACTTCACCGGGGACAAGGCGCGGCTGCGCGAGGACGGCACGCTCGTCTTCCTCGGTCGCGACGACGGCCAGGTCAAGCTGCGCGGCTTCCGCATCGAGCTGGGCGAGATCGAGGCCCGGCTGGAGGAGCACCCGGCGGTGCGCCGCGCGGTCGCCCTGGTCCGCGAGGACCGCCCCGGCGACAAGCGGCTCACCGGCTACGTCGAGTCCGCCGACGAGGCGCTGGGCGCCGAGGAGCTGCGCGAGCACCTGCGCGGCTTCCTGCCCGACTACATGGTCCCCGCCGCGATCGTCCGCCTGGAGACCTTCCCCCTGAACACCAGCGGGAAGATCGACCGCCGGGCCCTGCCCGCCCCCGCCGCCCCGCGCGACGCGGCGAGCTACGTGCCGCCGCGCGACGCCGTCGAGCTGGAGGTCGCGCACATCTGGGAGGAGGTCCTCGGGGTCTCGCCGATCGGCCTGCACGACCGGTTCTTCGACCTGGGCGGTCACTCGCTGCTCGTGCTGCGCCTGATGGCGGAGATCGAGAAGCGGTTCGGCCGGCAGCTCCCGATGGCGGCGATCTTCCGGGGCGCCACCGTCGAGCGGTTCGCCCGGATGCTGCGCGAGGGCTACCAGGACGAGACCGGGGTGCACCTGGTCGAGCTCGGCTCCGGCGACGGCACCGGCTCTCCGGTGTTCTTCGCCCACCCGGCCGGCAGCGAGGTCGTCTGCTACATGCCCTTCGCGGCGCTCGTCGAGCCCGCCGGGCGCCCGCTGTACGCCCTGGCCTCGCCGCCGCCCGTCGACGGCGCGCTGCCGTTCACCGGTTTCGGTGACCGCGCCGCCCAGTACGCCGCGCTGATCCGTGAGACCCAGCCCGAAGGCCCGTACACGGTGGCCGGCTGGTGCTACGGCGGCGCGAACGCCTTCGCCGTCGCGGGGGAGCTGGAGAAGAGCGGCGCCGAGGTGTCGGTGGTCATGATGGACGCGCACGCGCCCGCCGTCGTGCCGGCCGGTTCCGAGCCGGACCCGGCCGAGATCGTCGAGGCCATCGCCGCCAACCTGCAGTGGGACTACGGGCAGCGCCTCAAGCCGCTCGCCGAACTCCAGGCCATGGACGAGGACGCGCACCTCGACTACCTGCTCGGCATCGCCCGCGACTGCGACTACCTGCCGCCGGACGCCGGCCGGGAGCAGATCCGCGACATCTACGCGTTGTGGGTCGCCAACCTGCGCCTGGTGTGGAACTTCCGGCCCGACCCCGTGAAGGGCAAGGTCACGCTGATCCGCGCCGACGAGGAGGAGTGGGACCTCGCGACCTCCTGGAACGCGCTGACCGGACAGCACTTCGACGTCCGCACGGTCGGCGGCAACCACTACACGATGATGCGCCACCCCCACATCGAGGGCGTCGCCGACGTCCTCAACCAGGTACTGAACGGCGCTGCCGGGAACGGCGGAGGCGACCATGCTTGAGCTGCTGAAGGACCGGACCTACATCCGGTACTGGCTGGCCGTCGTCGCCTCCTTCCTCGGTGACGCCATCACCAAGATCACCCTGATCTACGTGGTGGCCACCGAGACCGACGACCCCGTCCTGTACGTCTCCCTGGTCGTCATCGCGCAGCTGCTGCCCTTCGGCGTACTCGGCGCGTTCGTGGGCCCGCTGGCCGACCGGCTGCCCGCCCGGCTGCTCATGGTCGGCTCGGACCTGGTCCGCTTCGTCCTGGTGCTCGCGATGATCGTCGTACGGGACTCCCCACTGCTGCTGCTCGTCCTCATCCTGCTCAGCGGCATCGCCAAGGCCTTCTTCGAGACGGCCCGGATCACCGCGATCCCGCTGATCGTGCGCGGGCACAGCATCCCCACGGCGGTCGCCCTCTTCCAGTCCACCAACCACACCCTCAACCTGGTGGGCCCGGCGCTCGGCGGTCTGCTCATCGCCTTCGGCAGCGTCACCACGGTCTTCGTGCTCGACGCCGTGACGTTCGTGGTCTCGGCGGTGCTGCTCGCCGGCATGGCGGTCCTGCGGGAGGTGCCCGTGCGGGGCGCCGACAGCGGCCGCGAGGGGTACTGGCAGTCGCTGCGCACCGGCATCTCCGGTGTGCTCGCCGTCCCCTCGCTGCGCTTCCTGGCGATCGTCATGGTCCCGGTGATGCTGGTCCTCGGCCTGTTCACCACCAACCTCAACTCCCAGCTCCTGAGCGTCTTCGAGCTGCCGGCCTTCGAGTACGGGCTGGCGCAGGCCGGCTTCGGCGCGGGCTGTGTGATCGGCGCGCTCACCGGTCCGCCGCTGGTGCGCCGCTACTCCGACCGGGGGCTGCTCATCGGGTCGATCGTGCTCTTCGGCGCCTCCCTGCTGCTGCTCGCCCCCACGGGCAGCGTGTGGGACGCCACCGACCAAGGCGTCCTCGGTCTGATCGTCGTCCTGCTCTGGTGCGTCCTGGCCGGGCTGGGCTCGGGGCTCTTCCAGGTGCCGGTCGCCAACACGCTGCTCAGCGACCTGCCCGAGGAGCTGCGCGGTCGGGGCGTCGGCCTGCTCAACGCCCTGATGGTCAACTTCACCGTCCTCGGCGTGGTCGTCGGAGGCCTGCTCGCCGGGCTCGTCGGCATCGCCGCATCCATCGTCGTGGCCGGCGCCGTCCTGGTCGTCGCGGCCCTCGTCCTCCTCGTCCCCCGGCTGCGCGGCGGCCGCGGCGGGCGGGCGGGCGCCCCGGAACCGGAGGCCGTCGCATGAGTACGCTCGACCTGCCCGTCCTTCCCCTGACCCCCGCCCAGCGGCGGCTGTGGGCGCTGGGCCAACTCCGGCCCGCCGACCCGTTCTTCAGCATCCCCTTCGCGATCACCGTCGAGGGATCGCTCGACGTCGACGCCCTGCGGCGCGCCCTGGACGCCCTCGTGCGGCGGCACGACGCGCTGCGGGTGCGGATCGTGCGGGACGCCGGCGGCGAGCCCGTCCAGCGGATCGGGGCGCCCGCCCCGGGCGCCCTCGACCCGATCGACGTGACACGGGAAGAGGCGGCCGCCCGCGCGGACGCCTTCGCCCGGACCCCGTTCGACCTGGACGGCGGACCGCTGCTGCGGGCCGAGCTGCTGTGCCTGTCCCCGACGAGCCACCAACTCCTCGTCGGTGTCCACCACATCGTGTTCGACGGGGCCTCGCTTGACCTGTTCACCACCGAACTCGTCGCCCTCTACGGGGCGTTCGCGGCCGGCCGGGTCGACCCGCTGCCCCGGCCCGCCGTCGGGTACGGGGAGTTCCTCGCCGCGCGCACCGCACAGGACGAGGAGGCCAGGCCCGAACGGCTGGCCTACTGGACGCGGCGCCTGGCCGGCGCCCCCGCGCTCCTCGAACTGCCGCTCGCCGGGCCCCGCCGGGCACGCGCCGGGCACACCGGGGCCCGGGTGACCACCGTCGTCCCCGAGCCGGTCGTGGAGCCCCTGCGCCGGCTGGCCCGCACCAAGCGCGCCAGCCTGTTCATGGTGCTCAAGGCCGCCGTGGACGTGGTGCTCAGCCAGTACGGCGGCACCGACGTGCTCACCGGCATGGCCGTCTCCGGCCGCGACACCACCGAGAGCGCCGGCGTCATCGGCTACCTCACCCGGCCCGTCGTCCTGCGCGGCGAGCTCGCCGACGACCCGGAGTTCACCGACCTGATCGGCCGGGTCCGAGGCGACCTCCTGGACGCCCTCGACCACCCCGACCTGCTCGTCGACGAGGTCATGGACCGGCTCGGGCTCGCCCGCGACCCGAGCTACCACCCGCTCTACCAGGTCATGTACACGCACGCGCCGGCCGCGCCCGTCCACGAGGCCGCCGGCTCCCGGTTCGGCGCGGCCGAGCTGCGCCTGCCCACCATGAAGACCGACCTGGCGATCGACACCGTGGAGACCGAGAACGGCCTGCTGGCCCTCGCGGACTTCCGCACCGACCTCTTCGACGAGGCCACCGTCCGCCTGCTGCTCGACCGGCTGCGCCTGGTCCTGGAGCGGATCGGCGCCGACCCGACGGCCCGGGTCTCCGCGCTGCTGCGCACCGACGCCCCGGCGCCCGCGGCCGCCTACGAGGACGGCGCCACCCTGCACGAGCTGGTCGCCGAGCAGATCGCCCGCACCCCCGACGCGGTCGCCGTGGCCGCCGGGGCGCGCACCTGGACGTACCGCGAACTCGACCGCGCCGCGGACCGGGTGGCGGCGCGCCTGCAGGCGCTCGGCGTCGGCCCCGAGACCCCCGTCGGGGTGTGCGCCCCGAAGTCCTTCGCGCTGGCCGCCGCCCAACTCGGCGTGGTCCGGGCGGGCGGCACCTGCGTACCGCTCGACCCGGAGCTGCCCGCGTTCCTGCTGCGGCTCGCCGTGGACGACGCGGGGCTGCGGACGGTCCTCGCCGACGCCTACTCCGGCGCGCTGTTCGACCGCACCAGGGTCGACGTGCTCGACCCGCAGGACATCGCCGACGACGAGGACGGGCCGGCGCCGCAGACCGTACGGGTCACCGCGCGGGGCGCCGCCTGGGTGTTGCGCACGGCCGGTGTCACCGGCGAGCCGCGCGCGGTCGTCGCCGAGCACCGCAACCTGGTGTCCCGACTGCGCTGGGCCCACCGCGAGCTGCCCGCCACCGTCTTCGAGGCGGTCGCCCAGCTGGCGGCCCCGGACGCGCCGGCCGCGTTCCTGGAGCTGTTCGGCCCGCTCACCCGCGGCGGCCGCGCGGTCGTCCCCACCGGCGCCGACGAGGCCACCGTGCTCGCGGCCCCCGCCGAGCTGGCCGGGCTGCTCACCGGGGGCGCGCGGGTCCCCGTACTCACCACGGGCGAGCCGCTGTTCCCGGGCACCCTCGCGGCCGTGGTGGCCGCCGGGGGCACGGACGTGCACCAGCTGTACGGCTGCGCGGAGACGGCCGGACCCGTGCTCGCGGGCCCGGTGCGGGCCCCGGAGGGCGAGGACCACGGGCCCTTGCCGCTGGGTCTGCCGGCCGGCGCCACCGCGTACGTCCTGGATCCGCGCGGCGCGATCGCGGCCACCGGCGCGATCGGTGAGCTGCACATCGGCGGCCCGGCCGTCACCCGCGGCTACCTGGACCGGGGCGGCCGCACCGCCGAACGCTTCCGGCCCGACCCGTTCGGCGGCGAGCCCGGCGCCCGCCTGTTCGCCACCGGCGACCTGGCCCGCCGGCTTCCCGACGGGCGGATCGTCTTCGCCGGCCGGGCCGCCGACCACGCCCTGGTGCGGGGCGTCCGCGTGGCCGCCCTCGACGTCGAGGCCGCGCTGCTCGCCCACCCGGGCGTCGCCCGGGCGCAGGTCCTCACCGACCCGGCGGACGGCTCCCTCGCCGCGGCCGCGACGGCCCGGCCGGGCGCGGACCTGACCGTCGAAGCCCTCCGTACCCACCTGCGGGACCTGCTGCCCGGCCACCTGCAGCCCGCCCGGCTGCACCTGGCCGGCCGGCTGCCGCTGCTGCCGGGCGGGCGCCCCGACCGGGAGGCGATCGCCAAGCTGCTCGCCGAGGCGGCCGCCGCCGAGGCCGCCCGACCGGCCGGAGGGGCCGACGACGCGCGGCCGGCGAGCGACGCCGAACGGACCGTCGCCGAGGCCTGGGAGCAGGTGCTGGGGCGCACCGTCGGCGCGTCGGAGAACTTCTTCGACGTCGGCGGTAACTCGCTGCTCCTGATCCGGCTGCGCGACCGGCTGCGTACCGCACTGGACCGCGAGGTCGACGTCGTGGACCTGTTCCGGCACTCCACCGTCCGGGCCATGGCCACCTTCCTGGGCGGCGCCCCCGCCACGGACGCCCCGTCGGCCGCCGGGGAGCGCGTGCAGAGCCGGGCCCAGGCCCGCGCCGAGGCCATGCGCGCCCGCGGCCGTGTCCGCCAGACCAGCACACCGATACCGAGGAAGCGATGAACGACCGGCAACAGCGCACGCTCTACCAGTGGTTCGAGGAATCGGCCCTGCGTCACACCGGCCTGCCCGCCCTGGAGATCGGCGACGAGGTACTGACCTACGGCGAGCTGCGCGCCCTCGCGCTCACCCTCGCCGACCGCATCGCCGCCAAGCACGGCTCCCTGCCCGCCCGGGTGGCGCTCGCCGCCACCCGCTCGGTCGCCGCGTACGCCGGCTACCTGGCGATCCAGCGGCTCGGCGCGGCGCTCGTCCCGCTCAACCCCGACTACCCCGCGCAGCGCAATCTCGACATCGCCCAACGGGCCGGTGTCGAGGTGGCCCTGGTGGACACCCGGTCCGCCGACCTGTTCACCCGGCTGCCCGAACGCCACCGGCCCACCGTCCTCGGTCTCGACGAGGACGAGCGGGCGTCCGGCACGGCGACCGAGGTACTGGAGCGGTCGCTGCCGCCGGTCCCGGACGACCCGGACCGCGAGGCCTACCTGATGTTCACGTCGGGTTCCACCGGCCAGCCCAAGGGCGTGCCGATCCGGCACCGGAACACCTCGCTGTTCCTCGCGCACACCATCGAGCGGTACGAGATCGCGCCGGGCGCCCGGCTCACCCAGACCTTCGGCCTGACCTTCGACGCGTCCGTCATCGACCTGTTCGCGACCTGGGGCGGCGGCGCCACCCTGGTGGTGCCGCTCGCCGCCGACCTCTACCGGCCGATCGACTTCGTCGTCGAGCGCGAGCTCACCCACTGGTTCTCGGTGCCCTCGGTGATCCGTGAGGCGCAGCGGCTCGGCAACCTGCCGACGGGCCGCGCCGTGAACCTGCGGCACAGCATGTTCGGCGCCGAGCCGGTCACCGCGCAGCACGCCGAACTGTGGCGCGCGGTCGCCCCGAACGCCGTCATCCACAACGTGTACGGGCCCACCGAGCTGACGGTGTGCTGCACCAACCACGCGCTGTCCGGACCGGCCGAGGACTGGCCGGAGTTCTCCAACGGCACCGTGCCCATCGGCGTCCCGTTGCCGGGCAACGAGACGGTGCTGCTGGACGAGAACGGCCTGGCGGCCGACGAGGGCGAGCTGTGCGTGCGCGGCGCGCAGCGCTTCGGCGGCTACCTCGACCCGCGCGAGAACGCCGGGCGGTTCGTGTCGTACGAGCCCGACGGCGGCCCCGCGGTGAGCTACGACGGCAGCACCGCGCTGACCGACCGCCACTGGTACCGCACCGGAGACCGGGTCCGGCGCGAGAACGGGCTCTACGTGCACTGGGGCCGCCTCGACCAGCAGGTCAAGGTACGCGGCTTCCGCATCGAGCTCGGCGAGGTCGAGGCGGCCGTGCACCGCCACCCGCACGTCATCGACGCCGCGGTGCTCGCCCTGCCCGGCCCGGACGGCGAGACCGAGCTGGTCGGCGCCTACGCGGGCCGCGAGGTGGACCCCGAGCGGTTCGACTCCTGGCTGCGCGAGCTGCTCCCGCTGCACATGGTGCCCACCTCGCTCACGCACCTGCCGGGCGGGCTGCCGCTCAACGACAACGGCAAGACGGACCGCAAGGCACTGGCGCGGATCCTCGACACGACGGAGGGGTCATGACCGACGCGCCGGAGTACTGGCGAACCGAACTGGCTGGTCTGGAACCGCTGGAGCCGGCCACCGACCGGCCGCGCCCCTCGGCGCGCACCGGCGCCCTGGGCCACGTCACCCGCACCGTCCCGGCCGGTACGGCGCAGGGGCTGGACAAGGCGGCCGCCGAGTACGGCGCCCCGCTGTCCGCCGTACTGCTCGCCGCCTACCAGGTGCTGCTCGGCCGGTGGACCCGCCGCAGTGACCTCGCGGTGGGCGTCCCGGGCCCCGACGGCGGCCTGGCCGTCGTCCGCGCCGACCTGACCGCGGGCCCGGCCTTCGCCGAGCTCGTGGCGCGGACCGACGCCGCGCTGACCCGCGGCCGGGCCGCCGCGCTGCCCGTGGCCCGCCTCGCCGCCGTGTTCGGGCGCGCGGCCGACGGCCACCACCCCGTGGTGCAGGCCCTGTTCACGGACGGGCCGGCCCACCGGGCCGAGGGCGACTGCCCGCCCGACCTGACCCTGGCCCTGGATCCGACCGCCGGACGCGAGGGCCTCGGCCTGCGCGTCGACTTCGCCGCGGAGCTGTTCGACGCGGCGAGCGCGGAGCGGCTCATGGACGGCTACCTCACCTTGCTGACCGCCGTCGCCGAGGCCCCCGGGATCGCGCTGGAGGCGCTCGACCCGCTCGGCGCCGCCGAGCGCGAGCTGCTGCTCGACGTCTGGGGCCGCGGCCGCGCCGCCTTCCCCGAGGACGCGGACGCCGTGGACGTGGCCGATCTGGTCGCCGAGCAGGCCGGGCGCGTACCCGACGCCGTCGCGGTCGTCTTCGGCACCGAGGAGCTCACCTACCGGGAGCTCGACGCCCGCGCCGATCGCCTCGCCCACCACCTGCGCGGCCTCGGCGCCGGCCCCGACGTGCCCGTCGCGGTCTGCCTGGAACGCGGGACCGAACTGATCGTGACGATGCTCGCCGTGCTCCGCTCGGGCGCGGCCTATGTGCCGCTCGATCCCCGGCACCCGGTCGACCGCCTGGAGTTCGTCCTGCGGGACACGGCCGCCCCGGTGGTCGTCACCCAGGAGTCGCTGCGCGGCCGACTGTCCGGCGGCGCCGGCGCGGGGCCGCGCACCCTCGTAGCGGTCGACACCGACGCCGCGGCGATCGCCGCCGCCCCCGTCGTGGAAGCGGCCGCGACAGCCGGGCCCGGGCACCTCGCCTACGTCCTCCACACCTCCGGCTCCACCGGCACCCCCAAGGGCGTCGCCGTCACCCGGGGCGGTTTCCGCAACCTGCTCTGCGGCATGCGGGAGACCTTCCCGTCCCCGGCGAACGAGCGGGTCCTGTTCACCACCTCGGCCACCTTCGACATCGCGGGCGTCGAGGTGTTCCTGCCGCTGATCACCGGCGGCCGGATCATCGGCGCGCACCAGGAGCAGATCCACAACCCGCCGGCCCTCGTCGAGCTGATCGACCGGCACGCCGTCACCCTCGTCCAGGCCACGCCGTCCGCGCTGCGCCCGCTCCTGGACGCCCTCGGCGACCGGCCGCGCGCCCTGGAGATCTTCGCCGCCGGCGAGGCCCTGCCCGCCGAACTGGCCGCACGGATGCTGCGCGCCGGCACCCGCGTCCTCAACGGCTACGGCCCGACGGAGACCACCGTCTACGCCTCCGTCGCCGAGATCGCCGACGCCACCGGCACGGTCCCCATCGGCCGCCCCACCGCCGGCACCGAGCTGTACGTCGTCGACGACGCGGACCGCCCGGTCCCCGTCGGCGTACCCGGGGAGCTGCTCATCGGCGGCGCCGGCGTGGCCCGCGGCTACCTCGGCCGCGACGACCTGACCGCCGAGCGCTTCACCCGGAACCCGTTCGCGGCCGGCCGGGTCTACCGCACCGGCGACCTGGTGCGGTGGCTGCCCGGCGGCGACCTGGAGTTCCTCGGCCGCCTCGACCACCAGGTCAAGGTGCGCGGCTTCCGCATCGAACTCGGCGAGATCGAGGCCGCGCTGCTGGCCCACGAGGACGTCGACTCCTGCGCCGTCGCGGTCCGCGAGGACGTCCCCGGCGAGAAGACGCTCGTGGCGTACGTCGTCCCGGTGTCCGGCCGCCCGGTGCCCGGCATCGGCGCGCTGCGCGACCGGTGCGGGCGCACCCTGCCCGGCTACATGGTGCCCGGTACGTACGTCTTCCTGGACCGGATGCCGCTGACCACCAGCGGCAAGACCGACCGCAAGGCGCTGCCCGCACCCGACGGCGAACGCACCGGCCTGGAGGCCGAGTTCATCGCCCCGCGCACCCCCGCCGAGCGGGCGGTGGCCCGGGTGTGGGCCGAGACGCTGTACGCCGACGAGGTCGGGGCCCAGGACGACTTCTTCGACCTGGGCGGCGACTCTCTGACCGCGACCCGGGTCGCGCTGCGGCTCCAGGAGGACTTCGGCCTGGAGATCCCGGTGCGCACCCTCTTCACCTACTCGACCGTCGAGTCGCTCGCGGGGGCCCTGATCGTCGCCCGCCGCACCGGCGCGTTCCCGGCCGGAGGCTGACCCATGACCGAGACCCCCGCCCGCCCCGTGCTGCTCGTCGTCTACGACGCCGGCAGCCTCGCCCCCACCCGGCTCGCCGAGGCGGCCCGGCAGGCCGGCTGCGACCTGGTGTTCGTCACCGCGGACACCGCGCACGCCCAGGAGATGATCCCGACCCTGGAGATGGTCGGCACCGTCGTGAACACCGCGGGCCGCACCGAGGCACAGACCGAGGCGGCGCTGCGCGCGCTCGCCCCGGCGGGCGTCCTCACCTTCAGCGAGTTCCAGATCGCCCCGACCGTGCGGCTCGCCGAGGCGCTCGGCCTGCGCTACCACCGGCCGGCCGACGTCGACGCCATCACCCACAAGGACCTGCAGCGCCGCCGGTTCGCCGAGGCGGGCGTGGACAGCGTGCGCTTCCGCACCCTGACCGACCCCGCCCAGGCCGACGAGGCGATCGCCCACGTCGGGCTGCCGGCCATCATCAAGCCGGTGATCGGCGCGTCCAGCCGCAACACGCAGGCCGTCGCCACCCCCGAGGAGTGCCGGGCCGCCCTCGCGGCGATCTTCACCGGCTCCGACGGCGGTCCCGCCGAGACGGCCGTGATGCTGGAGGAACTCCTGGTGGGGCGACCCACCCCGGCGCCCTGGGGCGACTACATCGCCGTGGACTGCGTGGCCGACGGGGACGACGTCCGTCCGGTGTTCGTCACCAGCAAGTTCGCGCTCGCCGAACCGTTCCGCGAGCGCGGCGGTTACGGCGGCTTCTCCGTCGTGCCGGAGGCCGAGGAGCGCGAGGTCCGCGACCTCGCCTGCCGCGCGGTGCGCGCCCTGAACATCCACGGCGTCGCCGACGTCGAGATCAAACTGACCGCCGACGGCCCCCGGGTCATCGAGGTCAACGGCCGGCTCGGCGCCTGGGTCGACGACCTCGCCGTCCGCTCCGGCACCTCCGACCCCGCGTACGTGGCGGTCGCCGCCGCGCTCGGCCTCCCGTACGAGACCCCCGAGGTCAAGCAGGGCGGGCCGATCGCCTTCCACTACCTGACCGTGCCGCCCCTCGGAGCCCGCCGGGTGCGCGCCATCCGGGGCGTCTCAGCCCTGCGCCGCCTCGCCCACGTCGACCGGGTCGTCGTCCTCGCCGAGCCCGGCGCGGACGTGGACTGGCGGATCGGCGCGCGCGGCAACACGGCGGCCGTCATCGGCTCCGCCGCCACCCATGAGGAACTGGCCGCGACCGTCGCCGCCATCGAGAGCGTGGACTGGATCGACTATGAGTGAGTTCCCCGTACGCGCCGATGAGTTCGTCGTCTTCGACCTGGACGGCGTACTCGTGGACACGCAGGACGCCGAGAACGGCGGGATCGCCCACGTCGGCGAGATGATGGGCCTGCGGCTGGACAAGGACCAGCGGGACGAACTGTTCTCCGGCAAGAAGATGCAGGAGTGCTTCGACCTGATGGCGGACCTGTCGGGCAACGCCCCGCCACAGGACGCCATGGCGATCGCCCGCGCCCGCTGCGAGGAGCTGATCGGCGACCGCATCGAGCCCATCGACGGCGTCGCGTACGCCCTCGAACAGCTCGCCGCCGCCGTCGGCGACCGCATGTGCGTGGCCTCCAACAGCCCGCTCGCCATCATGCGCAGCCGCCTGGAGAAGGCCCGGATCCTGCACCACTTCGGCGACCGGCTCTTCTCGGCCTACGACGCCGACGCCTGGAAGCCCGACCCGAAGCTCTTCCTCTGGGCAGCCGGGAGCTGCGGTGTCACGCCCGACGAGTGCGTCGTGGTCGAGGACAGCCCGGTCGGCGTGGACGCCGCCGTGGCCGCCGGGATGCGGGTCCTGCAGTACACCGCCGACCCGGACACCCCGCCCCACCGGGAGGGCGCGCTCACCTTCCCGTCCATGCGCGCACTGCCCCGACTCGTCCGCGACGCCCACCTGATGGCGCCCGTCGCCGCCCCCTTCGCCGCTGCCGCACCCTTCGGAGGTACCTCATGAACAACGCCCGCAAGATCATGGTCCTGGGTGCCGGCGACATCGGCCGCCGTGTCTTCCACGAGCTGGCACACAGCCCGAACCCGCGCCACGTCCAGCTCGTCGGCCGCGACGAGGAGACCGTCCTGAAGGCCGCCAACCTGACGCGCTTCTGCAGCGTCCAGCGTGGATACACCAACGAGGTCAGCCACGCGCGGACCGACATCACGGACGTGGCGCGCACCGCCGAGCGGATATCCGCCTTCGCCCCCGACATCATCTTCCTGGCCGTCAGCTACCAGTCCTGGTGGGTCATCTCCACCCTCCAGCAGGACGCCTTCCAGCGGGTCTACGCCGCCAACTACGGCCCGTGGCTGCCCATGCACCTCGTGCCCGTGATGAAGGCCATGGAGGCCGTCCGGCTCTCCGGCACCCAGGCCCTGGTCGTCAACGCCGCCTATCCCGACGCCGTGCACCCCGCGCTCACCGCGGTCGGCCTCTCCCCGCACATCGGCATCGGCAACGTCGCCAACAACGTCCCCGGCATCACCTCCGTGGCCGCCGACGAGCTCGGCCGCAGCACCGCCGACGTCGAGGTGCGCCTGGTGGCCCACCACTACGTCTCGCACCGCCTGTCCCGCACCGGCAACAGCGGCCCCGCCGGCATGGGCCTCGGCATCCGCCTCGACGGGCGCGACGTCACCGGCGAGCTGGACGTGGCGGAGCTCCTGAACCGGCTGCCCGGCGTGTACCGCCGCACCGGCGGTCTGCCCGGCCAGACGATGACCGCCTCCTCCGCGCTCAGCGTCCTGGAGCCGCTCGCCGACGAACGCGACGCGGTGGTCCACGCGCCCGGCGTGGACGGGGCGCTCGGCGGCTACCCGGTGGCGATCGAGAACGGCAAGTTCCGCGCACTGCTCCCCGACGGCATGACGGCGGACGAGGCGCACGCCATCAACGTCTCCGGGCAGCTCCACGACGGCATCAGCGAGATCCGCGCGGACGGCACCGTCGTCTTCGAGCCCTCCGCCATGGCGATCATGAAGGAGGAACTCGGCTACGACTGCGCCGAGATGAAGCTCTCGGAGGCCGAGGGCCGCGCCCAGGAGATCGCCGAGCGCTTCGCGGCGTACCGGGACCGCACCGCCCGCTGACCCGGGTTTGACGTCGAACGCCGCCGGCGGCCCCTACGGCCCCCGGCGGCGTCCGCACGCCGCACGACACGACGGACGAGCTCCAGGAAGAGGAACCAGGATGAGGCTGCTGCTGCTGGGCGGAACGGACTTCGCGGGGCGCGCCGTCGCTGAGGGCGCGGTCGCCCGGGGCTGGGACGTGACCGTCTTCCACCGGGGCGAGCACCCGGCCCCGCCCGGCGTACGGGTCCGCCACGGCGACCGCACCCGCGAGGACGGCCTGGCCGCCCTCGCGACGGGGGAGTGGGACGCGGTCGTCGACACCTGGTCGGGTGCCCCGACCGTGGTGCGCGACGCGGCCGACCTACTGGCCGGGCGCGTCGGGCGGCACGCCTTCGTCTCCAGCCGCTCGGTGTACGCCTGGCCGGTGCCGGTGGGGCTGGACGAGTTCGGGCCCCTGGCCGAGGGCGACCCGGACGCGGAGTCGACCGACTTCGCCGCCGACAAGCGGGGGTCGGAGCTGGCCGTGCTGCGCGCGTTCGGCGAGGACCGCACCCTGCTGGTCCGGCCGGGCCTGATCCTGGGCCCGCGCGAGAACGCGGGCCGCCTGCCGTGGTGGCTGAACCGCATCGCCCGGGGCGGTGGGATCCCGGCCCCCGGCCCGCGGGACACCCCGCTCCAGTACGTCGACGTACGCGACCTGGCGGCCTGGCTGCTGGACGCGCTGGAGTCCTCCCTGCACGGCCCCTACAACCTCGTCTCACAGCCGGGGCACACCACCATCGGTGAACTCCTGGACCTCTGCGCACGCGTCACGGGCGGCGCCGCCGAACTGCGCTGGACCTCACCCGAGGCGATCGCCGCCGCCGAGGTCTCCCCGTGGACCGACCTGCCCGTCTGGGCCCCGCCCGGCACGGACTTCCACGCCGCGATCCACACGGGGGACGTCGCGCGGGCCCACGCCACCGGCCTGGTCTGCCGCCCGGTCACCGAGACGGTCACCGACACCTGGACCTGGCAGCGCTCCGTCCCGGAGGCCGAACTGAAGCTCGCGGACGGCCTCACCGAGGAGGCCGAGGCCCGCCTCCTGAAGGGCTGAGGCGCCCGTCCGGGCCGCCGGGCGGACGGCCCGGCCGATCACGGCCCGGGGCGGTCACGGCCCGGGGCCGGGGTCCTGCGGCTCGCCCGCCAGGCGGACCGTGCTCAGGATGCGCATGATCAGGGCGTCGTCGACGGCCCCCGGGACGCCCGTACGGCCGTAGAAGTTCCAGGAGACCAGGTCACCGCGGGAGTTGCGGAAGCCGAAGACGATCGCCTGGCCGTCGCCCGCACAGCGGTTGCTCCGCGCGACGCCCGAGGAGCGCGCCTTGACGTAACTCCCCTTGACCCCCGACTTCGTGGTGTAGGCCACCGGCTTGTCGGAGGTGACCACGCTCTTGTCCGGCTGGGTGTAGGCGGCGTAGACCCAGGTGGGTGCCTCCTTCACGGCGATGTCGGCGGGGTCCTTGGCGCCGCCGGCGCCCTTGGTGCCGACGTTGCCGAGCCGGACGTCCGTGATCTGGCCGTCGCCGTTCGTGTCGATGCTGCACCACCGGGACTTGTAGAAGGCGGGTGCCGTGTGCCCGATGAGTACCTTCTCCGTGTCCTTGCTGTCCTCGTAGCCGCTGAAGATCTGGGGTTCGAGGACCTCCCAGCCGGGCGGGACGTCGAAGGCGGTGCCGTGCTTGGGGTTGATCACGGTCTTCCAGCCCGCGACGAGCGGCTTCGTCGGGTCGGCCGCCTGCGCCGCGGCCGCCGCCGAGGCGCGGTGCCGGTTCTCGCGGGCGCCGAGCGCGACACCGGTCGCGGCGGCGCCGACCGCCAGGGCGGTCAGCGCGCCGATCCCCACGACGAGCCGCTTCCGGCCGATCCGGCCCCGGCCGGCGTCGGGCTCCCGCGGCGCCCCGAAGGGCGGCGGCGGCCGGTACAGGCCGCCGGGCTCGGTCGGCTGTTGGTACGGGTTCTGCACGGTGCCCCTCCTGGTACCTGCCTGCCCTACTTGCCGAAGGACAGGATCGCGCGGCTCGCCTTGCGCGGTTCCGGGCTGTAGACCCGGCCGTTGAGCAGGAACAGCCGCCCGCCCGCCCACGCGATGCGGATGCCGTGGGTGTAGAAGACGTCCTCGGGGCCGGCCGCCGCCGCCGGGCTCTGCAGCACCGGCCGTGAGGCCCCGTCGGCCGCGGCGAGGGCGACGACCGCCCCCGCCTCGCCGCTGCCCGGGGTGACGTAGGTGAGGACCTTGCCGTCCTCGACCGCGAGCGGCCACATGGTGCGCCCCTTGGGCTGCTCGGCGGTGCGCCACCGCTCCTTACCGGTGTTCAGGTCGACGGCGACGACCTGGTTCGTGACGTCGATGCCGAGCGTGGTGCCGGGCTTGCCCGCGCCGATGTAGAGCGAGTCGGCGTCGGCCGCGACGGCGTAGCACTCCTGGAAGCCGGTCGCGTTGCCGAAGCCGTTGCAGCGGCCGCTGACCCCGAAGGTCGGGACGCTCTGCGAGCGGACCGTGCCGTCGGCGGCGAAGGCCGTGAGGTTCCAGGTCTTCTTGTCCTTGTGGTGCGCGGCGACCACCAGCGGGTCGACGGACAGCACCCGGCCGACGGTCCAGTCCGGCGCGTACTTGTAGCTCCACCGCGCGGCGCCCGTGGCCGGATCCAGCTCCTCGACCATCGCCTGTCCGCGGGCGACGGCGTCCTTCGGGTCGGGGCACTGGCGGACGGCGATCAGCCGCGAGCCCCCGGCGATGCCGTACGGGTAGCAGCCGTTCGGGCTCGACGTACCGAAGAGCTTGCGGCCGTCGGTGACCGAGAACCCGCTCATGACGGCCGACCGGACGACGACCACGGTGTCACCACTGATCGCCGGTTCGAACTGGGTCGAGCTGTCGTACGCGTTCTCGGCCGGCAGCGGAACCTTCCAGCCCGCCCGCCCCGTGGTGAGGTCGATCTGCTGGAGGTGGGTGCAGCGCGAGCTCTCCGAGGCGCTCTCCTTCACCCCCACGACGAGCTTGCCGGTCGCGGACGGGGCCGGTGGGATCCCGCACATCGGTGTCTGGAGCGGGAGTTTCCACTTCTCCTGGCCGTCGGCCGCCGCGTATGCGGTGAAGCCGTTCAGGATCGCGCTGACCACGGTGTCGCCGACCCGCCACGGGCCGTACTGCGAGGTCCCGGCCCCGGCCACCTCCGCCTGGTTGTCGCGCAGCCAGACGCGGGCCTCGCCCGCCCGGATGCCGGCGTTGGGGTCGTAGGCCTCGAAGCCCCCGGCAGGGCCCCCGCCCGGGCCCTTGCCGTCGCCCTGGTCGACCGAGGGCGTACCGGTGGGCCCGGCCAGGGGCTCCGCGCTGTGGCCGCGGACCGTGAGCCGGTAGGCGCCGCCGCCGATCACGAGCAGGCCGGCGAGCAGCGCCAGGGCGGCGCCGACGGCGACCACTGGCCGGGGCAACCGCCGTCGGCCCCGGCCGCCGGGCAGCGGGGCGGTCACGGTGGGGGGTACGGGTGGTGCGGGCGGTGGGGGTGGGGCGAAAGGCGCGGGCGGCGGGCCGAAGCCGGCGGTCCGCCGCTCGTCGGGTTCCGGCCGTGGGCCGGAGGTACGACCGGTCATGGGGGAAGTCTGGCCGATCCGGAGATATTTCTAGAATAGATTTTTGGACGATTCCGCCGCCGCCGGCTCCGGTCGCCCGGCCGGGGGCGCAGGTCTAGCGTGGAGGGATGGTTCCTTGGCTTGGCGGGTGAGGAGGCCGGGCATGACGACACGCCGGCGCAGTGCCGCCGTGACCCTGGCGGCGGTCGGACTCCTGATGGGGCCCGTGGGGGCGGGGGCGGGCGCTGCGTACGCCTGGGACGCGGCGGCGCCCACGGCGCCCGTACCGGCCGCGACGGTCCCGGCGCCGACCCCGAACCCCGCCGCCTCGGACGAGTTCGCGCAGCTGACCCCGGCCGTCACCCGCCAGTTGGACACCGCGATCAAGCAGGTCCTGGCGGAGGCGAAGATCCCCGGCGTGATCGTGTCCGTGTCGGCCCCCGGCAAGGGTGACTACGTACGGTCCTTCGGCGTCGCCGACAAGGCCACGGGCGCGCCGATGACCCCGAACCTGAACATGCGGATCGGCAGCGTGACCAAGACCTTCACCGTGACCGCCCTGCTGGAGCTGGTGGACGAGGGGAAGGTCGGTCTGGACGACCCGATCGGCAAGTACGTCGACGGCGTGCCCAACGGCGACCGGATCACCCTGCGCGAGCTCGCCGGCATGCGCAGCGGTCTGTTCAACTACTCGGCGGACGAGGGCTTCTACAAGGCGTTCACCAGCAACCCTGACCGGCCCTTCACCCCGCAGGAGCTGCTCGCCTACTCCTTCGAGCACCCGGTGCTCTTCGAACCGAACGCGAAGTTCTACTACTGCAACACCAACCTGATCCTGCTCGGGCTGGTGGTGGAGAAGGTCAGCGGCGTCCCCCTCGACACGTTCGTCGACCGGGAGGTCGTCGAACCGGCCGGGCTGAAGCACACCCTGTTCCCCACGGGCCCGGAGTTCCCCGCTCCGCACGCCCAGGGCTACACGGACCAGACGGCCTCCGGCAAGGTCGAGACCTCCACCGACTGGAACCCCTCCTGGGCCTGGGCGGCCGGCGCGATGATCTCCGACCTCTCCGACCTGCGCAGCTGGGCGAAGACCTTGGCGACCGGCACCCTGCTGACCCCCGCCACCCAGGCCCAGCGCCTCGACGTGGTCGACGCGCTCCCGGGCACCGGCTACGGCCTCGGCATCTTCAACGTCCAGGGCTGGATCGGGCACAACGGCTCGCTGCCGGGCTACGGCTCGCTGGTCCTCTACCTGCCGGAGGCGAAGGCCACGCTCGTCGTGCTGCTCAACACGGACATCGGGTACCAGGGCCAGGAGCCCAGCACCCTGGTCGGCGAGGCGATCACCAAGATCGTGACCCCGGACCGGGTCTACACGCTCCCCGCCCAGCCGGCCTCCTGAGCAGGGTCGACGGGAAAGTCATGTGAGCGGCGGGTCACGGGACTTCGGTCCCGGGGCCCGTTGTCGCGTTGTGCGCCCCGTCCTTCGCCACGGCCGACTCCGGCCGTAGCGTAGGCAGTCGAGGGCGTCGGGGGTCCAGGACGGCTCTGCACCCTCCACGCACAATGGTCCGTGGCGCTCGAAACACCCACGAGGGAGACGCACATGAACGGTCAGGCAGCACAGCGGGACGGCCGGTCCCCGGCGGAGGAATCCCCTTCCGCGGTCGCGGTCCGCGCGGCCGGCGAGGCGGACGTCGACGCGGCGGCCGTGCTGTTCCGCGGCTACCTCGACTTCTACGAGGTGGACATCGAGGACCCGGACGCCCCACGGGCGTTCCTGGCGGAGCGGATCGCGAAGGACGAGTCGCTGGTCCTGCTCGCCGATGTCCCGGAGCTCGGCACGGTCGGCTTCGCGCAGGTCTACCGCGGGTTCTCCTCCCTCTCCCTGAAGACCGCCTGGGTCCTCAACGACCTCTACGTCGCCCCCGCCGGCCGCCGCACCGGAGCGGGCCGGGCGCTGCTGCGCGAGGTGCTTCGCCGGGCCCGCGAGGCCGAGGTGTCCGGCGTGCAGCTGGAGACCGCGTACGACAACACCGTCGCGCAGGGGCTGTACGAGACGGAGGGCTTCGTCCGCGAGGAGTTCCACGTCTACTTCCACGACCTGGGCTGAGCGGCCTCCGGCAGGAGTGCGACGGGATCGGCGGCGGGGAGGTGAAACATTCTCCGCCGCCCTCGCGTCAGAGGGGGAGAGGGACGTGAGGGGGGAGCACATGCGCCGGGCGCGCAGGGACGGGTTCGGCGAGTTCGCCGCGAGCCGTTCGGGCCATCTGCACCGGTCGGCCTGCCTGCTCGTGGGCGGGGACACCCGCCTCGCGGAGGACCTGGTACGGGAGACCCTGGGGCGGATGTACCTGCGATGGGGCCGGATCTCCCGGGTCGACGATCCGGCCGCGTACGCGCAGACGGTGCTGGTCCGGGTCTTCCTCACGCACCAGCGCCGCCGGTCCCCCCAAGAGCGGCCGGTCGGGGAGCTCCCCGACGCGGTTGCGCCGACGCTGCTGGAGGCGCTGGGGCGGCTGGCGCCCAAGGACCGGGCGGTGCTGGTGCTGCGCTACTGGGAGGACCGCAGCGTCGAGGAGACCGCCGACGCGATGAACACCGGCTCGGCGGCGATCCGTACGCGGACCTCGCGGGCGCTCGACCGGCTGCGGGAGCAGCTCGGTGGCGACCTCACCGCCTTCGTGGACCGCTGAGAGCACCGGCCCGCCCCGGCAGGCTCGCCCCCCGCTCCCTCGCCTCCTCACGCTCCCTCGCCCCCTCACCCGCACTCCGACCGGCACACGGAAGGCCTGGCTCCTGATGTCCTTCGAAGACGAACTCGCCGAAGCCCTCCGGCGCACGGGGGAGGGCTTCACCTCCGACCCCGGGGCCCTCGCGGAAGCGGGCGGGGCGCGCGGCCGGCGCCTGGTGGCGCGCCGCCGGGCCGCCGTGGCCGGTGGATCCGTGTCGGCCCTGCTCCTGATCGCCACGGCGGGGGCCTACTCCGGCGGCCTGTTCGGCAGCTCCGACGCCGAGGGCGCGGTCCACGTCACGGCCCCGACCCCGACCCCGCCGGCCGACGGGCGGCAGACCGGCACCGGCGCGGTCACCGCCGACCAGATGATCGGCAAGATGAGGGCGCTCCTGCCGGGCGGCCGGATCGACGCGCCCGAGGCGCGGGGCACGGAGGACGAGCTCGGGCCCAGGGTCGGCGTCGTGTACGACGACGGCAAGGGCCCGGCCGCCGTCTTCCTCAGCCTCCAGCGGGTGGACCCCTTCGGCAGCGGGGCCCGCGCGCAGACCGAGTGCGAGGACAAGAACCTGCACGGCTACGACGCCTGCCGGACCGAGCAACTGCCCGACGGCTCCCGGCTGCTGCTGTACCAGGGCTACGAGTACCCGGACCGCCGGGAGGACACCAAGGTCTGGCGGGCCGTGCTCGTGACCGTGCAGGGCTTCCTGGTCGACGCGTCCGAGTGGAACGCGGCGGCCGACAAGGGCGCCCCCGTCTCCCGGACCGACCCGCCCCTGTCCGTAGAGCAGTTGAAGGGCCTGGTCACCTCGACCACCTGGCACGCGGCCCTCAACGACCTGCCGGCGGCCGAGCCCGAGCCGGCGCCCCCGCCGGAGTCGATCGTCCTGCGGGACCGGAAGGCCGTGGACGCCCTGGAACAGCTGATGACCCGGCTCAGGATCACCGTCCCGATCGTCTCCCGGGGCGGGCAGGACTCGTACGGCTTCGTCGTGCTCGACGACGGCAAGGGCAAGTCCCTGGTCCAGATCAACGTCCAGCCGGCCGCGAGCCCCTCGGGGTTCTCGGGGAACTCCGCCTTCACCACGCAGTCCGACGGCACCAAGGTGCGGGAAGCGACGGGGCCCGGGGAGAAGAACAAGGGCGTGACCCAGTGGAAGGTGGACACCCTGCGCACGGACGGGCTGCGCGTGCTGGTCACCGCCTTCAACACGGCCGACCAGAACGGCCCGGCCACCCGCCCCGCACCCGCGCTGACGATGAAGCAGCTACGGCAGATCGCGCTCGCCCCGGAATGGAAGCTCACCACGCCTGTCGGCTGACGGCCTCATTTGGCGTCCGCGTAGCACTCCACGACCGCCGTCGTGAACGGGAAGCGGACCGGGGTGTCGCCGAAGGCGATCCGGCCGGCCCGTTCGCCGGCGGCGCGGATCGCCTCCACGACGGCCTCGGCCTCCTCGGCCGGGCAGTGCACGATCACCTCGTCGTGCTGGAAGAACACCAGCTCGGCGCGCATGTCGACGGTCGCCTGCCGCAGGGCCGCGAGCAGCAGCAGGGCCCAGTCGGCCGCGCTGCCCTGGACGACGAAGTTACGGGTGAACCGGCCGCGGGCCCGGGTGTTCGTCGAGGCGTAGCTCGGGGTCCAGCCGTCCTCCCGGTCCTGCGCGGTCCGGCCCCCGCCCTCCCCGTACCCCTCGCCCGGGTCGACGCCTCCGTCACCGGCCTCGTCCCCCTCGCCGGAGCCGGCCGGTGGCGGGCAGGTGCGGCCCAGCCAGGTCCGTACGAGCCGCCCCTCCTCCCCGGCCTTCGCCGCGTCGTCCACGTACGCGACGGCCCGGGGGAAGCGACGGCGGAGCGCGGCCAGGTTCTTCAGGCCGTCCCCGGAGGTCTGACCGTAGACGGCGCCGAGCACGGCGAGCTTGGCCTTGTCCCGGTCACCGGAGAAGCCCTGGCGGGAGACCGCGGTGTACAGGTCCGAGGCCTCCCCGGCGACCTCCATGAACGCGCGGTCGCGGGAGATCGCGGCGAGGACGCGCGGCTCCATCTGGTCGGCGTCGGCGACGACGAGCCGCCAGCCCGGGTCGGCGACCACGGCTCGGCGGATCACCTTGGGGATCTGCAGGGCCCCGCCGCCGTTGGTGACCCAGCGGCCGGTGAGGGTGCCGCCGGGGATGAACTCGGGGCGGAAGCGGCCGTCCCGGACCCAGTCCGCGAGCCAGGTCCAGCCGTGTGCGGTGTAGATCCGGTAGAGCTTCTTGTACTCGATCAGCGGCTCGACGGCGGGATGGTCCAGCTCCTGGATCTCCCAGCGGCGGGTGGACCTGAGCTTGATGCCGGCCCCGGCGAAGGCCTTGATCACGTCCGCGGGCAGATCGGGGCGCACCCGTCTGCCGAAGGCGTCGGAGACCCGGTCGGCGAGCTCGGCGAGGCGCCGGGGCTCCCCGCCGCCCGCGTACCGCTCACCGAGCAGCTCGGTCAGCAGCGCGCGGTGCACGTCGGCCCGCCAGGGCAGGCCCGCGCGGTTCATCTCGGCGGCGACGAGGAAGGCCGCCGACTCGGCGGCGGTGAGCAGCCGCATCCGGTCGGGGTGGGCGGTGGCGTCGATCCGCCTCGTCTGGTCGGCGTGGACGGCGAGCAGGGCGTCCAGGGGGACCGGCGTGGGCTGCGGGTCGAAGAGGGAGTCCTGGGCGCGGGGCTCGGCGGCGCGCGGGCGCGGATCGGGCGGTACGGGCGCGTCGTTGAGCCGGGCCCAGGCGGCGGCCGCCGAGCGGGGTTCGCCGAAGCGGCCCTCGTGGCCGAGGAGCAGCAGCTCGGCGGCCTCGATGTCGTGGCACCGCTCGACGCGGGCGCCGGCGGCGAGCAGCCGGGGGTACACGGCCGCGGTGGACCGCCACACCCAGCGGGTGCCGGGCGGGGCGGCGCGGATCGCCTCGGCGGGGTCGCGGACGCGCATCCGGCTTCCGTCGCAGGGAGGTACGGGCGCGGCGTGCCACCACCCGTCGCCGTCCTCGGCGAGGGCCCACCGGGGAGTGCGGTCGCTCATGGGTGCGAGTGTCCCACCGGGGTCCGACAGTGGCGGTCCCGCCGTGCCGTGGCCGCCGGCCGGGCGAGGCCGAACCGGGGGCGGGGCCGGGCGGGTGCTGCGCCGTTGCCGGGGCGCCGCCCCGGACCCCGCGCCTCGATCGCCGGCGGGGCTGAGAAGAGCGCCTCGGACGCCGGCGGGAGCGGCCGGGCCGGCGGGAAGGGGACGCGAAGGCGGACATGCCAAGCTGAGCGGTGTGAGAGACCTTGCCGAGACCGTCGACCGAGCCTTCGCCGCCGCCCTCTACGCCCAGGACGACGCCGGGCTGGACACCGGCGCCTCGCTGCTCGTCGCGGACCAGGCGGGCTGGCCCGCGGTCGGGCGGGAGCTGCTGGCGCGCGGGGAGGCGTACGTACGCCAGGGCTGGGAGCGGGGCTGGCAGCCGGCCGACGTGCTGCGGCTGGTCCGCCGGGACCTCGACGAGCGGCACCTGCGGATCACCGGCGACCTGATCGCCGCCGAGGCACGCCGCTACGCCCGGCTCCCGGCGCGCTGGGGCGCCGACGAGGTGTGGTGGGGCGGCGACGACGCGTACGCCGACCGGCTCGCGCAGCGGGAACGGTCCGACCGGTTCACGCTGGCCACCGCCTTCCTGGAGGTGCTGCGGCTGCTGATCCGGCTGCCCTCGATCGAGCCGGTGGGTGCGCTGCCCGGCGATCCGGTCGACGCCCTCGCGGAGCACGCCCACATCGAGCCGCGCATGCTGGGCCGGATCCGGGCCCTGCTCGCCAAGGCCGAGGCGACCACCTATCCGGAGGAGGCGGAGGCGCTCAGCGCCAAGGCCCAGGAGCTGATGGCCCGGCACACCGTGGACGAGGCCCTGCTCGCGGCGAGCGGCAAGGGTCCCGCCCAGGTGCCCGGCGCCTGCCGGATCGGTGTCGAGCCGCCGTACGAGGAGGCGAAGGCGGTGCTGCTCGACGCGGTGGCCGGCGCCAACCGCTGCCGGGCGGTGTGGAACAGCGGCTTCGAGTTCTCCACGGTGGTCGGCTTCGAGAGCGACCTGGAGGCGGTGGAGCTGCTGTACACCTCGCTGCTCGTGCAGGGCACGGCGGCGATGACCCGCGCGGAGGCCGCACAGCGTTCCGGCGGACGCAAGCGCACGAAGACGTTCAGGCAGTCGTTCCTGCTCGCCTACGCCAGTCGGATCGGCCACCGGCTCGCCGAGACCGCCGAGCACACGGCGACGGAGACCCCCGACAACCTGCCGGCCCTGGTGGCCCGCGACGTGGCGGTCACCTCACGGGCGGAGGAGATGTTCCCCCGGACCACCACGACCCGGCTGCGGGGCGCCACCGACCACGCGGGCTGGGAGGACGGCACGGCGGCCGCCGACCGCGCCCACATGGGCGGCAGGCGGAAGCCGCTGCCGGGTACCCGCGCGGACACGCCCTAAGGAGTCTCCTCCGAGCGCAGGGCGCGCGCCTCGGACTTCAGGATGCGCATCGACCGGCCCAGCGAGCGGGCCATGTCGGGCAGCCTCTTGGAACCGAACACCAGCAGGCAGACCACCAGGACCACGATCAGGTGCCAGGGCTGGACGGCGTTGCGGAGCACGGGCGTTCCACCTTTCGGACGAGCCGGCGTCTTTTCGAACGACCGCCTCATGGAACAGGCACATCCGGGGTCAGGACAAATCTGAAGAAGTCCTGAAAACCGTTACGCTCGGCGCCATGAGCTGGCTCCGGGCACTGAAGGGCACCGCCCGCTCGGGTCTGACGATCGAGCGGGCCCGCCTCGAACCCCTCGCCGCCCTGCGGGCCGCCGCCGGCCTCGCGATCGTCATCGCCGCCGGACTCGCCTTCCTCGGTCCCGGATCGGCCGCCAGTGCCGCCCTCGGCGCCTTCATGGCCGCCATCGCCACCTTCCAGCGGAGCTGGCGCCCGCGCCCCGCGCTCGCCCTCGCCTCCGGTCTGACCCTGGCCGTCTCCACCTTCGTCGGCTACCTCGTCGGCGCCTCGCACACCGGGCTGTTCCTCGCCCTCCTCGCCGTCTGGACCTTCGGGGCGGGCCTGCTGTGGGCGGCCGGGCCCACCGCCGGGACCATCGCCTCCGGCAACGTCGCGGTCATGCTGGTCACCGTCACCCTGCCCACCTCCGCGGCGCAGGCCGCCGGGCACGCCGTGATCATCGCCGCCGGTGGGGCGGTCCAGGCCCTGCTGATCGTGCTCTTCCCCGTCCGCCGCTGGGGCGCCCAGCGCGACGCCCTCGCCGACGCGCTCGCCGCCGAGGCCGACTACGCCCGCCGGCTGCGCCAGGACCCCGTCTCGCCCTTCGACCCCGAGCCCCTGATGCGGGCACGGGCCGCCGCCACCGTCACCTCGCGCCAGGCCCGGCGGCGCCCCGCCGAGCTGCACGGGGCGCGGGGGCTCGCGGAGCGCATCCGGCCGGTGCTGGCCTCGCTCGCCGATCCGGCCGTGGGAGCCCCGGCCGAGGGCCCGGGCCGGGACCGGGTGCGCGAGCTGTTGGCCGCCGCCGGGGAGGTCCTGGACGCCGCCGCGCGCGCGATCCGCCGCGGGGAACCCGTGCGGCTCCCCGGACCGTCGCTCGCCGTCCTGAGGTCCCCCGACACGGCGGATCTCCTCACCGGCGCGCCGCTTCGGGCCGCGCGCCGGCTCGCCGCCCTGCTGGACGACGTACTGGAGACGGCCGAGCCGGGATCCGGGCGGACCGCCGACGCCGCCGAGTCGATGCTGCGGCCCGGTCTGATCGCCCTCGTGCCGTCGGTCCTGGCCGCCGTACGGGCCGAACTGCGCCCCGGATCGCCGATCCTGCGGCACGCCCTGCGGGTCACCGCCGTGACCTGCGCGGGCTACGTCATCGGCCAGGCGCTGCCCCTGGGGCACGGCTACTGGGCCCCGATGGCCTCGGTGATGATCATGCGGCCGGACTTCGGACAGACCTACGCGCGCGCCGTCGCCCGCTTCGCCGGCACCCTCGTCGGGGTCGCGGTCGCCACCGGCATCGTCCAGCTCGCCCAGCCCGGCATGTACCTGTCCGGGTTCCTCGCCGTGATCAGCGCCTGGCTCATGTACACCCTGCTGCGCACCGGGTACGCCGTCGCCCAGCTCTTCGTCTCCGCCTACGTGGTCTTCCTGCTCGGCATGGGCGGCGTCCGCTGGGACCAGACCGTGCCCGACCGCGTCACCCTCACGCTGGTCGGCGGACTGCTCGCCATGATCGGCTACGCCCTCTACCCGGCCTGGGAGACCCCGCGGCTGCGGTCCCGGCTCGCCGACTGGCTCGCCGCCGGCGGACGGTACGCGGCCGCCGTGCTGGAGCAGTACGGCGACCCGGCCGGGGCCCGGCGCGCCGATGTGCGCGAGGCCCTGCTGGCGGCCCGCGACGCCCGGATCGCCTGGCAGGAGGCGCTGGACCGGGCCGCCGGGGAGCCGGTGCGCCACCGCGGGCTGTCCCGGGCGGCCGCCGACGTGGCGGGGGACGCCCTGGCCGCGCTCGGCCGGTGCTCCATGCTGCTGGAGGCCCACCTCCCGGACCGCGGGCACGCCCCGGAGCCCCGCGCCGCCGCCCTGGCCGAGGCGCTGCGCGGCGACACCGAGGCGGGCGCGAAGGCGGTACGGGAGCGGCGCGCGCCGCGGTGGGAGGGGGTCCGGGCGGTGCTGGCGGAGTGGGGCGCACCGGAGCGGACGGTGCTGGGCGGGGCCGCCGCTCAGCTCCTGGAGGCGCTGGACGAGGTGTCCGAGGCCCTTACTCCTGAGTAGGGACCTGTCTGTGATCAATGGACCACCCCGCGTGCACGTGCATCTGCCCATGCAGCAGCTCATGAACACAGCTATGATCCGGAGGAGTTGACATCTGCACTATCGGGGGCTTCCTGTGGACCACGCGTACAACGGGATGGCAGCTGCAGAACTCGCTACCTTGTTTGAGCTGACGTGGCAGAAGAGCAGACACAGCAACTCGCAGGGTTCCTGCGTGGAGTTCGCACGGCTGCCGGGAGGCGATGTCGCCATGCGCAATTCGCGCTTTCCCGACGGACCGGCGCTCGTCTACACGCCGGCCGAGATAGAGGCCCTGCTGCTGGGCGTCAAGGACGGCGAGTTCGATCACCTGATCAGCTGACGGAACAGCGCATCCATCAGGCCATGCACGTGCACTGGCCGGGATCGATCGCAATGATCGATCCCGGCCAGTTGTCGTGTCGGTCGTCCTGATCCGCACCCCTGATGGACGGCGCTCGACAGCGCTCCGCGGCTGTCGGCGGCCGTCGGTGGCTCAGTCCTGGAGCAGGAAGAGCGCCCAGACCACCTTGCCGGTGAGTCGTCCCGCGAGCGGGTGCCAGCCCCAGCTGTCGCTGTACGAGTCCACCAGGAACAGCCCGCGCCCGGACTCCAGGTCGAAGTTCTCCTCGGTCCGCTCCGGCGAGAAGGCCCCACCGGGCCGGTCCTCGCTGGGGTCCCGCACCGCGCACACCAGGCGCGTGCTCCACCGCATCAGGTGCAGCCGTACCGGCGGCTCCGGCTCGGCGTCCGCACCCCGCGCGTCCTCGGGCAGGGCATGGCGCAGCGCGTTGGTGACGAGCTCGGAGACGACCAGGGCCACATCGTCGAAGCGGTCGTCGAGACCCCACTGGGACAGGGTCGAGCGACAGAAGGAACGGGCGCCGCGTACCGCGTCGTAGCGGGCGGGCAGGGCGCAGGAGGCGGACCCGGAGACAGCCGTGGGGTCGACCGGGGGCAGCCCCTGCCGTAACGGCTCGAGCATGGTCGATCCATTCGTCCCCATGCGAGGCACTCCCGGGATTCGCGGGCGGAGCGGTCATCTCCGTCCAGAAAGAACTGCGGGGTGGGTCCGGCGCCGGCGCGAACAGCACGCAGGTGCGCGGGGACCATCGTTCCGAATGCTCGGGCCGGATGCAAGGGCAGATGCACGTGCACGCGCCGGACCTGTCCCCTCCCGTGACGGTTCTGACTCATTTCTTCCTACGCATACTTACGGACTTCTTTTCCCGCAGGCGGGATTCCGTTACAGAACGAGTACGGGCCGATGCGTTTTGGTGGCAGACTGCGGCCTCTGGGGTACGGGGGCCCTGAGACGCTCGCGCACACCACGCGCACGCCAATGCGATGGGGAGGGCAGTACTAGTGACCGCAGAAGCAAGCGGTTCTGTGGTGCGCCGCATCCTCCTGGGCTCCCAGCTCAGGCGACTCCGAGAATCCCGCGGCATCACCCGTGAGGCGGCCGGCTACTCGATCCGCGCATCCGAATCGAAGATCAGCCGCTTGGAGTTGGGAAGGGTGAGCTTCAAGGCCAGAGACGTCGAGGACCTCCTCACGCTCTACGGAGTCACGGACAGCACGGAGCGCGAGTCGCTGCTCGGACTGGTCCGCGAGGCCAACGCGACCGGCTGGTGGCACAGTTACGGCGATGTGCTGCCCGGATGGTTCCAGACGTACATCGGTCTGGAGGGCGCCGCCTCGCTCATCAGGATCTACGAGGTCCAGTTCGTCCACGGACTGCTGCAGACCGAGGCCTACGCCCACGCCGTCGTCAGCCGCGGCATGCCCGGCGCCACCGGCGCCGAGATCGACCGCCGCGTCGCCCTGCGCCTGGAACGCCAGAAGGTCCTCGTCTCCGAGAACGCCCCCATCTTCCACGCCGTCCTCGACGAGGCCGCGCTGCGCCGCCCGTACGGCGACCGCGAGGTCATGCGCGGTCAGCTGGAGCACCTCATCGAGGTCTCGCAACGGCCCAACGTGCAGCTCCAGGTGATGCCCTTCTCCTTCGGCGGCCACGCGGGCGAGAGCGGAGCCTTCACCCTGCTGCGCTTCCCCGAGTCCGACCTCCAGGACATCGTCTATCTGGAACAGCTCACCAGCGCCCTCTACCTGGACAAGGGCGAGGAAGTGGGGCAGTACGAGCGGGCGATGGAACGACTCCAGGCGGACTGCCCCGATGCCGAGCGGACCCGGGATCTTCTCCGCGGCCTGCTCCAACTGTCTTGATTCGCACGTAGTATGACGTCTGATCAGTGCATGATGACCGATCGGTCTCCGGTGCAGCGCACGGGTGCGCGCTCGCAGTAAGGGATGGCATGTCCATATTCAGCGACCTGGCTCACCAGTACATCGACGGCGAATGGCTGGCCGGTACCGGTTCGTGGGACATCATCGACGTCAACCCCTACAACGGGGAGAAGCTCGCGGCCATCACCGTGGCCACCGTCGAGCAGGTGGACCAGGCCTACCGCGGCGCCGAGCGCGCCCAGCGTGAGTGGGCCGCCACCAGCCCTTACATCAGACGCGCCGTCCTGGAGCGCGCCCTGCGGATCACCGAGGAGCGCGAGAAGGAGATCGTCGAGGCGATGATCGACGAGCTCGGCGGGACGCGTCCCAAGGCCGAGTACGAGGTCCACCTCGCGATGGAGTTCATCCGCGAGTCCCTCCAGCTCGCCGTCCGGCCCGAGGGACGGATCCTGCCCTCGCCGGTCGAGGGCAAGGAGAACCGGGTCCAGCGGCTCCCCGTGGGTGTCGTCACGGTGATCAGCCCCTTCAACTTCCCCTTCCTGGTGACCCTGAAGTCGGTCGCCCCGGCCCTGGCGCTGGGCAACGCGGTCGTCATCAAGCCCAACCAGAACGCCCCGGTCGTGGGCGGCGGCGTGATCGCCAAGATCTTCGAGGACGCCGGACTGCCGGCCGGCCTGCTGAACGTCCTGGTCACCGACATCGCCGAGATAGGCGACGCGCTCCTGACCCACCCCGTCCCCAAGGTCATCTCGTTCGCGGGATCGGACCGGGTAGGCCGGCACGTCGGAGCCGTCGCCGCCCGCCACTTCAAGCGGACCGTCCTGGAACTGAGCGGCAACAGCGCGCTCGTCGTGCTCGACGACGCCGACCTCGACTACGCGGTGGACGCGGCCGTCTTCAGCCGCTTCGTCTACCAGGGCCAGGTCTGCATGGCCGCCAACCGGATCCTCGTCGACGCCTCCGTCGCCGAGGAGTTCACGGAGAAGTTCGTCGCGCGCGTGCGCGGCCTGCGGACGGGCGACCCGCGCGAGGCCGACACCCACATCGGCCCCCTGATCAACTCCTTCCAGGCCGACGCACTGACCGCGCTCGTGGACCAGGCCGTGGAATCCGGCGCGCAGGCGCTCGTACGAGGGTCTACGCGCGGCAACCTGGTCGAACCCACGGTGCTCGCCGGAATCCCCGAGGACTCCCCGCTGCTGAGCCAGGAGATCTTCGGCCCGGTGGCCCTGCTGGTGGTCTTCGACGGCGAGGACGAGGCCGTACGGCTGACCAACGCGACCCCCTACGGGCTGAGCGGCGCCGTGCACACCCGGGACGTGGAGCGGGGCGTCCGCTTCGCCCAGCGCATCGAGACCGGCATGATCCACGTCAACGACTCCACGATCGGGGACGAGCCGCTGGCCGCGTTCGGCGGCGAGAAGGCCTCGGGCCTGGGCCGGCTGAACGGCGAGGCCACGGTCGAGGCGTTCACCACCCAGAAGTGGATCTCCGTCCAGCACGGCCGGACGACCTTCCCGTTCTAGCTCACCCACCTCATCCCCCCAGGGGGTGTCTTGTGGGCGGGGCCGGGCTCGCGGTGGCCGGTACGCACGCTCGCCGCGTTCTCGTCGGTCGCCGACGCTCCGCGTCGACTCCCTCCTCGGCCTTGCGATCGCACGCACCGGCCACCGCTCCCCGGTCCGACCCGGCCCACAAGACACCCCCTAGACTCGGCCGGGCGTACGCAGCCGCCCGGGGGAGAACGAGTTGAGCAACATACCGGAGACCGGCCGGACCCCTCGGGTCCAGAACCGGCTCGTCGTCATCCAGATCGTCGTCTTCTCGCTGCTGCTCACCCTGGGCGGACGCCTGTGGTACCTCCAGATACGCAATGGCTCGGAGTACACGGACGAGGCGAAGAACAACCACGTCCAGCAGGTGGTCCAGCCCGCCGTGCGCGGTTCGATCCTGGACTCGCGCGGGGTGCCGCTCGCCGACAACGCCACCCACCTCGTGGTCTCCGCCAGCCGCACCGAGCTGCTGACCATGAAGGACAAGGGCCGGTCCGTGCTGACCCGGCTCGCCGGGGTACTGGGCGTGGACCCCCAGGAGGTCATCGACAAGGTCCGGCTCTGCGACGACAAGACCAAGCAGCCCTGTTGGAACGGCTCCCCCTACCAGCCCATCCCGGTCAGCAACCAGGCCACCACCGAGCAGGCCCTGCAGATCCGCGAGCACCCCGAGGACTTCCCGGGCATCACGGCCGAGGCGACCGCCCTGCGCCGGTACGCGGCCCCGGACGAGGCCAACACCTCCCAGGTGCTGGGCTACCTCTCCCCGGTCACCGACGAGGAGATCGCCAAGGCGAAGAAGTCGGACTCGCCGTACCTGCGTTCCGACCAGGTCGGCCGCTCCGGCCTGGAGCGCACGTACGACAAGGAGCTGCGCGGCAAGGCGGGCATCACCCGCTACGAGGTGGACAACCTCGGCCGGGTCATCGGCCAGGGCGAGACCGACCCGGCGAAGCCCGGATCGAACATCGTGACCTCCATCGACTCCCGCGTGCAGGCCGTCGCCGAGCGCGAGCTGAACAACGCGATGATCGAGGCCCGCAAGGTCAACGACAAGAACACCGGCAGGAACTACGAGGCCGACTCGGGCGCCGTCGTGGTGATGGAGACCAAGACCGGCCGGGTCGTGGCCATGGCCTCGAACCCGACCTACGACCCCAACGCCTGGGTGGGCGGCATCTCCGCCAAGGACTACGCCGGTCTCACCGACAAGAAGTCGAACTACCCGCTGCTGAACCGGGCCATCCAGGGCCAGGCGGCGCCCGGCTCCATCTTCAAGGTGGTCACCTCGACGGCCGCGGTCAACGCCGGCTACCCGTTCAACAACCGCTACCCGTGCCCCAGCTCGTACTCGGTCGGCAGCCAGACCTTCACGAACTTCGAGTCCCAGGGCCACGGTGACATCACCATCGGCCGGGCGCTGGAGGTCTCCTGCGACACCGTCTACTACGCCCTCGCGGACCAGGAGTGGAAGAAGGACGGCGGCATCAAGCCGAAGAAGGACCCGAAGGACTGGTTCCTCAAGACCGCCCACGAGTTCGGGCTGGGCAAGCGCACCGGTATCGACCTGCCGAACGAGGTCCCCGGCCGGGTCCCCGACCGCAGGTGGAAGCAGGACTTCTTCGACGCGAACAAGGACGCCTGGTGCCGCGACGGCAAGAAGAACGGCAGCTTCGCCGAGAAGATCGCCTACGAGAACTGCCGCCAGGGCAACCAGCTGCGCGAGGGTGACGCGATCAACTACTCGATCGGGCAGGGCGACACGCTCGTCACCCCGATCCAGATGGCCTCCGTCTACTCGGCCATCGCCAACGGTGGCACACTCCACCAGCCCGGCATCGGCAAGGCGATCGTCAGCGCCGACGGGAAGTCGGTCCAGGAGATCGCGCCGAAGGAGACGGGCAAGCTGCCGATGGACGCGAAGACCCGCGACAACATCGACGAGGCCCTCGCGGGCGTGGCCACCGACGGCAGCGCGGCCTGGCGCTTCGGCGGTTGGCCGCAGAAGCAGATCCCGATGCACGCCAAGACCGGCACGGCCGAGGTCCAGGGCAAGCAGACGACCTCGTGGTTCGCCTCGTACACCGAGGACTACGCGATCGTCATGACGATCTCCCAGGGTGGTACCGGCTCGGGCGCCTCGGGTCCGGCCGTCCGCAACATCTACGAGGCGATGTACGGCCTCGACCCGACGGGCAAGCAGGACCTCTCCAAGGCCCTGCTCCCGCAGCCCGCCACCGCGCTGCCGGCGATCCGCCCCGACGGCGAGATCGAAGGCAACTGAACGGCCATCGAGGACAGGATCTGACCTCGATGCTCCGTAGCGTGGGTCGTGTCGGGGGGAAGAAGCCCCCCGGCACGGCACCTCACGCATAAGGCGGTCGGTCATGGCTCAGATCTCCCCCGAAGTCCTCGGCGACGAGCGCGGCACTCTCCTCGCCTTCGTCGAAGCCCAGCGCACGGCGATCCGTGAATCGCTCCTCGGGCTCAGCGAGGAGCAGGCCGCGAGCCGCCCCAGCGTCAGCGAGCTCACCCTGTCCGGTCTGATCAAGCACGTGGCCGAGGTCGAGCTGAACTGGCTTCGGCTGGCCCAGCAGGCGCCGAACGAGCGGCAGCGCACCGAGGAGACCTGGGGCGAGGCCTTCCGCCTGGTCGAGGGCGAGTCGATCCCGTCGGTGCTCGCCTTCTGGGACGAGGTCGCGGAGCAGACGGCGGCCTTCGTCGCCGCCCTCCCGAGCCTGGACGAGACCTTCCCGCTGCCGCCGGCGCCCTGGTTCCCCAAGGACGCCAAGGTCTCGATGCGCTGGATGCTCCTGCACCTGGTGGAGGAGTTCGCCCGGCACGCGGGCCACGCGGACATCGTCCGTGAATCCCTCGACGGCACCAAGGCGATGGGCTAGAGGGCGGGGGCTTAGCCTGGCCCCATGTCAGCGATCCGGCTTCTTGTCCTCGGTGCGGTCCGCCAGCACGGGCGCGCCCACGGGTACCAGGTACGCAACGACCTGGAGTACTGGGGCGCCCACGAGTGGTCGAACACCAAGCCCGGATCGATCTACCACGCGCTCAAGCAGATGGCCAAGCAAGGCGTCCTGCACGCCCACGAGGTGGCGCCGAGCGTGGCGGGCGGGCCCCCGCGCACCGAGTACGAGGTGACGGACGCGGGCCGCGAGGAGTACTTCCGGCTGCTGCGCGAGGCCCTCGCGGCGTACGACCAGAAGACGGACGTGCTGTCCGCGGCGATCGGCTTCATGGTCGACCTGCCGCGGGCGGAGGTGCTCGCGCTGCTCCGGGAGCGGATGGCGAAGCTGGCGCTGTGGCGGTCGTCGGTGACGAACCACTACACGCCGGAGGGTGGCCCGGAGGTGCTGGGCCACATCGGGGAGATCATGCACATGTGGGTCCACTCCGCGGATGCCGAGGCGGAGTGGACGCGCGGGCTGGTCGCCCGGATCGAGGGGGGCGCGTACTCCTTCGCGGGTGAGGGCGGGGCTCCGTTCGTGGGGGTCCTCGCGGACGGCCAGGAGAATCCGTACGCCGCGCACCAGGATGCGTAATCAAGTTTGACTAGCCCGAGAGTGGGCATTACCTTGGGCGCGCCCAGCTACTCAAATTTGATTACTGGAGGAACGGTTTTGGCGATCTTCGTCGAAGGTGTCCACAAGCGGTACGGCGACAAGCCCGCGCTGGCGGGGCTCGACCTGGAGGTGAAGCCCGGCACGGTGCACGCCGTCCTCGGCCCCAACGGAGCCGGAAAGACCACGGTGGTGCGCGTCATGAGCACCCTGCTGCGGCACGACGAGGGCGTGGTCCGGGTCGCCGGCCACGACGTACGCACCCAGGCTCCGGCCGTCCGCGCCCGGATCGGGCTGCTCGGCCAGCACGCGGCGCTCGACGAGGACCTGGCCGGACGGCAGAACCTGGAGATGTTCGGCCGCCTCCACCACCTCGGCGCACGACGGGCCGGGCTACGGGCCGACGAACTGCTGGACCGCTTCGGTCTCGCCGACACCGGTCGCAAGCCGGTGAAGCAGTACAGCGGCGGCATGCGCCGCCGGCTCGACCTCGCCGCGTCCCTGATCACCGACCCGGAGGTGCTCTTCCTGGACGAGCCGACCACCGGGCTCGACCCGCGCGGCCGCACCGAGGTGTGGAGCGCGGTGCGCTCCCTGGTGGGCGGCGGCACCACCGTCCTGCTGACCACGCAGTACCTGGAGGAGGCCGACCAGCTCGCCGACCGCATCACACTGATCGACGCGGGCCGGGTGGCCGCCGAGGGCACGGCCGACGAGCTGAAGGCCCTGGTCGGGGCGGACCGGATCGTCGTCGTCCTGCGGGACGCGGCGCGGTTGGCGGAGGCGGCGCGACTGCTGCCGGACCCGACCGTGGACCCGGACTCCCTGACCCTGAGCTTCCCGGTGCGGGACCGGATGGCGGGCCTGACCCTGACCCTGCGCGCGCTGGAGGGTGCCGGCATCGAGGCGCTCGACCTCGCGGTCCGCCGCCCCACGCTCGACGAGGTCTTCCTGCACCTGACCGACCGCGAGGAGGTGGCCGCATGAGCACGGCATGGGTGGTCTCGGACTCCTGGACGATGACCCGACGCGAGCTCGCGCACTGGGCCCGCAGGCCGGTCCAGATGATCGTCGGACTGGTCTTCCCGGTGATGATGCTGCTGATGTTCGGCTTCCTCATCGGCGGCGGACGCGGGATCGATGGCGAGTACGTGGAGTTCCTGGTGCCCGGGATGCTCGCGCTGACCATGGCCTTCGGCCTGGAGGCGACGATGACGGCCGTCACCCAGGACCTCGGCAAAGGGGTGATCGACCGGTTCCGCGCCATGCCGATGTCCTCGGCGGCGGTCCTGGTCGGCCGCAGCGCGGCGGACATGCTCCAGTCGGCGGTGGGCCTGGTCGTCCTCGCGGGCGTCGGACTGCTGCTGGGCTGGCGCCCGCACGGCTCGCCCGCGGCCACCCTGACGGCCTTCACCCTGCTCCTGCTGCTGCGCTTCGCGATGCTGTGGATCGGCATCTTCCTCGGGATGGTCGCGGGCCGCCCGGAGCTGGTGCAGGCGGTGCAGATCCTGGTGTGGCCGGTGGGCTTCCTCTCCAACGCCTTCGCCACACCGGAGGCGATGCCGGGTTGGCTCGGGACGGTGGTGGAATGGAATCCGCTCTCGGCGACGGCCACGGCCGTCCGCGACCTCTTCGACAACCCGGCCGCGGCTGCGCCGTCGTGGGCCGCCGACCACGCGGCGCTGCTCGCGGTGGCCTGGCCGATCCTGCTGCTGGCGATCTTCTTCCCGTTGGCGGTGGGCAGGTTCCGGGGCATGGGCAAGTAGCTCGCGCCGCCGACTTGCACCTCACGCCACGTGAGGACCCACAGTGAAGGGCGTACCCGACCAGAGGGCGGAAGAGATGAGCTACTCCGTGGGCCAGGTCGCCGCATTCGCCGGAGTGACGGTGCGCACCCTGCACCACTACGACGAGATCGGGCTGCTGTCCCCGAGGGGCCGCAGCCACGCCGGGCACCGGCGGTACGACGACGCCGACCTGGACCGGCTGCAGCGGATCCGGTTCTACCGGGAGCTCGGCTTCCCCCTCGACGAGGTCGCGGTCCTGCTGGACGACCCGGAGACGGATCCGCAGGAGCATCTGCGCCGGCAGCATGCCCTGCTGACCGACCGGATCACCCGGCTCCAGCAGATGGCCAAGGCCGTTGAGCACGCCATGGAGGCGAAGAAGATGGGCATCAACCTCACACCGGAGGAGAAGTTCGAGGTCTTCGGGGACGAGGACCCGGAGCAGTACGCACAGGAGGTCGAGGAGCGCTGGGGCGCTACCGAGGCGTACACCGAGTCGCAGCGCCGGGCGGCCTCGTACACGAAGGACGACTGGCAGCGGATCCAGGACGAGGCCGCCGACTGGGGTCGCCGCTACGTGGCGGCCATGGAGGCGGGGGAACCCGCGGACGGTGAACGCGCGATGGATCTCGCCGAGGAGCACCGCCTGCACATCCACAAGTGGTTCTACGACTGCCCGTACGAGATGCACACGTGCCTCGGCGAGATGTACGTGGCGGACGAGCGGTTCACGGCGTTCTACGACGCGATGAAGCCGGGTCTCGCCGAGCACCTGCGCGATGCGATCCTCGCGAACGGAGTCCGCAAGGTTTAAGTGGAATGTCACGCATGCGACCCCCTCCGGTCCCTGGAACCGGGCGGGGGTCGTGTGCGTTGATAATTGAAACCGCTCCTTCCGCCTTACGCCCCCCGATTCCAGGAGAGCCCGGAACCCGTGTATACGCTTGCGCTCGGCCCACAGTGGCTGTCCCCGGACTACCTGATCTCGCACTTCGGTCTGATCGGCATCCTGGTCATCGTCTTCGCCGAGTCGGGACTCTTCGCCTTCCTTCCCGGCGACTCCCTGCTCTTCACGGCGGGTCTGCTGGTCGCGGACGGGCAGTACATCAAGCAGCCGCTGTGGCTGGTCTGCACCCTGATCGTGGCCGCCGCGATCATCGGTGACCAGGTCGGATACATGATCGGCAAGTTCTTCGGGCCGAAGCTCTTCAACCGCCCCAAGTCCAAGCTCTTCAAGCGGGAGAATCTGGACAAGGCGCACGAGTTCATGGACAAGCACGGCCCCAAGGCCATCGTGCTCGCCCGCTTCGTGCCGATCATCCGCACCTTCGCCCCGATGGTCGCGGGCGCCGGCACGATGAAGTACCGCACCTTCCTGACCTACAACATCATCGGCGGCATCGGCTGGGGTGCGGGCGTCACGATCGCCGGCTACTGGCTCGGACAGATCGAGTTCATCAAGACGAACGTCGAGCCGATCCTGGTGGGCATCGTCCTGATCTCGGTCATCCCGGTGGTCTTCGAGGTCCTGAAGGCCCGCAAGGAGAGCAAGGCGAACGCCGACGCAGGCGCCGAGGCCGTGGCCGACGGCTCCGCCCCGCAGGCCCCGGGCACGCGCGGCCGCCACGCCAAGCGCTGAGGCCCGGCCCGCGGCATCCCCTGCGCCCGTACCGCCCCGGAGGCCCACCTGAGGCCCCGGGGCGTACGTGTGCCCGTACGAGGCCCCGTACGGGCATCCGTACGCGCGGCGGCGACGCTCAGAAGCCTCGGGTCCGCTTCGCCGCGCGGCGCTTGGCGGCGCTCGTGGCCCCCGGGATGCGCATGAACAGCCGCGAGGCCTCCGACCCGAGGTTGACCCCGATCGCGATGGCCAGCGCGATGGCCGCGGCGTTCACCAGGGAGCCCAGGCCCTCGTTCAGCCGGTTCTCGGCGATCAGCAGCAGGCCGTAGTACACCGCCGAGCCGGGCAACAGCGGGCCGATGGCGGCCGTCACGTACGGCAGGGCGGAGGCGAAGCGGTAGCGGGAGAAGAGCTGCCCGAAGAGGCCCACCAGCCCGGCCGCGATGGCCGTGGACGGGACGGGCGGGATGCCCCCCGCGTAGTGCAGGGCCCCGAAGGTGACCCAGGCGACCGCGCCGTTCAGCGTCACGATCAGGACGGTGGAGCGTTCCTGCTGGAGCAGGATCGCGAAGGTGAACACCAGCACCATCGAGGCGGCGATCTGGATCAGCGGCCGCTGCTGGATCTGCAGGACCTCCTCCGGCCGCGGCGAGGCGTCGAACTGCAGGCCCACGTAGAGGACCACCAGCACGCCCATGATGATGCCGATGAAGAGGTACATGACCTCCAGCAGTCGGGCCGACGCGGTGATGTAGTAGCCGGTCAGGCCGTCCTGCACGGCCGCGACCACGGCCCGTCCCGGCAGCAGCGCGAACAGCCCACCGGTGATCACGGCGGAGGCCTTGACGTCGATGCCCGTCATGTTGAGCGCGACCCCGAGGGCGGCCGGCGGCATCGCGGCGACCACGAACTGGTAGAACTCGGGCAGCCCGCGCCCGGCGCACAGCCAGGCCAGGCGGTCACCGAGGACCGCGCCGATCGCGGCGGCGAAGAACACGAGGACCCCACCGCCGACGAGCGTGGAGGCGGCCCCGGCGAGCAGTCCGGCGGAGGCCGTGAGCATCCAGCCGGGGTAGGGGTGCCGGTTGCGGCGGATCTCGGCGAGCCGCCGGTAGGCCTCCTCCAGCGTCACGTCGATCTCGTGGGCGCTGATGTCGTCCACGAGCCGGAACACGGCCGCGAGCCGGTTGTAGTCGGTGCCGCGGCGGCGCACGGTCCGGCTGGCCGAGACCGGGTCGCCCACCAGCGAGGGGTGGTGGGTGATCGACAGCATGGTGAAGGTGACGGTCGGCTCGCAGCGGTCCAGCCCGTACGAGCGGGCCACCGCGAACATCGCGGCCTCGACGTCCTCGGCGCCCTCACCGCCCGCGAGCAGCAGCTCGCCGATGCGCAGGGTCAGGTCGAGGACGCGGCCCACGGCGGGCCCGGTCTCGCTGTGGCGCTGCACGAGCTCCGGTACGGGCCGCACGTCGACCGGCATGCGCAGCATCGTGCGCATGCGGTCCTGCCAGGGGGATTCCTTCATCCGCGCGACGGGGAAGCCCTGGCCGGGGGTGTAGGCGGGCGGGGACTGCGCGGCCCGGTAGGTGGCCGGGGCGGCGAAGGCCGATCCCTCGGGCTCGGGCTCCACCGGATCGGCGCCCGCCGGACGGGCGAATTCCGAGGTGGGCTGGTCCTCCTCGAAGACGTCCGGCTCCATGCCGGGCGGCGGCGTGAAGGCGCTGTGCGCCTCGTCGGACTGGGGCTTCCTGTCCTCTGCCCCGTCGGCCTCCGCCACGCGTCCTCCAGTCCGTGATCACCCGGGGTATCAGTATGCGGAATCGTTTCCTCCCGCCGCACACCCAGCGCGCACCCGCCGTACCGCCGGTGCGCACCCGCCCCACACCCACCGCATACCCGCGGCCGCCCGCCGCACCGGCCCGGGAACACGACAGCGGGCGGCATCCCCCGAAGGGACACCGCCCGCCATGTCACGAGGGGCGCGGGGGAACACCCCGGCCCGTCACCGCGGAGCGCGAGCTCAGTGGTGGCCGCCCTGCGCCTCCAGGCGCTTGTACGAGGCCTCGATCTCGGCCTCGGCCTCGGTGCGACCGACCCAGTTCGCGCCCTCGACGGACTTGCCCGGCTCCAGGTCCTTGTAGACCTCGAAGAAGTGCTGGATCTCCAGGCGGTCGAACTCGGAGACGTGGTGGATGTCGCGCAGGTGCTCGACACGCGGGTCCGAGGCCGGCACGCACAGCAGCTTGTCGTCGCCGCCCGCCTCGTCCGTCATGCGGAACATGCCGATGGCGCGGCACTTGATCAGGCAGCCCGGGAAGGTCGGCTCGTCAAGGATGACCAGCGCGTCCAGCGGGTCGCCGTCCTCGCCGAGGGTGTTCTCGACGAAGCCGTAGTCGGCCGGGTAGCTGGTCGAGGTGAAGAGGCGACGGTCCAGACGGATCCGGCCGGTCTCGTGGTCCACCTCGTACTTGTTCCGCGAACCCTTGGGGATCTCGATGGTGACGTCGAACTCCACGTCCTGCTCCTCCATGATCAGCTGCATTGCTTCGGGACTGCGTCGATCGATCCGCGTGCGCGTCCGTCCCAGCCCTGCCGGGTGGGGTGCCATGCTCGCGGCAAGACGCAGTGGTTAAGTGTCCCTCACGCATATGTGTGATCGCGAAAGGGGCTGGTCCGAGGTGCCATTGGTCAAGACCTGGCAGCTCATCGCAGGGTCGGCCGTCGCCGGCCTCGCCCTGTCGGTGGCAGCGGTGACCACGGCCGGTCCTTGGGACTCCGGCCAGCGTAAGGCCGAGCGGGACAGAGCCGCCTCCTGGGGCCGCACGGGTGGCGCAGATCACGATGGAGGGCCCGGTTCCGGAGCCCTGCCCGAAGCCGCCCCGAGCGCCCCCGGCGTGCTCGGCGCGATCGGCCCCGGCGTCCCGCGCGCGCAGAACGCCCCCGCCGAGCCCGCCTCCGCCGGGGGCCTGGGCGCCGCGCTCAAGCCGCTGCTCGCCGATCCCGCGCTCGGCACCGTCCGTACGGCGTCCGTCGTCGACACCGCCACCGGGCAGGTCCTCTACGAGTCCGGGGCCCGGGACGCGATGACCCCCGCCTCCACCGTCAAGATCGTCACCGCCGCGGCCGTGCTGGCCGCCCTCGGACCCGAGCACCGGATCAGGACCACGGTCACGCCCGGCGCCGCCCCCGGACAGATCGTCCTGGTCGGCGGCGGCGACCCCTCGCTCACCGCGAAGAAGAAGAGCCCCGCCGGATCCGGCGGCAGCCTCGTCGCCCTCGCCGGTGACACCGCGCAGGCGCTCAAGGCCGCCGGCACCGACACCGTGACCCTCGGATACGACGACAGCCTCTACACCGGCCCCGTCCGCCACCCGATCGGCGGCAACCCCAACATCGCTCCGGTGACCGCCCTGACGGCCGACGAGGGCCGCCCCGACGAGTCCACCTCCGGGCCCGTGGACCGCGCCGAGGACCCCTCCCGCGACGCCGCCCGGGCCTTCCGCACCCTGCTGGCCGACCGCGGCATCAAAGTCACCGGCGAACCGGCGAAGGCCAAGGCCGCCGCCGGCGTCCAGCCGCTGGCCGTCACCCTCTCCACCCCGATCGCCGGGCTCGTCGAGCGGATGCTGACCAACAGCGACAACGACATCGCCGAGGCCCTCGCCCGGCAGACCGCCCTCGCCTCCGGCCGGCCCGCGAGCTTCGAGGGCGCCGAGAAGGCCGTCACCGACCGGCTCACCGCCCTCGGCATCGACACCGCCGGCTCCCGCTTCGCCGACGGCAGCGGACTGAACCGCGCCGACAAGGTCAGCGCCGGCCTGCTGACCGGGCTCCTCACCAAGGCCGCCGACCCCCGCAGCCCCGAGCTGCGCCCGGTCCTCACCGGCCTGCCCGTCGCCGGCTTCACCGGAACCCTGAAGGCCCGCAACTCCGGCGGTTCCCCGGCCGCCGGCCTGCTCCGCGCCAAGACCGGCACCCTGACCGGGGTGAACTCCCTCTCCGGCACGGTCGTCGACCCCTCGGGCCGTCTCCTCGCCTTCGCCTTCCTCACGGCGAACAGCCCCGGGGCCGAGGGCGCGGAGAAGGCCCTCGACAAGTTGGCCGCGGCCGTGGCGACCGCTTCGTAGGGGGTCCGTAGGAGGGCCGGTCCACGTACGGTTGACGCATGACGAGCATCGGTGGTGCGGAGATGGTCGACTGGAACCTCGCGGTGGCGACCGCGACCCGACTGGTACGACCCGGCCCGGAGGTCACCCGGGACGAGGCGCGGGCCGTCGTCGCCGAGCTGCGGCGGCACGCCAGGACCTCGGAACGGCACGTGCGCGAGTTCACCCGGATGATCCCCGAGGGGTCGGCCGTCCCCGACACGCCCGTCCTGGTCGTGGACCGGGCCGGCTGGGTCAAGGCCAACGTCGCCGGCTTCCGCGAGCTGCTCCAGCCGCTCCTCGGCAAGATGCAGGACCGCCGCGCGGGCGCCCCCGGCGGAGCCGTCCTCGGCGCGGTCGGCGGCAAGGTCACCGGCGTCGAGCTGGGGATGCTGCTGAGCTTCCTGGCCTCCCGGGTCCTGGGCCAGTACGAGACCTTCGCACCGGTCACCGGGGACCTGCCCGGCGCCGGCGGGGGCCGGCTGCTGCTCGTCGCGCCCAACATCGTGCACGTCGAGCGCGAGCTGGAGGTGCACCCCCACGACTTCCGGCTCTGGGTCTGCCTGCACGAGGAGACGCACCGTACACAGTTCACGGCCGTCCCGTGGCTGCGCGAGCATCTCGAAGGCGAAATCCAGACGTTCCTCGGGGCCACCGAGGTCGACCCGTCCACCGTCCTGGAACGCATCCGCGAGGCCGCCCAGTCCTTCGCGGGCGCCCGCCCCGACGCCGAGCACGGTGACGAGGGACGCTCCCTCGTGGAGCTCGTCCAGACCCCGGAGCAGCGGGAGATCCTGGGTCGACTGACCGCCGTCATGTCCCTGCTGGAAGGCCACGCCGACTTCGTGATGGACGGGGTCGGTCCGCAGGTGGTGCCCTCCGTCGCCGAGATCCGGGAGAAGTTCCAGCAGCGCCGGGCCAGCGGCGCCGGCCGTCTCGACGCCGCGCTGCGCAAACTGCTGGGCCTCGACGCCAAGCTGCGCCAGTACCGCGACGGCGAGCGCTTCGTCCGCGCCGTCGTCGGCCAGGTCGGCATGGACGGCTTCAACCGGGTGTGGACCTCCCCGAACACACTGCCGACCAAGGCCGAGATCGCCAGCCCCGCCGACTGGGTCGCACGCGTGCACCGCAAGGGGAGCGAACCGAGCGAAGCGGAGTGACACAAGGGGCGTAAACATGTCTCACTGGGGGAAGCAGCGTCACCCGTCCGAGGGACCGTGGGCCGTGGAAGGGCGTGCGATGCTCGGGGAACGGCTCGGTTCTGTCACCATCGACGCACTCTGAGTGACATCCTCCCGTTCCGCGGGGGCAGCCGGGCAGCAGCACCTCAGCACACCACCCCAACGCCTCCGAGGCATCCGAACTCCATCGAAGGGCACCGGACATGGGTCCCCATCCTGCGGTCGCGGCGATACGCCTGGCGGTCCGCCGCGTACTCCACGACGTCCTCACCGACCTCACCGACCACACAGGCGGCCCCGCCGCCCCCCGCCGCGCCGGGGACTCGCCGCCGCTCGTCCTCGTCGCCTGCTCCGGCGGCGCCGACTCCATGGCGCTCGCCTCCGCCCTCGCCTTCGAGGCCCCCAAGCTCGGCATCCGGGCCGGCGGCATCACCGTCGACCACGGACTGCAATCCGGCTCCGACCTGCGCGCCGCCGAGGTCGTCTCCCGCATGACCGCCATCGGCCTCGACCCGGTGGAGTCCGTCGCCGTGCGCGTCGGCCGCGACGGCGGACCCGAGGCCGCCGCCCGCGACGCCCGCTACGGGGCCCTGGACGAGGCCGCGGACCGACTGGGCGCCGCCGCCGTGCTGCTCGGCCACACCCGGGACGATCAAGCCGAAACCGTCCTGCTGGGCCTGGCCCGCGGCTCCGGCATCCGCTCGCTCTCCGGCATGCCCGAGGTCTCCGGCGGATCCGCCGGCCGCACCAACCGCTACCGCCGCCCCTTCCTCCAGGTCGACCGGCAGACCGCCCGCAAGGCCTGCATGGTCCAGTCCCTCCCCGTCTGGGACGACCCGCACAACATCGACCCCGCCTACACCCGCTCCCGGCTGCGCCACGAGGGGCTGCCCGCCCTCGAGAAGGCGCTCGGCAAGGGAGTCGTCGAGGCGCTCGCCCGTACCGCGCAGCTCTCCCGCGACGACGCCGACGCCCTGGACGCCTGGGCCGCCGAGGCGGAGACCGGCGTACGCGACGCGGACGGCCGCCTGGAGTGCGCCAAGCTCTACGCCCTGCCCCCGGCCGTCCGCCGCCGCGTGCTGCGCAGGGCCGTCGTCGCGGCGGGGTCTCCCGCGGGTTCCCTCTTCGCCCGCCACATCGAAGAAGTCGACCGCCTCATCACCGGATGGCGGGGTCAGGGCGCCATCAACCTGCCCGGCCGGGTCGAGGCCCAGCGGCAGGGTGGCAGACTTGTCATCCGGCAGGGCTGATTGGTGCTGAAACACGGCTGAGTCCTCCGGGGTCGCCCCCGGAGCCCCGGCCGACAACGAAAGTGATGCGGGTGGACGAGAAGGACATGGGTAACGACCTCCAGTCGGTGCTCATCACCAAGGAAGAGATCGACGCGAAGCTGGCCGAGCTGGCCGCGAAGATCGACGCGGAGTACGCGGGCAAGGACCTGCTCATCGTCGGTGTGCTCAAGGGCGCCGTGATGGTGATGGCGGACCTGGCGCGTGCCTTGTCCACCCCGCTCACCATGGACTGGATGGCGGTGTCCTCGTACGGCGCCGGGACCCAGTCCTCCGGTGTGGTGCGGATCCTCAAGGACCTGGACACCGACATCAAGGACAAGCACGTCCTGATCGTCGAGGACATCATCGACTCGGGCCTGACGCTGTCCTGGCTGCTGTCGAATCTGGGCTCCCGCCAGCCGGCCTCCCTGGAGGTCGTCACGCTGCTGCGCAAGCCCGAGGCCGCGAAGGTCGCGATCGACGTGAAGTGGGTCGGCTTCGACATCCCCAACGAGTTCGTCGTGGGCTACGGCCTGGACTACGCGGAGAAGTACCGCAACCTGCCGTTCGTCGGCACGCTCGCCCCGCACGTCTACGGCGGCTGATCCACTCCCGCTTCCGCCCCGCCCCCGGGAACCCCGCCGAGCCTGCGGGGAACCTGGGGGCGATTCCCGCCGTTGAAGCAGGGGAAGGCGGGTCTGTCAGCCGTCCCACAGGGCCGCGGGTGACAATTCAGGGGTACATTCCGAAGAACAGTCTTTACTCACAGCAGCATTTACCTACGGGCAGGAGGGACGGGACGCCTGGCGTCCCGTATGGATGGACGTGAAGCGATACTTCCGTGGGCCGGTCATGTGGATCGTGCTGGCCGTCCTCGCCGTGGTCGTGTTGATGAATGTCGTCGGCTCCGGCGGCGGCTACAAGTCGGTGGACACCAGCGAGGTCATCAAGGCGATCAACACTGGCCAGGTGGAGACAGCCAAGCTGACCACCGGCGACAGCCAGATGATCAAGATCGAGCTCAAGCAAGGCCAGAAGCTCGGCAAGCACGACGGCACCAAGTTCCAGGCCAACTACATCGGGGATCAGGGCGTCCAGCTCGCCCAGAGCCTCCAGACCAAGTACGACGCCGGTCAGATCCCGGACGGATACTCCGTCACTCCGGACAAGACCAGCCCGTTCCTGAGCGTGCTGCTCTCGCTCCTGCCCTTCGTGCTCATCGTCGTTGTCTTCCTGTTCCTGATGAACCAGATGCAGGGCGGCGGCTCCCGGGTCATGAACTTCGGGAAGTCCAAGGCCAAGCTCATCACCAAGGACACCCCGAAGACCACGTTCGCCGATGTCGCGGGCTCGGACGAGGCCGTCGAGGAACTCCACGAGATCAAGGAGTTCCTCCAGGAGCCGGCGAAGTTCCAGGCCGTCGGCGCCAAGATCCCCAAGGGTGTGCTGCTGTACGGCCCGCCCGGCACCGGCAAGACCCTGCTGGCGCGTGCCGTCGCGGGCGAGGCCGGCGTCCCCTTCTACTCGATCTCCGGTTCCGACTTCGTCGAGATGTTCGTCGGTGTCGGTGCCTCGCGTGTCCGTGACCTGTTCGAACAGGCCAAGGCCAACGCGCCGGCGATCGTCTTCGTCGACGAGATCGACGCCGTCGGCCGGCACCGCGGTGCGGGTCTCGGTGGCGGTCACGACGAGCGCGAGCAGACCCTCAACCAGCTGCTGGTCGAGATGGACGGCTTCGACGTGAAGGGCGGCGTCATCCTGATCGCCGCCACGAACCGTCCGGACATCCTCGACCCGGCGCTGCTGCGCCCGGGCCGCTTCGACCGGCAGATCGCGGTCGACCGTCCCGACATGCAGGGCCGTCTGGAGATCCTCAAGGTCCACCAGAAGGGCAAGCCGGTCGCCCCGGACGTCGACCTGGGCGCGGTCGCCCGTCGCACGCCCGGCTTCACCGGTGCCGATCTCTCCAACGTCCTGAACGAGGCCGCGCTGCTCACGGCGCGCTCGGACAAGAAGCTGATCGACAATCACGCGCTGGACGAGGCGATCGACCGGGTCGTGGCGGGCCCGCAGAAGCGGACCCGGATCATGTCGGACCGGGAGAAGAAGATCACCGCGTACCACGAGGGCGGACACGCCCTGGTCGCGGCGGCCTCCCCGAACTCCGACCCGGTCCACAAGATCACGATCTTGTCCCGCGGCCGGGCCCTGGGTTACACCATGGTCCTGCCCGACGAGGACAAGTACTCGACCACGCGCAACGAGATGCTCGACCAGCTGGCGTACATGCTGGGCGGGCGCGCGGCGGAGGAGCTGGTCTTCCACGACCCGACCACCGGCGCGGCGAACGACATCGAGAAGGCCACCGCCACGGCGCGGGCCATGGTCACGCAGTACGGCATGACCGAGCGTCTCGGTGCGATCAAGTTCGGCGGCGACAACACCGAGCCGTTCCTGGGCCGCGAGATGTCGCACCCGCGGGACTACTCGGAAGAGGTCGCGGCGCTGGTCGACGAAGAGGTCAAGAAGCTCATCGAGACCGCGCACAACGAGGCCTGGGAGATCCTGGTCGAGAACCGCGACGTCCTCGACAACCTGGTCCTCGCGCTGCTGGAGAAGGAGACGCTGAACAAGGAGCAGATCGCCGAGATCTTCTCGACGATCGTGAAGCGTCCGGCCCGTCCCGCGTGGACCGGCTCCTCCCGCCGCACCCCCTCCACCCGTCCGCCGGTGCTCTCTCCCAAGGAGCTCCAGCTGACGAACTCGGCGAACGGCACGTCGGCCTCCGTCGCGCCGGTCTCCACGGAGAAGGGCATCGAAGTGGCTCCCGAGGACCGCCCCGAGTAAGCGGCGGCTCGACCCACCCGGAATGGAAGCCGCGCCCCCCAGGTTCTAGCCTGGGGGGCGCGGCTCATTTGTACGACCGCGTGTGCGGACAGGAACGAGGATGAGATGACCGACCCAGTGACCTTGACCGGTGACGAGGGCACGATCGGCGTGTTCGACGAGAAGCGCGCCGAGGCGGCGGTCCGTGAGCTCCTGATCGCGGTCGGCGAGGACCCGGACCGCGAGGGCCTCCTGGAGACCCCGGCGCGCGTGGCGCGCTCGTACCGGGAGATATTCGCGGGCCTGTACCAGAAGCCCGAAGAGGTCCTGACGACGACGTTCGACCTGGGCCATGACGAGATGGTCCTCGTGAAGGACATCGAAGTCATGAGTTCCTGTGAACATCATCTGGTCCCCTTCCACGGCGTGGCGCACGTCGGCTACATCCCGTCCACCGACGGCAAGATCACCGGCCTGTCGAAGCTGGCCCGCCTCGTGGACGTGTTCGCCCGCCGTCCGCAGGTGCAGGAGCGGCTGACCACGCAGATCGCGGACTCCCTGATGGAGATCCTGGACCCGCGCGGGGTCATCGTGGTCATCGAGTGCGAGCACATGTGCATGACCATGCGCGGGGTCCGCAAGCCCGGCGCGAAGACCATCACCTCGGCGGTCCGCGGCCAGCTCCGCGACCCGGCCACCCGTAACGAGGCCATGAGCCTGATCATGGCGCGCTGAGCCGATGCCCGGGCGGGACGGCTGGGAGCCGCTGAGCGAGGACGTCCGGCGGACCCTCGAACTGCTGTTGGCCGGTGAGCCGGACGTCGAACGGCGCTTCCAGGACCAGATCCCGCACACCCGGATGCGAGCGAGCGACTGCGCATGTCCGTGCGTGTACCTGCGCGTGGACACGGAAGCCGTGGCGGCGGTGCCCATGGACAAGAGGATGGCCGTCGTCGCGGGGGCTTCCCTCTGCGACGCCGACGGAGGCTACGACGGCGAGGTGAGCCTCTTCGCGATCGACGGGGCCCTCGCGGACCTTCAGTTCTGCGACTGGGAGGACAAGGGGCCGGGCGGCCGCAGGCTGTGGGAGTGGCTGGGGCACGTCCACCCCCTGTAGGCCGCCCCGCCCCGCCCCGCCCCGGGCCTAGGCCTTGGCCGGGGCCTTGGCGGTCGGGTCCTCGTCCTCCGGGAGCTTCAGGACGTGCTCCAGGAAGAGGGCCGCGGCGATGACCGCCACGCCCGCCAGGACCGAGAAGCCCGCGTACCAGGCCTGGTCGCGGCGGGCGGGGACGTCGAGGGCGTCGGTCAGCAGGAAGACGCCCACACCGCCGTACATGCCCGCCACCAGCGCCGCCACGAGGGCACTGGCCTGGCCGAAGACCACCGCGCGGGCCGCCATCAGCGGCTCCACGCCCTTGGCGCCCGGGCGGCGCTCGCGCTGGGCCTTGAGGCGGGCGCGCATGGACAGGGCCGTGGCCAGCAGCACCGCCGCGATGACGCCCAGGACGATCGGCGCGGCCAGCGGAACGCCCGGCAGGGTGCCGTAGGCGTTCCACAGGCGCGCGCCCGCCCAGGACAGGACCCCGGCGACCACGAAGATGCCCGCCAGGACCGCCGGCCTCAGTTGCTTCACTTGCCTGTTCCCCACTTTCAGCGAGTAGCCGTGAACAGGCTAACGACTACTCGGGGAGGTGGAGTTCCAGGTCGGGGCGCGGCGTCACGCCGACCAGGCCGATTTCGGCCAGCAGCGCCGTGACCGGGCCGCGACCCGGGATCTGGGCCTCCGGGTCGATGTCGTGCCAGGGGGCCAGCACGAAGGCACGCTGGTGGGCGCGCGGGTGCGGGAGGGTGAGGACCGGGTCGTCGGAGACGCGGTCGGCGTACGCGACGATGTCCACGTCGATCGTGCGCGGGCCCCAGCGCTCCTCGCGGACGCGGTCGAAGGCCTCCTCGACGGCGTGCGCGCGCTCCAGGAGCGAGGACGGCGGCAGGGTGGTCTTCACGGCGACGACCGCGTTGAGGTACGAGGGCTGCGAGCCGGGCTCGACGCCCCACGGCTCGGTCTCGTAGACGGGGGAGACGGCCTTGACCCGCATGCCGGGGGTGTCACCGAGGGCGTCGATGGCGCCCTGCAGGGTCTCCAGCCGGTTGCCGAGGTTCGCACCGAGCGCGATCACGGCCCACTTGGGGTTGGACAGGGTCACGTCCGCCGCGTCGACCGTCTCGACGACGGAGGCGGGTACGGGCTGGACGGTGGGGTCGCTCTGAGCGTTCAGTGCGTTGTTCATGCGCGGCTCCGGGTGATCGTGATGGTCACGTCGTCGAAGGGGACGGTGATGGGCGCGTCCGGCTTGTGGACGACGACCTCCACCTGCGCCACCGCTTCGTGCTTGAGGCACTGCTGGGCGATCCGCTCGGCCAGGGTTTCGATGAGGTCGACGGGCTCACCCTGGACCACGTCGACGACTTCCTCCGCGACTACCCCGTAATGCACGGTCTTAGCCAGGTCGTCTCCGGCCGCCGCGGGGCGGGTGTCGAGGTGCAGCACGAGGTCGACGATGAAGGTCTGGCCTTCCTCGCGTTCCCGGGGGAAGACGCCGTGGTGCCCGCGAGCCTTGAGGCCGCGCAGCGCGACACGATCCACGCGAATCACTCCTGCTTTCGTAGGTGCTTCCGGTCCCGGGGCTCCCCAGGGCCATGGCTGCGCCGAGTGCGGTCGGCGTCGTCCGTCTTCGAATTTACCTGCGAAATACTCCGGATCCCGCCGGAGGGGTCAGGAGGCGTCCTCCTCCTCGTCGTCGTCGGACTCCGTGAGGACGGGAGAACCGTGGTGGGACCAGAGCCGCCAGCCCTCGGATGTGCGTCGGAACACATTCGTCGCCACGACGAGCTGACCGACGAGCGGGCCGAGTTCCCCGCCGTCCTCGGCGGGGCCGCCGCTGAGGATGTTCTCCGTACACGTCACCAGGGCGGTATCGCCTATTACGGTCACTTTGGTGTCGGTGAGGAAGAACTGGATGTAGTCGGTGTGCGACATGATCAGCGCGTACGAGCGCAGGACCTCGCCGCGGCCCGAGAGCACCGGCCAGCCGGGGTGGACGCAGGAGATCTCGTCCTCCAGCCAGAGCGCCGACAGTGAGTCGAAGTCCCCCCGCTCCATTGCCTCGTAGAAGGCCGTGTTGACCTCTTCGACCGCCTCGATGTCGGTTCTGCTCACGGTGCTCCTTGTCGGTGGGTGAGGATCAGAGTGCCCCTTCGACGGCGCGGGCCACCCGTACGGCGTCCGCGGTCGCCCGTACCTCGTGCACCCGCACGGCCCAGGCGCCCTGGTGGGCGGCGATCGCGGAGACGGCGGCCGTGGCGGCGTCCCGTTCGCGGGCGGGCGGCGGGGTGGTGTCGGCGCCGCCGGCCAGGACCCGGCCGAGGAAACGCTTCCTCGACGCGGCGACCAGCAGCGGGAAGCCCAGTGCGCGCAGCTCGGGCAGATGGGCCACGAGGGCCAGGTCGTGCTCGGCGTTCTTGGCGAAGCCCAGCCCGGGGTCGACGACGATCCGCTCGGGGGCGATCCCGCCGGCCACGACCGCGTCGATCCGGGCCCGCAGTTCGGTGGTGACCTCGCCGACCACGTCCTCGTAGACGGCGAGGCTGTTCATACCGGCGCTGAAGCCGCGCCAGTGCATCACCACGAACGGCACCTCGGCGGCGGCGACGGCCGGGATCATCTCGGGGTCGGCGAGGCCGCCGCTGACGTCGTTGACCAGGGTCGCGCCGGCTTCGACGGCCCGGGCGGCGACGACGGCGCGCATGGTGTCGACCGAGACGGTGACGCCTTCGGAGGCCAGGCCCCGGACCACGGGGACGACCCGGCGCAGCTCCTCCTCCTCGTCGACGCGGGAGGCACCGGGGCGGGTGGACTCGCCGCCGACGTCGACGAGGTCGGCGCCGTGCTCGACGAGGTCGAGGCCGCGCTTGACCGCGGCGGTGGTGTCGAACCAGCGGCCGCCGTCGGAGAAGGAGTCGGGGGTGACGTTGACGACGCCCATGACCGCGCAACGGTCCCAGTCCGGCAGACCTGCGACCCGGCCCCTGCCGGTGGCTCCGCGCTTCGTGTTCATAGGTCCAAGGGTAGGGCTGACCTGGATACGACAGGGCCCCGGCGTCTCGCGACCGCCGGGGCCCTGGACGGGCGTGTGCGAGGGCTACGCCGCCTGGACCTCGCGCTCCTGCTGCTTGGGCACGGACGCCATGTGGGTGTGCGTGCAGGTGCGCACCGGCTTGGGCCGGCGGCGGCTGGCGAAGAGTCGGGGCAGGGCCACGGTGACGAAGCCCTCCGCCTGCATCACGGCGAAGCCGATGCGGGGCAGGTCGCGGCTGTTGCGGTAGACCATGAAGCGCGGCTCCCAGCGGGGGCGGAACTTCTCGTTGAACTTGTAGAGCGACTCGATCTGGAACCAGCGGGAGAGGAAGACCAGCAGGTTGCGCCACATCCGCAGGACCGGGCCGGCGCCGATCTTCTCGCCGCGGGCGAGGGCCGCGCGGAACATCGCGAAGTTCAGCGAGACCTTCTCGATCTTCAGGTCGGGGGCGGCCTGGAGGGAGGCGACGATCAGCAGTTCGTTCATGCCGGGGTCGGCGGCGCGGTCGCGGCGCATCAGCTCCAGCGACATGCCGTCCTTGCCCCACGGGACGAAGTGCAGGACGGCCTTCAGGTCGCCGAAGGGGCTGGTGTCGCCCTCCTCCACGCGGTGGGCGGTGGCGATGAAGCAGTCGCCGTCGCCCTCCTCGCCGACCCGGCCCAGGGCCATCGAGAAGCCGCGCTCGGTGTCGGTGCCGCGCCAGGCCTCGGCCGCGCCGCGGACCCGCTCCAGCTCCTCCTCGGTCAGCTCGCTGACCCGGCGGACCTGGGTGGTGTAGCCGTTGCGTTCGATGCGCTTCACCATCTGGCGGACATTGCGCATGGGACGGCCCGCGAGGGAGAAGTCTTTGACATCGACAATCGCCTCGTCACCCAGCTCCAGGGCGTCCAGACCGGTCTCGCGGGTCCAGACCTCGCCACCGGTCTCGCTGCAGCCCACGACGGCCGGGGTCCAGGAGTGGGCCTTGGCCTCCTCCATGAACCGCTCGATCGCGCCGGGCCAGGCCTCGACGTCGCCGATGGGGTCGCCGGAGGCGAGCATCACACCGGAGACGACGCGGTAGGTGACGGCGGCCTTGCCGCTGGGGGAGAAGACGACGGCCTTGTCGCGGCGCAGCGCGAAGTGGCCGAGCGAGTCGCGGCCGCCGTGCTTGGCGAGCAGCTCGCGCAGCTTGCCCTCGTCGTCGGCGGTGAGCCGGGCGGCCGGGTGCTCGGGGCGGAAGGCCAGGTAGATGGTGGTGAGGGCGGTCAGCATGCCGAGGGCGCCGAGGGAGTACCCGACGGTCCAGGACACCTGGCCCGCGTAGTCGACGGGGCCCTCGAAGCCGAAGAGGCCGTAGACGACGTGCGTGATCTGTTCGTACAGGCCCGGGTTGCCGACGACCCGGTTCGGGTGGACGTTGACGATGAGCAGGCCGAGCCCGATGGAGCCGGCGCTCATCAGGACGAAGTTGGCGAGGGCCTTCCAGCGGCTGCGCGGGTCGGGCAGCGCCTTGAATTCATTCTGGTGGCGCAGCAGCAGCACGAAGAGCAGCGCCGCGATCACCACGCCGGGGATCGAGTGCCGGTAGAGGAACTGCGCCACGGCACCCGCCGGCAGCAGGACGACCGCCGCCCGCCAGGCCCGGCGCTTGCGGCGCTTGAGGCCGTGCGCGAGCAGCAGGAGCAGTACGCCCGCGCTGATCGCGAGGGCCGCTGCGAAGGGGCCGAACACCGGCAGCACCTCGGCGACCGCGTGGATCCGGCTGTGCCGGAAGCGCGGGAACACCCCTGCCGCGATGTCCAGAAGGCCGACGATCATGACGGCCGTACCTACCAGGCCGGGCACCGACTCCGGCTGTGGACCTCGGAGGATTCGGCGGACCCTGCTCGGAACCTGTCCCGACTTATCGCCATCTATCCTGCTAGACATCGCTTCCCGTTGCTCCGCGAGAGATCATGTGGCCGAAGGCCGCGACAGCCTCCGGTGTGTGGTGCGTCCCTTAGGACGACATCGACGAGGAGCGGGTTCACTCTTTCGTCGGAAAAAAACAGTCCTGCCACCAGAAAGTCGACTGACTGCTCATGGGTCTCACCAGTAATACGGTTCTGGCGCTGGCCATCATCGCCGGTGTGCTGCTCTTCGCGGCCACGGTGTGGTTCTGGCCGAAGCTCTCGGGCCGCACCTGGCGCGCGTTCGCCGGCCGTATCGGTCTGCTGCTGGCGACCCAGCTGGCGCTGTTCTCGGCTGTGGGGCTCGCGGCTAACAAGTCGTTCCTCTTCTACGGTTCCTGGGCCGACCTGTTCGGCCAGGAGACGTCCATGGGCAAGGTCGTCGACCACTCGATGAGCAGCAAGGACATCAAGGTCGTCGACAAGCAGAAGCTGGACGTACCCGGTGGCGCCAAGCCCCAGGTGGGCGGTCAGATCCTGAAGGTTGCCATATCCGGGCAGAAGTCGAAGATAACGAGCCCCGGCTACGTGTGGCTCCCGCCGGAGTACTTCCAGCCGCAGCACAAGGACGAGAACTTTCCGGCGTCCGTCGTCCTGACGGGCTACCCGGGCACCGCCGAGAACCTGATCAAAGGGCTCGACTACCCCATGAAGGCCTTCAGCCTGTCCAAGTCGGGCAAGATGAAGCCGATGATCCTGGTCATGCTGCGCCCGACCGTGGCGCCGCCGCGTGACACCGAGTGCGTCGACGTCCCCGGCGGCCCGCAGACCGAGACCTTCTTCGGGGTGGACCTCCCGCAGGCCATCCAGGACACCTTCCGGGTCGGCAAGAAGCCCCAGAACATGGGCTTCATCGGCAACTCCACGGGCGGTTACTGCGCCCTGAAGATCGCCACGCACTACCCGCAGACCTTCGGTGCCGCCGCCGGCCTGTCCGCGTACTACGAGGCCCCGGACGACCCGACGACCGGTGACCTGTTCCACGGGGACGAGAAGTTGAAGAAGCGCGCGGACGTGCTGCACAGCATCGAGCGCAAGAAGCCGACCGGTACGTCCTTCCTCGTGACCAGCAGCGAGAAGGGCGAGCCGAACCTCGCCGACACCAGGAAGTTCATCAAGAAGGTGCAGGGCCCGGACCGGGTCTCCTCCATCATCCTCGACAGCGGTGGCCACAACTTCAACACGTGGCGACGTGAGATCCCGCCGATGCTGACGTGGATGAGCGGCCGCATCGAGGCCTGACCGGCCCGCCGACATCCGACATCCGGCGTCGACGTACCTGTGACCGGCCCTTCGGGGCCGGTCACGGTCGTTCGTGAGGTCAGGCCTCCTGCAGCCCGGCCCGGCGCAGCGCCCGATGGACCCCCTCCGGGGTCAGTACGCCGACCAGCTCGCCGGATCGCGGGTCCGTGACCCCGATCCGTCCCGAGTCCTCCTGCAGCAGGGCGGCGAGGGCCTCGCGCAGCGTGGCGCCCAGCGCCACCGAGGCCGCCGGGGCCTTCCCGTCCGCCTCGGCCAGGTCGGCCGCCTCGACCGGGGTGACCGCGAGCCGCTTGAGCCCCCGGTCGGCGCCGACGAAGGAGGCCACGTACGCGGTGGCGGGCGCCCCGAGGACCGCCGCCGGGTGGGCGAACTGCTCGATGGTGCCCGTGCCGTAGACCGCGATGCGGTCGCCGAGCCGGATCGCCTCCTCCAGGTCGTGGGTGACCAGCAGGATCGTCTTGCGCACCGTCTTCTGCAGGGCCAGGAACTCGTTCTGCAGCCGCTCGCGGACCACCGGGTCGACCGCGCCGAAGGGCTCGTCCATCAGCAGCACCGGCGGATCGGCGGCGAGGGCGCGGGCCACGCCGACGCGCTGGCGCTGCCCGCCGGACAGCTGCTCCGGGTAGCGGCCCCCGTACACGGCCGGGTCCAGGCCGACCAGTTCGAGCAGTTCGGCCGCCCGGGCGCGGGCCTTCGCCTTGGGGGTGCCGATCAGCTGTGGCACGGTCGCCGTGTTCTCCAGCACCGTCTTGTGCGGGAACAGCCCGACCTGCTGGATGACGTACCCGATCCGGCGGCGCAGCTCGACCGGATCGGCGGCCGCTATGTCCTCGCCGTTCAGCAGGATCCGGCCGGAGGTCGGGTCGATCAGCCGGTTGACCATCTTCATCGTGGTCGTCTTGCCGCAGCCGGACGGTCCCACGAGCGTGACCAGCTCCCCCTCCGCCACCTCGAAGGACAGGTCCTCGACGGCTGTGGTCCCGTCGGGGTAGCGCTTGGTCACATGCTCGAATCGGATCACAAACCCATCTTTCCGCACGCCGGTCGCTGATTTGTGAAGGGCGTGTTGCCCCGGTGCGAAGGATTCCGGCCATTGAGGGTGGTGGGGGTTAGGGTCGCTGTAACGGGTGAGTGTGAAGACGTACGTTCGAATGATGGGGGGTGGGGGGCGTGGCGGCACCGAACTGCCTGGTGGCGAACGACTGGATCTGCTGGGACTACGTCACCTCCCGCTCCCAGGAACTGACCGACGCCACCCTCGAACACATCTGGCTCACGGGCGTGTCGGTCCTGATCGGCATCGCCGTGTCCGTGCCGCTCGCCCTGCTGGCCCGCCGCGGCCGCCACTGGGCGGCGCCCGTCCTGGCCCTGACCACCCTCCTCTACACGATCCCCTCGCTCGCCATGTTCTCCCTGCTGCTGCCCGTCTTCGGACTCTCGGCGGCCCTGGTGGTGACCGGGCTGGTGCTGTACTCGCTGACGATCCTGGTCCGCAACGTCCTGGCCGGCCTGGAGGCCGTCCCCGAGGACGTACGGGAGGCGGCGCGCGGCATGGGCTACGGCCCGGGGCGGCTGCTGTGGCAGGTCGAACTGCCGCTCGCGCTGCCCGCGCTGCTCGCCGGCGTACGGATCGCCACCGTCTCGACGGTGGCGCTGACCACGGTCGGCTCCATCGTCGGCAAGGGCGGCCTCGGCAACCTCATCGCCCCGGCCGTGAACAGCTCCTTCAAGGCCCAGGTGCTCACCGCCTCGGTGCTGTGCGTGCTGCTCGCGCTCGTGGCCGACCTGCTGCTGCTCGGCGTACAGCGGCTGCTCACCCCGTGGACCCGGGCCGGTGCCGGGCGCCGGGGCCGGTCCGCGGCACCGACCCGGGAGACGACCTCGACCCCGGCTCCGGCTCCGGCGAAGGGGGTCTGAGACCGTGGGAGGCGTCATCGGAGGGGCCTGGGACTGGCTGGCGAACGGCGCCAACTGGTCGGGGGAGAGCGGTGTCTGGCACCGGCTCGGCGAGCACGTCTACGTCAGCGCGGTCGCGCTCGCGATCGCCTGCGCGGTGGCCCTGCCGATCGGCCTGTTCCTCGGCCACCTCGGCAAGGGCGGCACCCTCGCGATCAACATCTCCAACATCGGCCGGGCCGTCCCCGTCTTCGCGGTGCTGGCCCTGTTCATGGTCTCCCCGCTGCGCAACGCCGGCTACCTGCCCACCATCGCCGCGCTCGTGCTCTTCGCCGTCCCGCCGCTGCTGACCAACGCCTACGTCGGCATGCGCGAGGTGGACCGCTCGGTCGTGGAGGCCGCCCGCGGCATGGGCATGTCCGGGATCCAGCTCTTCCTGCGCGTCGAACTTCCGCTCGCGCGCGCCATGGTGATGACCGGGCTGCGCTCGGGCGCCGTCCAGGTCATCGCCACGGCCACGATCGCCGCCATGGTCGGCCAGGGCGGCCTCGGTCGGATCATCACCGCCGGCTTCAACACGTACGACACCCCGCAGGTCGTCGCGGGCGCCCTGCTGGTGGCCGCGCTCGCCCTGCTGGTGGAGGGCGTGCTGGTGGCGGCGGACCGGCTGCTGCTGCCGCGGGCGGCGGCGTCCCGCTGATTCCTGTCCATCGCCTCGAACGGAGTACCTCCATGACCAAGACCACGCGCGTCCTCGGCGCGTCCCTGGGCGCCCTGGCCCTGACGGTGTCGCTGGCCGCGTGCGGCGGCGACAGCCTGGAGAAGAGCAAGGACGGCGGCTCGGCCTCCGCCGACTCCTCCTCGGGCGCGGGCGGCGCCAAGGGCAGCCTGGTGATCGGCGCGGCCGGTTTCACCGAGTCGAACGTGCTGGCCGAGCTGTACGCGCAGGTCCTCAAGGACGCGGGCTACAGCACCTCGATCAAGACGGTCAACAACCGCGAGCTGTACGAGCCCTCGCTGGAGAAGGGCGAGATCGACGTCGTCCCGGAGTACGCGGCCACACTCGCGGAGTTCCTCAACGCCAAGGTCAACGGCCCGAAGGCGCCCGAGGAGAAGCCGGTCGCCTCCAGCGACGTCGCGGCGACGGTGGCGGGCCTGGAGAAGCTCGCGGGCCCGCTCGGCCTGAAGGCGCTCACCGCCGGTGAGGCGGTCGACCAGAACGCATTCGCCGTGACCAAGGAATTCGCCGAGAAGAACAACCTGAAGACCCTTTCCGATCTTGGTAAGTCCGGACTGAAGGTGAAGATCGCGGCGGGCGACGAATGCAACGTCCGGCCCTTCTGCGCGCCGGGGTTGACCAAGACGTACGGAATTCAAGTTTCCGGTATCGACCCGAAGGGTGTCGGCACCCCCCAGGCCAAGCAGGCGGTCAAGGACGGCGCCGACCAGCTCGTGCTCACCACGACCACCGACGCCACCCTCGACAGCTTCGGTCTGGTCCTGCTGGAGGACGACAAGAAGCTCCAGAACGCCGACAACGTCCTGCCGGTGGTCAACGTCAAGGACGCCGGAACCCCGGAGGTCGCGGCCGCGCTCGACAAGCTGACCAAGGCGCTCACGACGGCCGATCTGGTCGATCTGAACCGCAAGGTGGACGCCGAGCGCGCCAAGCCGGCCGACGTCGCGAAGGCCTACCTGGAGTCCAAGGGCCTGCTGAAGAAGTAGCGCGCACGGGTTGATGGAGAAAAGTGGCTTAACTGCCCGGGAAGAGTTTGCCGGGCGGGTATCCCACTCGACCTCCATGCACTGTAAATTTCGGGCCATGCCCCGTGGACGCCACCGCAATCCTGAACCCCTGCACCGGCTGCTCACGCCGACGACCGTGGCCGGTGTATCCGTCGTCGGCGCCGGCGCGGCCTGGCTCCTGGCGGAACCGATGGCGCTGCGGCTCCTCGTGGCCGTCACGGCGGCCGCCGGGGTCGCCGGCGCCGTCGTCATGCGCGCCTGGGACCGCTCGGCGGGCCGCCGTGTCGCCGAACTCGCGCGCGAGCGGGTCAAGGACGAGTGGAAGACCGACGAGCGGATAGCCGAGCTCGAATCCGACCTCGAAGAGGCCCGGATGCTGCGGGCCCGGCTCGACGCCAAGCTGCGCGCCAAGCGGGTCGAACTGGCGGGCCTGCGCGGCGAGCACGCGGCGCTGCTGCGGCGGTACGCGACCGCCGAGACCGAGCGCGCCAGCGCCCTGGAGGGCCGCCGACTGCTGGCCATCGAGGCCTCCGCGGCGCCGTCCGCCGCGCAGAAGCAACTTCCGGCCGTCACCGAGGAGCGCACCTCGGCGGGCGCGCCCACCGGGGTCGGTTACGCCCGGGCCCACTCGGCCCTGGAGGCGCTGGCCCGCCGGCGGCAGGAGGCCCGGGCGCTGCCCGCGGGGCCGTCGGCCCCGGAGCCCGATCCCGGTCCGGGCCCGGGGCGTGGCCAGGCTCCCGCCTCCTCGCTCCCCGCGCGTCGCCCGGCGGCCGCGGTGGCCCCGTACGCGGCCCAGCGGCGTACGGCCTCACGGATCGAGGGCGGCTTCGACTTCTTCGGCACCAAGAACGCGGCGCAGGCCCGCGCGGTGATCGAGGCGGTGCAGAACGAGGACCTGGCCGACGTGGTCGGCGCGGAAGCCCTCGCGGTGCACAAGGCCGAGTCGGCCCGGGCCGTGGTCGAGCCGGAGTTCAAGCCGGCGACCGACGAGACCCGCGCGGTGGGCCAGGTCATCGACCTGACGGCCCACGACGAGACCGAGCCGATCGACGTGGTCCGGCTCCGCACCGCCATCTCCTAGCCTGCCGGGGGTCGGTCCCCGTACGAGGCCACCAGCCGGGCGAGGTGCCGGCCCGCCACCAGGCCCTAGGCGGGAGGAGACCGCCTAGTCGGTCCGGCCCTGGCGGATCGCGTCGAACCAGCGGACCACCTGTGGTGCCGAGCGGACCGCGGTGGCCGTGTGGTCGGCGTCCGGGCCCTGGTCCACGACCTTCGCCCGGACCCCGTGGCGGGCCAGATCGGCGGCGCAGGCGCGGGAGTTGGCGATCGGGACGTCGGTGTCGCCCGCGCCCGCGTAGAGGCGTACAGGCGCGGCGGGCTTCCAGTCGCAGACCCCGTCGTTGGCCCGGACGGCCTCCAGCAGGGCGCCGTGCGGGCTCCGGATGTTCTCGGCCCACTGCGGGGTCAGCAGCTCCCGCGGCGTCGCCGGGAGCGCGGCCACGATGTCCTGCACCGGGTGGCTCCCGTCGAACAGGCCTTCCACAGCCTGTGCGTAGGGCGCGCGGAACACCTCGGCGGGATCCTTGTAGAGCGGGTGGAGCCGGTTCTGGGCCGTGAGGAAGTACGAGAGGTAGAAGACGCCGACGCGCGGATCGACCCGGCCGTCGGTGAGCCCGGGGAACTCGGTGCCGAGCAGGTCGTGCGGCCCGGCCATCGGGGCCAGCGCACGCAGCCGCAGGCCGTCCCGCCCGCGGGAGAGTTCGCGGCCCAGGGCCATCGCCACCTGGCCGCCCTGGGAGAAGCCGGTGGCGTACACGTCCCTGCTGACCGGGCGCCCCAGCCGGTCGGCGGCGGTGCGGGCGGCCTTCAGCATGTCGACGGAGGCCGTGACCGAGGACCGGGTGTCCATGTACGGGTGGCTGCCCGGGCCGCCGCCCAGGCCCAGGTAGTCGGGGGCGGCGACGGCCCGGCCGGCGGACGCGTGCAGGTACGGGGTGAGGCGGTTGGAGCCGGCGCCACCGGACGGGGCGTCGTCGCGGGTGGCGACCGTGCCGTGGGTGTCGGAGACCAGGTCGAGGCGGTGCGGGCCACCGCGCGGCAGGACGAGCAACCCGGTGGCGGTGGTGGGCCGGCCCTGGGGGTCCACGGTGGCGTAGGTCAGCCGGTAGGCGCGCACGCCGTACCGGACGGTCGCGGGGTCGATGCCCAGGGTGGCGAGTTCGGCGATGACCTGCTCGCGGTCGAGGGTGTCCAGCGGGACGACGGAGAGCAGTTCGCCCCGGGCGGGGGCGGCCGTTGCGGCCTGTGCGGCGGGCGCGGCCGACGCCGCCGGGGCGGCGATCCCACCCAGTACGGCGGCGAGGGCCACCGTCGCGGCGCCGCGCCGCAGCCACTGCCGGCGCCGCTGCTTGCTGTGCTGCGTGATCGTCATGTCGGGAACGCTACGGACGCCCGCGGCGGCTCGACATCCGGGCGGCACCCGGCGGTCGAGGGGGTTAACCCCCGCCCGGCAGGTGTCATCAGAACAGCGGGATTTGCCCGGGGTGTTCGGACAGGACGAAGCCGTCCAGGGTCGGCGCGGAGGCGCCGAGCACCACCCGGGCCCGGGATCCGGGGCAGGACACCAGGTCACCGCGCTCCCGTCCGGACGGCGGATCGTGGCGGGCGATCCGTCCGGCGGTGACGGCGCAGTCGCGGCCGCAGGAGGGGCAGGCCCGGCGGGGAGAATGGGACATGCCGCCCAGTGTGCCCTGCCGCACCGACATCAGCTCGGCTGAGCGGCGAGCCAGGCCTCGTGCGCCCGCTGCACCCGGTCCCACAGCGCGGCCCGGTCCGCGGACGTCAGGTCGTCGAGCTCCCGCCCGAAGACCGTGGTCATGACCTCGAAGAGCTCCTCCGAGGAGGCCAGGTCCCGCTTGCCGCGCCCGCCCCGCGGGTCGAGGGTCAGCAGGATCCTGCCGTGCAGGCGGTTCATGACCCCGGCGTCGCGCCGCAGCATGAAGAAGGACTGCAGGAAGGGGGAGTCCTCGGCGGTGGACAACCGCAGGTGCTCCGCCTCGAAGTCGGCCATGGTGGCGGGGGCCGAGCGGAAGTTCATCGCCGGGAAGGGCGAGTCCTCGTTGAGGAAGGTCCAGCCCGTGTCGGGCCCGTCCGCGCTCCCGAGCGGCCGCAGGCCGTACCGGAAGCCGCGCTCGTAGCGGCCTTCGCGCAGGGGCAGCGGCTCGGGCGGGCCGTCGCCCAGGCCGACGTCCACGAAGTAGGCCTCCCCGTCGATCCGTACCGTCAGGGTGAGGTGGTCGCCGCTCACCTCCCGGGAGTCCGCGTCCGCGCACATGCCCCCGACGTGGCGGGTCACGTCGTACCCGAGGTGCTCCAGCAGCGCCGCGAAGGCGCCGTTGAGGTGGAAGCAGTAGCCGCCGCGCCCGGCGCCGATGCGGCGCACGGACAGCTCGGGGTCGATGCCCGGCGGCCGGCCCAGCTGGATCTCGGTGTTCTCGAACGGGATCCGCTCCAGGTGGGCCCGCGTGAGCGCGAACAGCCCTTCGACGGAGGGGGATCCGGGCTCGGTGATGCCGATCCGCCCCAGGTACGCGGCAAATGTGCCAGAGATGATCATGAACCTACATTAGGTCGGACATCTCACGGCGCGGGGCCCGGGGCTACTTGTCGATGTCGCCGACCACGAAGAAGAGCGAGCCCAGGATCGCCACCATGTCGGCGACCAACTGCCCCGGCAGCAGCACCGCCAGCGCCTGGATGTTGTTGTACGAGGCGCTGCGCAGCTTCAACCGGTACGGGGTCTTCTCGCCCTTGGAGACGAGGTAGTAGCCGTTGATGCCGAGCGGGTTCTCCGTCCACGCGTACGTGTGCCCCTCCGGCGCCTTCAGGACCTTGGGCAGGCGCTGGTTGATCGGCCCCGGCGGGAGGTCGTCCATCCGGTCCAGGCAGGCCACGGCCAGGTCGAGCGCGTTGTGGGTCTGGTCCAGCAGGCACTCGAAGCGGGCCAGGCAGTCGCCCTCGGTGCGGGTGACCACCTTCAGGACGTCCTGGAGCTCGCCGTAGGACAGGTACGGCTCGTCGCGCCGCAGGTCGAAGTCGACGCCGGAGGCCCGGGCGATCGGGCCGGAGACCCCGTACGCGTGCACCGCCTCGGCGGACAGCACGCCGACCCCGCGCGTACGGGCGCGGAAGATCTCGTTCCCGTGGACCAGCTTGTCGTAGACGTCCATCCGGGTCCGGACGTCGGCGATCGCCGCACGGGCCCGGCCGAGCCAGCCGGCCGGGAGGTCCTCCTTGAGGCCGCCGACCCGGTTGAACATGTAGTGCATCCGGCCGCCGGAGATCTCCTCCATCACGGCCTGGAGCTCCTCGCGCTCGCGGAACGCGTGGAAGATCGGGGTGATGCCACCCAGTTCGAGGGGGTACGAGCCGAGGAACATCAGGTGGTTCAGCACCCGGTTCAGCTCGGCCAGCAGGGTGCGCATCCACACGGCCCGCTCGGGGACCTCCATGCCGAGCATCCGCTCGACGGCCATGACCACGCCCAGCTCGTTCGAGAACGCGGACAGCCAGTCGTGGCGGTTCGCGAGCATCACGATCTGCCGGTAGTCGCGGGCCTCGAAGAGCTTCTCCGCACCGCGGTGCATGTAGCCGACCACCGGTTCGGCACTGACGATCCGCTCGCCGTCCAGGACGAGGCGCAGGCGCAGCACGCCGTGCGTGGAAGGGTGCTGGGGGCCGATGTTGAGCACCATGTCGGTGCTCTCCGCCGCTCCGCCGATACCGACCGTGGTCTCCGTCATGCGGGCATTGTCTCAGCCCTAGGGTGGGCGCATGGAAACGGGGACAATGGGTGAGACGGACGGCCCCGCGTGGGTCGGGCTGCCCGGTGGGCTGCTCACACTGCGGCGGACGCTGCTGCTGATATGGACGCTGTCGCTCGCCGTCGTGACCGCCGTCGTACCGGGGCTCACGCTCGGCCCGGCATGGGCGGCCCTCGGGGCGATCTGGCTCGTGGTCCTGGCCTGGGGCTGGGTCCTCCTCGGTCGGAACTGGCGGTCCTGGCGCTACGCCGAACGCGCGGACGACCTGCTGATCAGCCGGGGCGTGCTGTGGCGGGAGGAGACCGTGGTGCCGTACGGGCGGATGCAACTGGTCGAGGTCACCTCCGGCCCGCTGGAGCGCCGCTTCGGCCTGGCCTCCGTACAGCTGCACACGGCCGCGGCGGCCAGCGACGCCAAGATCCCCGGGCTGGCGCCGGCCGAGGCGGAACGGCTGCGCGACCGGCTCACCGCCCTCGGCGAGGCAAGGTCGGCGGGCCTGTGAGCCCCGGTCCGCAGGGCTCGGACCCCCGCCCCGAGGCACACGACGCGCAGACCGCGCCCGAGCCGTCGGCGGCGGACGACCCCGTGCGGGCGAAGCCCGGCGCCGGCGAAGCCTCCGCCGCTCACGCGCCCGAGCCCGTACCCGGGGAACCCCCCGCCGAGCTCGCCGCAGGCGGCCCGGTGGAGCGCCGGCTGCACCCCTTCACCCCGCTGCGCCGCGCCTGGGTGCCGATCGCCGCGACCGTCGGCGTGCTCGCCCACCAGGGCGACCAGGCCGGGAGATGGGTGGCCGACCTGCCCGCCCTCCTGCGGGTGGCCTCGGTGGCCGGCCTGATCATGGTCTTCGGCACCTACGGATTCCTCAGCTGGTGGTTCACCCACTACGCCGTCACCGACACCGAACTGCGCATCCGCAGCGGGCTCTTCTTCCGGCGCACCGCGCACATCCGCCTCGACCGGCTCCAGGCCGTGGACGTCACCCGCCCCCTCCTGGCCCGGCTGACCGGCGTCGCGAGCCTGCGGCTCGACGTCATCGGCGCCGAGGACAAGGACCAGCTGGCCTTCCTCGGCGAGAAGGAGGCCGTCGCCCTGCGCGCCGAGCTCCTGGCCCGCGCGGCCGGCTTCGCCCCCGAGGAGGCCGTGAGCCTGGGCGAGGCCCCCGAACGCGAACTGCTGCGCGTGACCCCGCGCGAGATCGTCGTGTCGCTGCTGCTCAATCTCGGCGTCTGGGCCCTGCTGGTCCCCGGGCTGACCGTGCCGGTCGTCGTGTGGTGGGTCAGCTCCAGCCCCTGGGCCGCCCTCGTCGCCGTGCTCCCGATGCTCGGCGCCGTCTGGGCGGGCACCGCGGGCCGGTTCCTCACCGAGTACGACTGGCGGGTCGCCGAATCCCCCGACGGACTGCGCCTGGACCACGGACTGCTGGACCGGGCCCACGAGACCGTGCCGCCGGGCCGCGTGCAGAACGTACGGATCGTGGAGCCGCTGCTGTGGCGCAGGCGCGGCCTGGTCCGGGTGGAGCTGAAGGTCGCCGGCTCGAACAACACCGTCCTGGTCCCGGTCGCCTCGCGGGACGCCGCCACCGCCGTCATCGCCCGGGTGCTGCCCGGTGTGGACCTGGCGGCCCTGTCCTTCTCGGGCTCCCCGCGGACCGGGTCCCGCTGGGTGGTGCCGGTGTGGTGGAAGGGCTACGCGCTGGCGCTCTCCCCGGAGGTGTTCGCCGCCCGGCACGGCCGCCTGTGCCGGCGTACGGACGTCGTCCCGCACGCCAAGGTGCAGAGCGTCCGCTTCACGCAGGGCCCGTGGGCCCGCGCCCGCGGGGTCGCCGACGTCCACGTGGACACCGGCGCGAACTGCACGGTCACGGCCCGACTCCGCCCGGAGCCGGAGGCCGCGGCCCTGCTGCACGCCCAGGCCGCCCGCTCCCGCACCTCCCGGGCCTCGGCCCGACCGGACCGCTGGATGACGGCGCCGGACCCCGACGCCTGAACCGGCGCGCCGCCCCTGCTCCCACCGAGCGGGGGCGCCCGAGGCATGAGGCCGTCGCCCCGGTACGGCGCCGGGTGGCGACCGGAGGGGCCCGGCAGTAGGCTTTTCTCGCAAAAATCGGGGATGAGGAAGCGGGCCCAGGCCCCCCACCGAGGTCGCGCACCTCGGACCGTCTCCGGTCGCGATCAGCACGCGGGGTGACGTCGTGAACGCCATCGACAAGGCAGTCGGAGCAGAGGCCCACTGGTTGATGGGTCGCGTGATGCCCCGCAAGTTCCTGGGCGAGGTCCGCAAGCACCTCCACCATGTGGCGCCCGATCGCGAGGACGATCTGATCGACGCGATCCGCGCACGGGCGAAGGAGATCGCCGACGCGGACGAGGACATGGCCACCGACGGACCGTCGAAGGGCGCGCTGCTGATCGGTGCGGTGGTGCTCGCCGCCTACGAGGCGCTGCTCCCCCTCTTCGACGGGGACCGCGGGCGTACGATCCGCTACCTCCAGCACGCGATGAGCCCGGTGCTGAGGCGCCCCTACGACATGGCCTTCTCGACCCTCAACGAGAGGGACCACGCGCTCGACAAGATCGAGAAGACCTGCCGCGTGATGGTGAAGCTCTACCCCGCCCACTTCGAGTTCGATTTCCGACGGCCGGAGCCGGGGCTCTTCGAGATGAATGTCAGGCGCTGCTTCTGGCGCGACTTCTTCGCCCGCCACGACGCCACGCCCGTCACGACGGTGATGTGCGCGTTCGACGTGAACTTCATGAAGGCGATCGACCCCGCGGTCAGCGGACTGCGCGCCGAGCGCACCTCCCTGCTGTCGCTCGGCGACAGCAAATGCCGCTTCGCCGTCCTGGAGACCGACGACCCCCTGAACGGATACAGCGACGCGCTGGAGACGCGGTTCGACGACGGCGGGGAGCGGGACGGCTGACAGCCCCCCGCGCCGCCCGGCCTAGCCGGCTCCGCCGCCCGCGCGGACCAGGCCCGTCTCGTACGCCAGGACCACGACCTGGACCCGGTCGCGCAGCCCCAGCTTGGTCAGGATCCGGCCCACATGGGTCTTCACCGTCGCCTCCGACAGGACCAGCCGGGCCGCGATCTCACCGTTCGACAGACCCTGCGCCACCAGCAGCATGACCTCGCGCTCGCGCTCCGTCAGCCGCTCGATCTCCTTGTTCTGCGGCTCCTGCGTGGTCGTCGGCAGCATCGGCGCGAACCGGTCCAGCAGACGCCGCGTCGTGGACGGGGCCACCACCGCGTCCCCGCTGTGCACCGAGCGGATGGCCGCGAGCAGCTCGCCCGGCGGGACGTCCTTCAGCATGAACCCGCTCGCGCCCGCCTTCAGGCCCGAGAAGGCGTACTCGTCCAGGTCGAAGGTGGTCAGGATGATCACCTTCGGGTGTTCCTCCGGCTCGCAGATCCGCCGCGTCGCCTCCACCCCGTCCAGCTTGGGCATGCGGACGTCCATCAGCACCACGTCCACCTTCGTGGCCCGCAGCACCTCCAACGCCTCCAGGCCGTCGCCCGCCTCGGCGACGACCTCCATGTCGGGCTGGGCGGCGAGCACCATACGGAAACCGGTGCGCAGCAGCACCTGGTCGTCGACCAGCATCACGCGGATGGACATCAGTTACCTCGTCCTCGTCATCTCTTCTTCAGGGGAAGCAGTGCGCTGATCCGGAATCCGCCACCGGGCCGAGGCCCCGCGTCCAGGGTTCCGCCGACCATACCGATCCGTTCGCGCATGCCGATCAGCCCGTGCCCGGCGCCGTCCGCGCCGCCGTCCTCGTACAACTCGTGGGCCGCGCCACGGCCGTCGTCCTCGACCAGCAGGCCGAGCCCGTCGTCGAAGTAGACCAGCCGGACGCTGGCCTTGGCGTCGGGGCCGCCGTGCTTGCGGGTGTTGGTCAGCGCCTCCTGCACGATCCGGTACGCCGTCAGCTCGACCCCGGTGGGCAGCGGGCGCGGCGCGCCCTCCACCTCGAAGTCCACCACGAGCCCGGCCGCCCGTACCTGCTCGACCAGGACCTCGATCTGCTCGACGTCGGGCTGCGGCACGTAGTCCTCGGACTCCTGGGGTTCGCCGGTGCGCAGGACGCCCAGCAGTCGCCGCATCTCGGCCAGCGCCTGGCGCCCGGTGCCGGAGATGGTCTGGAGGGCTTCCTTGGCCTGTTCGGGAGCCGCGTCCATGACGTACGCGGCGCCGTCCGCCTGGACCACCATCACCGAGACGTTGTGCGCGACGACGTCGTGCAGCTCGCGGGCGATCCGGGCGCGCTCGGCGGCCACGGCCACCTTGGCCTGGGCCTCGCGCTGGTTCTCCAGGCGCTGGTTCCGCTCGACGAGCTGGGCGTAGTAGGCCCGGCGGGTGCGCAGGGAGTCGCCGAGCACCCAGGCGAGGGCGAACGGGACGATCGCGAAGAGGACGGAGAGGGCGTTGTCGCGGAGGTTGCCCTGGTCGACCGCGAAGCGCACGGCGTACACGGGGGAGGCGATGAATCCGATGGCGAACGCGGTACGGGACATCCGGCGCGAGATCTCGGAGGAGGCGGCGACCGTGTACAGGATGATCAGCATCGCGACGTCGGCGGGGTTCGCGTCGGTGTGGGTGATCAGCTGGTAGACGCCGGTGGCGGCGGCCAGCCAGAACATCGCCCGGGTCCACTTGCGGCGCAGGGCCACCACGATGCTCATCGCCACCACTACGGGGACGGCGAGCATCCGGGCGGTGGTGCTGCTGGAACTGTCGTCGGCGACCTGCAGCATCCCGATCCCGAAGAGGAGGACAGCCCAGAAGCTGTCGACGCCCGTCGGGTGTCTGCGGAGGAAGTCGTAGAGGCGCTGCACGTAACCCAGAGTAGGGAACGCAGATAGGTGCTGGAGTCAACCAGAGGTGCGAACCTGACGCCCGGCGCGTACTCCCCTAGGTGGACGGATGCATAACCTTTGTCCGGTGAGCTCTCAGGGTGAAGGCGTGACCGCGGTCCGGTGGCGCGATGCGATGGAGGCCGCGCTGTACGGGCCCGACGGCTTCTACGTGCGCCCCGGCGGGCCGGGACCCGCCGGACACTTCCGTACCTCCGTGCACGCCTCCGCGCTGTACGCCGCGGCCGTGGCCCGGCTGCTGGAGTGGCTGGACGCCGAGCTCGGGCACCCGGCGGAGCTGGACCTGGTCGACGTCGGAGCCGGGCGGGGGGAGCTGCTGTCCGGGGTGCTCGCCGCCCTGGAGCCGGGGACGGCCGCGCGGGTGCGTCCGTACGCCGTGGAACGGGCGGAGCGGCCGGCCGGGCTCGACCCGCGGATCCGCTGGGTCGCGGCCCCGCCCGAAGGGACGACGGGGCTGCTGTTCGCCAACGAATGGCTGGACAACGTGCCGTTGGAGATCGCCGAGGACGGGCACTACGTGCTGGTCGCCCCGGACGGTACGGAGCGCGTGGGCGACCCGCTGGACGGCGCGGACCGGGCCTGGCTGGAGCGGTGGTGGCCCGGCGGCGGCCGCGCCGAGATCGGCCGGGCCCGCGACGAGGCCTGGGCGGCCGCCACCGGCACCCTGGAACGCGGCCTGGCGGTGGCGGTGGACTACGCCCACACCCGGGGCGCGCGGCCCCCGTACGGCACCCTGACGGGATTCCGCGGCGGCCGGGAGGTCCCGCCGGTCCCGGACGGCTCCTGCGACGTCACCGCCCACGTGGCCCTGGACTCCTGCGCGGGACCGGGGTCGCTCCTGCTGACCCAGCGCGAGGCCCTGGCGGCGCTCGGCGTCTCGGGCGCCCGGCCCCCGCTGGCCCTGGCGTCGACGGACCCGGTGGCCTACGTACGGGCCCTGTCCGCGGCCGGCGAGGCGGCGGAGCTCACGGACCGCGCCGGGCTGGGAGCCTTCGGCTGGCTGGTCCAGCCGGTCGGAGTCCCGGCCCCGGCCTGGCCGGGCGGTTCGTCGGCGCACCGACCGGCGCACTGACCCGCCGAACAGCGCGAAGGGCCGGGATCCCGTGGCGGGATCCCGGCCCTGTTGCTCAGTTGCTCAGCTGCTCACCGGCTACCGGGTGACCTCGTCGTGGCCCTGGTGGAGGCCGCCGCCGCTGCCCGAGCCGCCCGTGGGCTGCGAGACGACCGGCTTCGACAGCGGGGCCAGGTCGTGCGCGTAGTGGCCGACCGCGTCCGCGATGACGTCGACGTTGATGTCGAGCGCCTTCTGGTCGATGTTGGTGATGTCGTCACCCTTGCCGTGGTAGTTCACGTCGTAGGCGACGCCCGCCTGGCCACCGAACTTCGCGGCCTGCTCCGGGGTCTTGATGCCCTCGGCGCCGGTGAAGGTGCCGCCGGAGGGGATGCCGACCTCGATGAAGGGGCCGTAGTCCGAGCGGCCCGAGAAGTCGGTGCCCTCGTGCGGGATCTTCTTGGAGTCGAGGAAGTCGTTGATCCCCTTCTCCAGCTGGGCGGAGCCCGCCGGGCCGGGGCCCGCGCCGGTCGCGTCCGAGTCGTCGCCGTCGTAGACGAAGTAGGCGGCGTTCGGCGAGGCGATCATGTCGAAGTTCAGATAGAGCTTGATCTGCTTCTTCTGCGCGTCCGTCAGTCCGGCGACGTACGCCTCGGAGCCGAGCAGACCGAACTCCTCCGCCGACCACCACGCGAACTTGACCTTGTTCTTGACCTTCTTCTGCTCGCTCGCGAGCCGCTGGGCGACCTGGAGGATGCCCGCCGAGCCGGAGCCGTTGTCGTTGATGCCCGGGCCGGCCGCGACCGAGTCGAGGTGTGAGCCGAGGAAGACGGTGTTGTTCTCGTCGCCGCCCTTGGTCTCGGCGATGACGTTGAAGGTCTTGCGGTTCTCGCGCAGCTCACGGATGTCGAGGGTGAGCTCGACGGGGCCGGCGGCGGCCTCGGCGGTCAGCTTCTCACCGTCCTCCTGGGTGATGCCACCCGTCGGGATCTTGCCGAGGGTCGGGTCGCCGAGGGTGCCGTTCAGGGCGCCCGCGGTGTTGTTGAAGATGACCGCGCCGAGCGCGCCTGCGTTCGCCGCGTTCTGCTGCTTCACCGCGAAGGTGCAGCCGCCGCGCTTGATCAGGGCGATCTTCCCGGTGAAGGTGCCGGAGGCGAAGTCGCCCGGCTCGCAGCCGTTCGTCCCGTCCGCGTCGACCGGGGCCACGGCGACCTGGGCCGTCACACCGCCCTCCGGGGAGTTCGCCGTGTAGGTCATCAGGTGGATCGGGACGTCGCGCTCGTTCGCGCCGCCCACGGTCAGCTTCTCCTCGATCGTCTCGACGTAGACGAAGTCGAACTCGTTGCGGGTGACCGTGTACCCGGCCGCCTTCATCACCGCCTCGATGTACTTGGCCGACTGTTCGTGGCCCTTGGATCCGGCCGCGCGGTTGCCGTTGTTGTAGTCGGCGAGCGACTGGAGCACCTTGAGGTGGTTGTAGGCGCCCTTGCCGGTCGCGTCCTTGACCAGCTTCCTGGCGAGCGCGTCACCGCGGGCGGCGTCGCTCTGCGGGCTGCCGGTGGCTCCGGCCGGTCCGGCCAGCAGCAGCGGCGAGACGAGGGCTGCGGCTGCCAGGGCGGCGGTTGCTGCGGCTATACGGCGTGAGGGCATGAAGGTCCTTCCACGGCAAAGGCGAGCAGGGCAGGGCGGAGCAGGGCACAGCAAGGTGGAGCGTGGCGGTGCGCGTGAGCAGATGTGGTGCGCGTTACGTGGGGGATCGGTGGACGCACGTTAGACAGCAAGTGGCCACCATGGCCAGAGTTTTCGCTGATTCCGGTTTATGAATTCCGTATATCGGTGAATCTGGGCCGCCCAAATCAAGCCAACGGCGCGGTGGTTCGACCTAGCGAAGGATGCCCTCGATGAAGTCCGATCCGATGCGCGCGACCGCCGGTAGATCCAACTGGTGCTGGGCGTACCGTCCCTGACGCCGCGTGTGCATCAGGCCGGCCTTCTTCAGGACGGCCAGGTGCCGCGACACCTCCGGCGCGGTGATCCCGTACACGGTCGCCAGCTCGCTCGTCGTGAACGGGGCCCGCGCCAGACTCCGGCACAGCATCATCCGCATCGGATGCGCCAGCGCCTCCATCCGCCGCTGGAGCAGCTCCACCGAGCCGGGCTCGGAGGTCAGTTCGGGGGAGCCGAGCGGATAGTGGACCACCGGCCGCCAGCCCGGCGCGTGCAGCACCAGCAGATGCGGCCAGCCGAAGTTGGTCGGTACGAAGACCAGGCCGGCGCCTATTCGCGGATCGGTCGCGGTCGTCGATCCGTTGACCATCTTGTCGGCGGTGATGGTGGTGCCGGCCGCGTCGACGCTCAGCGCCGCCGAGACCTCCTTGAGCACGGTCGGCAGCCCCTTGCGGCGCAGCACCTCCGTCTTGTGCCGGGCGTCGGCGCTCTGCCCCGGTTCGACGCGCTTCCACGTCTCGGCGAAGAACGCCTCGTCGCAGTCCTCCAGGAGGCGCCGCATCCACACCCGGACGGAGGCCGTGTCGTCGAGCAGCCGGACGGAGAAGTCCAGCTGGCGCGGGCCGCGGGCGGCGGCCGTCTCCAGCGCCTTGGCCCGCGCCGCCGGGTTCGCCAGCGGCGAGGAGGACGGTCCGCCCTCGTTGTAGAGCGCCAGCCAGCACTGCTCCAGGGCGGCCCGCACGAACCGCTCGTCGTCCAGCCGGTCCAGCACGTCCAGCGCCTCGGCCAGCGTCGCGGCGGGCTGCCCGGTCCCGCCGGGCAGCCCGGCGAACGGCATGAAGATGTCGGAGAAGGAGCTGCGCCACATGAAGTCGGCCTCCAGCAGCCGGTCCGCGAGACACGGATCGAGCGAGGCGGCGGTGGCGGTGGTCCAGGAGTTCAGCCCGGGGTGGTGCGCGGGCTGGGAGAGCGCGTGCAGGGCCATGCAGAGCTCGGCGAGCGGGGAGGGCGCGAACGTGATCCGCTCGGTGGGCAGGCCTGCGATGTCGATGGTGACGCTCATCGGGCCATTCTGTCGTTCCGCGCACCACGGGGACGCCGAGGTGGGTCTCGCGACCCCGCCGTACGGGTGGCCGCGGGCGGCCCGGCGCGGCCGCCGGACGAGTGATCATCCGCGGTGCCGGGGGCCTTGTCGGGCCGTCGATTGACGGGGAACGTCAACTGTCGTGCGGGATGCCGCCGACGGGGTGAGGCTTGAGTCATGACCGCCATCGAGCAGTACATGATCGACACCTACCGGGCCTCCCAGCAGGGCGCCCCGATGCCCCCGCCGCCCGGCCGCGACGACGTCGCCGTGGTCCGCTCGCTCCGCACGTACGCGCAGGCCAGAGCCGTCATGGACGGCAGACCGGCCCGCCACCCCTGGCGTGCCGCCCTGCGCCGGATACTGGTCCGCCCGCGGGCGTGCTGATCCGGCGAGGGCCCCGGGCCGAAGCGGCCCGGGACCCCGACGCCCCCGCTACTCGAAACTGGGCGCGTTGCGCTGGTACACCAGCCGCAGCCCGATGAGCGTCAGCCACGGCTCGTGGTCGTCGATCACCGAGGACTCGCCCAGCACCATCGGAGCCAGCCCGCCCGTCGCGATGACCCGCACGTCGTCCGGGTTCCCGTGCGGCCCGGCCAGCTCCTTCGCCATCCGCGTCACGACCCCGTCGACCTGCCCGGCGAAGCCGTAGACCACGCCCGACTGCATCGCCTCGACCGTGGACTTCCCGATCACGTTGCGCGGCCGCGCCAGCTCGATCTTCCGCAGCTGGGCACCCCGTACGCCGAGCGCGTCCATCGAGATCTCGATGCCCGGGGAGATCACCCCGCCCACGTACTCGCCCTTCGCGGACACCGCGTCGAAGGTGGTCGCCGTACCGAGGTCGACCACGATCGCCGGGCCCCCGTAGAGCTCGACCACCGCGACCGCGTTCACGATGCGGTCCGCGCCGACCTCCTTCGGGTTGTCCATGAGGATCGGCACGCCCGTCTTGGTGCCCGGCTCCACGATCACCGCGGGCACGTCGCCGTAGTAGCGGCGGGTCACCTCGCGGAGCTCGTGCAGGACCGACGGCACCGCCGAGCAGATCGCGATGCCGTGGATCCCGTCGCCGAGCTCGCTGCCGAGCATCGGGTGCATGCCCATCAGCCCCTGCATGAGCACGGCCATCTCGTCGGCCGTGCGCTGCGGGTCGGTCGAGATGCGCCAGTGCTCGACGATCTCGTCACCGTCGAACAGGCCCAGGACCGTGTGGGTGTTGCCCACGTCGATGGTGAGGAGCACGGGTTACACCGCCTCGCGCAGATCGAGTCCGATGTCCAGGATCGGCGAGGAGTGGGTCAGCGCGCCGACCGCCAGGTAGTCCACGCCCGTCTCCGCGTACGCCCGGGCGGTGTCCAGGGTGAGCCGGCCCGAGGACTCCAGCACCGCACGGCCGGCCACCAGGGCCACGGCCTGCGTGGTCTGCTCGACCGTGAAGTTGTCCAGCAGGATCAGGTCGGCGCCGGCCTCCAGGACCTCGCCGATCTGCTCCAGCGTGTCGACCTCGACCTCGATGGGGACCTCCGGGAAGGCCTCGCGCACGGCCTTGAAGGCCTGCGCGACACCGCCCGCCGCCACCACGTGGTTGTCCTTGACCAGCGCCGCGTCCGAGAGCGACATCCGGTGGTTGACGCCGCCGCCGCAGCGCACCGCGTACTTCTCCAGCGAACGCAGCCCCGGCGTCGTCTTGCGGGTGTCGCGGACCTTGGCCGAGGTGCCCTCCAGCACGTCGGCCCAGCGACGGGTGGCCGTCGCGATCCCCGACAGCCGGCACATGATGTTCAGCGCGCTGCGCTCCGCCGTGAGCAGGTCACGGGTGCGCGAGCGCACGGACAGCAGCAGCTGACCGGCCGTGACGGTGTCGCCGTCCTCCGCGTGCCGCTCCACCTCGAAGGCCTCCGTGCACACCACGGAGAACACGGCCTCGGCGATCCGCAGACCGGCCACGACACCGTCCTCGCGCGCGACGAAGTCGGCGACGGCCTCGGCCTCCTCCGGCACGGTCGCGACGGTCGTCACGTCCACACCGCCGTCCAGGTCCTCCGACAGCGCCATGTGCGCGATGTCCTCGACCTCGATCGGGTCCAGGCCGGCGTCGGCCAGCAGCTGCGCCAGCGCCGGGTCCAGGCCGCTCTCCTCGCCGTCGCCGCAGGCGCAGTCGTCGCCGCAGCCGCCGTCGTTCTGGTCGATCAGGGGAAGTTCGGGGGTGCTCACGGTCACTGCTCCAGGCTCGGGTTGCTCAGGGGGTGCACGGACGGGAAGTCCGCGGAGTCGGTGGGTACGACGACCAGGGCGCGCTTCTCGGTCGCCGAGAGCCGGACGACGAGATGGCGGCGCCAGTGGGCATCGTCCCGCTCGGGGTGGTCCTCACGCCAGTGGCAGCCACGGGTCTCCACCCGCCGCTGCGCCGCGGCGACCAGGACCCGCGCCACGCACAGCAGGTTCGTGGCCTCCCAGGTGTCCACGCCCGGCTCGGCGGTCTTGCCGTGCGCCTCGAGGTCGTTCAGGGCGGTGGCGTACAGCGCTTCCAGGGCCTCGGCCGCGGCGGCGAGCGAATCGGCGGAGCGGAGCACGCCCGCGCCCTCCGTCATGATCCGCTGGACCTCGTACCGGGCACCGCCGGGCTGCAGCGGGCCGGTCGCCGGGACCGGTATCCCCGGGCCGCGGCCGGCGGCCCGCTCGGCGACGATGTCCTCGGCGATCCGCTCGGCGAAGACCAGCCCCTCCAGCAGGGAGTTGGACGCCAGCCGGTTCGCGCCGTGCACACCGGTGCAGGCGACCTCGCCGCAGGCGTACAGGCCGGGGACCGTGGTCCGCCCGTGCAGGTCGGTCCGGACGCCGCCGGACGCGTAGTGCGCGGCGGGCGCCACCGGGATCGGCTCGGTCACCGGGTCGATGCCGTGGGAGCGGCAGGCGGCCAGGATGGTCGGGAAGCGCTGCTCCCACATCCGCGCGCCGAAGTGCCGGGCGTCGAGGTACATGTGCTGCGCGCCCTGCTCCTGCATGCGGCGCATGATGCCCTTGGCGACGATGTCGCGGGGCGCCAGCTCGGCGAGCTCGTGCTGCCCCTGCATGAAGCGCACGCCGTCCGCGTCCACGAGGTACGCGCCCTCGCCCCGGACCGCCTCGGACACCAGCGGCTGCTGGCCCTCGGCATCCGGGCCGAGGAAGAGCACCGTCGGGTGGAACTGCACGAATTCGAGGTCGGAGACCTCGGCGCCGGCCCGCAGCGCGAGCGCCACGCCGTCACCGGTGGACACCGACGGGTTGGTGGTCGCGGAGAAGACCTGGCCCATGCCGCCGGTCGCGAGGATCACGGCGGGCGCGTGCACGGCGCCGACCCCGTCGTGCTGGCCCTCGCCCATGACGTGCAGGGTGACACCGGCCGTACGGCCCTGCGCGTCCTGCAGCAGGTCCAGGACGAGGGCGTTCTCCACGGTCTCGATGCCCGCGGCCTGCACGGCCTCGACGAGCGCCCGCGAGATCTCGGCGCCGGTGGCGTCGCCGCCCGCGTGCGCGATCCGGCGGCGGTGGTGCCCGCCCTCGCGGGTCAGTTCTATCTCGCCGGTCTCCGTGGAGGTGTCGAAGACCGCGCCGGTGGCCATCAGCCGCCGTACCGCGTCGGGACCCTCGGTGACGAGCAGCCGGACGGCCTCCTCGTCGCACAGGCCCGCACCGGCGACCAGCGTGTCGTCGAGGTGCTGCTCGGGGGTGTCGCCCTCGCCGAGGGCCGCGGCGATACCGCCCTGGGCCCAGCGGGTGGAGCCGTCGTCGAGCCGGGCCTTGGTGACCACGACGGTACGGCGGCCCCCGGCGGCGCAGCGCAGCGCGGCGGTCAGGCCCGCCACGCCGGAACCGACGACCACGACATCGGCGTCGAGGGACCAGCCGGGGGCCGGTGCGTGCAGCCGTATGCCGGTGCCTGCGCCTGCCCCGCCCGACGGGATGCCTCTGCCTGGGGTGCTCACGAGTGTGCTCCGAATTCCAATGGGATGTTGTCGATCAGCCGGGTCGCGCCCACCTTCGCGGCGACGGCCAGCACGGCCTGCCCGGTGAAGTCCTGACCGGTCTCGGTGAAGTCCAACGGGTCCACCAGCGCCAGGTAGTCCAGCACGAGCGGCGGCTCGTGGCGGCCCGCCTCGTCCAGGACGTGCAGCGCGGCGGCCCGTACGGCGTCCGGCAGCCCGGAGCCGGCCGCGGAGACGGCCGCCGAGACCGCGTGCGCGTCGGCGGAGGCGCGGATCTCGCCGAGGCGGGCCAGAGCGGTGGCCCGCTCGTCGCTGGCCGGTGAGGCCTCGGCGCGGGCGCGCAGCGCGGCCTGCGCGGCGAGCCGGTCGCGGCCGGCGAACAGGGCGCGCGACAGGGCCAGGGCGGTGCCCCGCTCGGCGGCCGAGAGGTAGCGGTTGCGGGACGACAGCGCGAGCCCGTCCTCCTCGCGGACGGTCGGTACGCCGACCACCTCGACGGGGAAGTTCAGGTCGGTCACCATCCGCCGGATCAGCGCCAGTTGCTGCGCGTCCTTCTGGCCGAAGAGCGCCAGGTCGGGGCGGGTGAGGTGGAGCAGCTTGGCGACGACGGTCAGCATCCCGTCGAAGTGCCCGGGGCGGGTGGCGCCTTCGAGGCGCTCGCCCATCGGGCCGGCGGTGATCCGCACCTGCGGGTCGCCGCCCGGGTAGACCTCGTCGACCGCGGGGGCGAACACCGCGTCGGCGCCCGCCTCTTCGGCGATCACCAGGTCCGCCTCAAGGGTGCGCGGGTAGCGGTCGAGGTCCTCGCCGGCCCCGAACTGCAGCGGGTTGACGAAGACGGTGACGACGACCTGTCCCTCGGGCCCGGCCAGCTCGCGGGCCGTGCGGATCAAGGTGGCGTGGCCCTCGTGGAGGGCGCCCATGGTCATCACCACGGCCCGGCGGCCGGTGCGCGACAGCTTGTGCAGTTCCTCGGCGGTGTGCAGCAGCAGGTCGGTCACCGGTCGCCTCCGTCGGACTCCGTGTCGGCGAGCACACCGAGCAGGTCCTCGGCGAGTTCGGGCTTCAGCAGACCGTGGGCGAGGGCCCGGTCCGCGGTGGTGCGGGCCATCGCCAGGTACCCGGCGACCGCGGCGGGCGCGTGCCGGCGCAGCTCCGAGACGTGCGCGGCGACCGTCCCGGCGTCCCCGCGGGCCACCGGCCCGGTCAGGGCGGCGTCACCGGAGCGCAGGGCGTTGTCGAGGGCCGCGCCGAGCAGCGGGCCCAGCATCCGGTCGGGGCGCTCCACCCCGGCCTTGGCCAGCAGCTCCATCGACTGGGCGACCAGGGTGACCAGGTGGTTCGCGCCGAGGGCCAAGGCCGCGTGGTAGAGCGGACGGTTCTCCTCCGCGATCCACTCGGGCTCCCCGCCCATCTCGATGACCAGGGCCTCCGCGGCCAGGCGCAGCTCCTCCGGGGCGGTGACGCCGAAGGAGCAGCCGGCGAGCCGCTGCACGTCGACCTCGGTACCGGTGAAGGTCATCGCCGGATGCAGGGCCAGCGGGAGGGCGCCCGCGCGGCGCGCCGGGTCGAGCACGGAGGTCCCGTACCGGCCGGAGGTGTGCACGAGGAGCTGTCCGGGCCGGACCGCGCCGGTCTCGGCGAGACCCTCCACGAGGGACGGCAGCGCGTCGTCGGGGACGGTCAGGAGCACCAGGTCGGCCAGCTCCAGCACCTGCGCGGGCGGTACGAGCGGCACATCGGGCAGCATCCGCGCGGCCCGCCGCACGGACGTGTCGGACACTCCGGAGACGGCGACGGGCCGGTGCCCGGCCTGCTGGAGCGCACACGCCAGCGCGGGACCGACGCGGCCGGCTCCGACGACGCCGACGGCGAGCCGGGCAGGGCGTGGCTGCTGTGATGGATTCACGCGGGGAGGGCCCTTCCGTTCCAGTCCGCGGGGGGTACCGGACGATACGCCGCCATGCTAGCTCCTGGGGCAGTTGGCCGGTCGGCGGCGAGTGGAGCGAGGATCTTTGCCCATGAGTGACAACAGCGAGGACACCGAACGTACGAAGCGGCTGGTCGCGGCCTGGCGCGGGGCGGAGCGGAAGCTGTCGCGCAGCCTGCTGGAGCCCACCGTGGGGGAGCTGCTCGGCTCGCTCGCCGAGGCCCCGTACGACATGGACGGGCCGGCCGACGTCTACGGCGACGGGGTCGTCACCGCGCTGGAGGGCAAGGTCGCCGAGCTGCTGGGCACCGAGGACGCGGCGTTCTTCCCCAGCGGCACGATGGCCCAGCAGATCGCGCTGCGCTGCTGGGCGGGCCGGACCGGGAACCCGGTGGTGGCCCTGCACCCGATGAGCCATCCGGAGCGCTGGGAGGGCGAAGCCCTGTCGGCCGTCTCCGGACTGCGCGTGACGCACCCGACGACGGAGGCCCGCCAGCCGACGGCGGAGGAGGTCGAGGCGCTGCGGGAGCCCTTCGGGACCCTGATGGTGGAGCTGCCGCTGCGGGAGGCGGGCTTCCTGCTGCCCACCTGGGAGGAGCTGGAGGCGCTCACCGCAGCGGCCCGGGAGCGGGACGCGGTCGTCCACTTCGACGGGGCCCGGCTGTGGGAGTCCACCACCCACTTCGGGCGCACCCTGCCGGAGATCGCGGGCCTGGCGGACTCGGTGTACGTCTCGTTCTACAAGTCGCTCGGCGGCCTGAGCGGGGCGGCGCTGGCGGGGCCCCGCTCCTTCGTGGAGGAGACCCGGGTCTGGCGCCACCGCTACGGCGGCCAGATCTTCCGGCAGTTCCCGCAGGCCCTCGCGGCGCTGGCCGGACTGGAACGGGAACTGCCCCGGCTGCCGTCGTACGTGACGCAGGCGCGGAAGGTCGCGGGGGCGCTGCGCTCGGCCTTCGCGGATTCGGGGGTTCCGTGGGCCCGGATCCACCCGGAGGAGCCGCACACCCACCAGTTCCAGGTGTGGCTCCCGTACGAGCCGGACCGGCTGACGGAGGCGGGCCTGCGCCAGGCCGAGGAGACGGGCACGGTCCTCTTCCGCCGCTGGTCCGCCGAGGGCCCGCCGGGCCTGGCGGTGACGGAACTGGAGATCACCCGGCCCGGCCTGTCCTGGACGGAGTCCGACGTCCACGAAGCGGTGTCGGCCTTCGTGGCCCGCATCTAGGGCCTGTCTTTCGGATCATGCCGGGCCCGCGACGCCTGGCACCGCGCCTCGCTGCGTTCTCGTCGGTCGTCGATGCTCCGCATGGACTCCCTCCTCGGCCTTGCGATGCACGGCACCAGACGCCGCGGGCTGATCCGCCTTGATCCGAAAGACAGGCCCTAGGGCCTGTCTTTCGCGGATCCTGCGCGATCCGGCCTCGCCCGGGGGCACCTCCCGGCGGTGGCCGGGGGAGTGGGAGCCCCGGGAAACGGCGAAAGGGCGGGGCGGGGAGAGAACCGGCTCAGCGCTACCCGCACCGCCCCCGGAAGGCAAGGGCGAAACGCCGAATTACCGAAAGCCACCGGCGCGGACCGGCCACGGCGTTACCTTCATTGACGGCAATTACCGGCCACCGCGCCCGGATGGAGACACCATGACCACTCAGCCCGTGTGGCGGAAGTCCTCGTTCTGCAGTGAGGGCGACGCCTGCGTCTACGTCGCGACCGCTCCCGGGGCCCTCGTCAAGGTCGCCGACCGCGCCGACCCCGCCCACCTCGTCCTGGCCACCACCCAGGCCGCCTGGGCCGACTTCCTGCGGGCGGTCAAAGAGACCGGCTGAGGGACCCGCCGAGCGCGCCGCACCCGCGATCAGGGGATTTTGTCCGATTAGCGCGTATCTTCGGCCCATGCCCACGCCCTACGGATCCCGCGGCGGCATGGCGTTCAGCGCCGCTGAGCTGCACCTGCTCAGGCGCCTCCTCGCCCACGCCCTTCAGTCCTCCTCGGCCCCCCTGGCGGCCGAGGAGGTCCAGGACTGCCTGCGCCTCGCGCAGTCGGTGGACGAAGCGGTCCGGGAGGCGGGCCGACTCAGAGCGTTCCTCCTCGCGGACCTCGCCCGCTACCGGGGCGCCCTGCCCGGCAGCCTCTCCGGCTACCTGGAGCTGTTGCAGGACGCCCTGGCCGCCGGGTACGAACCGGAGCCCGACGACCTCGCCGCCCTGCGCGCGCTCCGCGCCAATCCGGTCGCCGCCGCGCTGCTGGAACGGGTCCGCACGGTCGCGGAGCGGTCCGTACGCCGGCGGCTGTCGACCGCCCCCGCACCCCGGACCCGGCTGCTGGCCCTGGCCGGCGGCAAGGAGAAGGACGACCCGCCGGCCCGTCCGGCGCCGAACCCCAAGGAGCCGCCGCGCCCGGAGCGGCCGATTCCGACCCCCGGTGAGGTGTTCCCGCCGCGCCGCAAGCCCACCCCGCCCCCGGAGGCCGGGCTCGCCGCCGGGTAGCTACGCTGTGGGGCATGGACTATGTCTCCGCGCTCGTGCCCCCCTTCGTGATGGCCACGTTCTTCATCGCTCTCGTCGTGACGATCGTGAAGAGCCAGGGCGGTTCCAACAAGGCCAAGGAAGACGCGGCGGTCGACGCCGTGCTCGCCCGGGCCGAAGCCACCCAGCAGCAGAAGTAACCCCCTCGGGCGTGCGGCCTCACCGGCCGCGCGCCCGTTTTTCCTGCGCGTTGCCGAGCGAATAGTCGGGCAATTCCGCACAAGCCGCACTATCGTGCTGGTGTGCCTCGCCCCCTGGGAGAACTCGAAGACGCCGTCATGACACGGGTGTGGCAGTGGAACCGCCCGGTCACCGTGCGAGAAGTACTGGAAGACCTCCAGCAGGAACGGTCCATCGCGTACACCACGGTCATGACCGTTATGGACAATCTCCATCAGAAGGGCTGGGTCCGCCGGGAAGCCGAAGGCCGCGCCTATCGATATACGGCGGTCTCCACCCGCGCCGCCTACTCGGCCGCACTGATGAACGAAGCCTGGTCGACGAGCGACAACCCCGCGGCCGCCCTCGTGGCCTTCTTCGGCATGATGTCCGCGGAACAGCGGGAAGCCCTCCGGGACGCCGTGCGCGTGGTCCAGTACGACGACGGGTCGAGCGCGGACGCCGCCGCAGAACCCACCGCTCCGCCCGTGGCCGAAGGGGAGTCCGACGAGCGCCCGCAGGAGCCGGGGCGATAACGTCCGCAGCCATGGGAGAGTTTTCCACTGCACATGCAGAAACAGTGACGATCCGCCGTGCCCGGACGCGTGATGTTCCCGCGCTGCGCCGCCTCCTCGACCAGTACGTGCAGCAGCGGATCCTGCTCGACAAAGCTCCGGTCGTCCTTTACGAGGACATCCAGGAGTTCTGGGTCGCGGAACGCGAGTCCGACGGTCAGGTCGTCGGCTGCGGCGCTCTCCACGTGATGTGGGAAGACCTTGCCGAAGTACGCACTCTCGCCGTCGACCGGGGCTTGAAGGGCGCCGGAGTCGGGCATCAGGTGCTGGACCAGTTGTTGCGTACCGCCCGCACCCTCGGGGTGAGCCGGGTTTTCTGCCTCACCTTCGAAGTCGAGTTCTTCGCGAAGCACGGCTTCGTCGAGATCGGCGAGACCCCGGTCAAGACCGATGTCTACATGGAGCTGCTGCGTTCCTATGACGAGGGTGTCGCCGAGTTCCTCGGTCTCGAACGAGTGAAGCCGAACACCTTGGGCAACAGTCGGATGCTTCTGCACCTCTGATCGATGGCCTCAGCTTTTCCGGTGCTCCGCCTGCCTGTGGCCTATGTCCGAATCGCGTACGTTTCCCGCCCTGTTGCGGTCTCGAACCTCTCCCCGGGGGTTTGTGTTTTCCAGGCAAAAGCGGTTTCCTTTCCGCGTACTGCTTTTCGATGAAAGGAAATCCCGGTGGCACAGAAGGTTCAGGTCCTTCTTGTCGACGACCTCGACGGTGGCGAGGCGGACGAGACGGTGACGTTCGCTCTGGATGGCAAGACCTACGAGATCGACCTCACCACCGCCAACGCTGAAAAGCTCCGCGGTCTGCTCGACCCGTACACCAAGGGCGGCCGCCGCACCGGTGGCCGCGCGTCCACCGGTCGCGCCAAGGGCCGTACGGCCGTGGCGTCCGGCAACCCGGACACCGCGGAGATCCGCGCCTGGGCGAAGTCCCAGGGCCTCAGCGTCAACGACCGCGGCCGCGTTCCGCAGGACATCCGCGACGCCTACGAGAACCGGGGCTGACCCGTCAGGGACTGACCCGGCCGGCCCGCGAGGGAGGCCCGGCCACGGCGCTCCGCAAGGGCGTCCGGCGCCGGAGCCGCGCGCGGTGACATTCCGTCGCCGCCGCGGAGACCAGGCGCACGAGATCGGGACCGGCGCCCACACGCCCGGGACCGGCACCCTGTCCGGGACCGGACAGGGCAGGCAGAAGTGCCTCGCACCCCTGCTCGGGGGGCCGTAGCCACACGGCGGCCCCCCGGGGACTCCCGTCCTGTACGGCATGCCCCGGTGGCACCGGGGCGGTGATCCGGCCACCCGCACCCAGGGCGGTCAGATCAAGGGCGACCCCGCCCCATTCGAGCCAGTCCAGCAGCCCGTCCAGTTCCTCGGCGCCGCCCGCGGCCACCAGGAACCGCATCCGGCGCCCCATCAGGGCCACCGGGCCCGTCGCGACCGGCCTGCGCAACAGCGCGGCCCCCGCGTCGGACGGCAGCTCCAGCACGTCGAACCGGACCCCGGTCACGAGCTGGACCGGCGGCCCGCCCGTGACGGTCCAGCCGAGCACTCTGCCGTACCAGGAGGCGTACGCGTCCTCCTCGGGCATCGGGCGGGGCGACGGCACGAGCGGCGTGGCGAGCGGCAGGGTGACGGCCATGTCCGGAGCAACTTCCGAAACGCCTCCGGGTTACGCTCAATGTGACGGACCGCACTCACCGCCGTGCGGAACGTAAACCTCCGTGGACTCCGGAGTCCGCATTCGGGACGCAACCGTGTTCGCCCTTAGCGGAGGGAACCGGTGCCACCGGCATGGAGTGTCAGTCCTTACGGGTAAGACATTCCTAGTGGATCGGGGCGACACGCTGATTTGACGGGCCTCCGTTCGCCGTCGGCGTACACGCATGACGGGTATCTGCCTGGCCTGCGGGAACATCGTCTCGCACCATCGAGTTGGAGCAGTTGTCGGCTCTTCAAGCCGGTTTTCCCGCTGATGCAGGGGTGAGCCGTGGACGGATGTCGGCAGTTGGAATGAGCTGTCCCGCCCCGCGGGACTAGCATGCGGAAGGACAGGGCGGGGACCGACCCCGAACTGCCCGACCGCTCTGAGGAGCGATAAACGATGTTCGAGAGGTTCACCGACCGCGCGCGGCGGGTTGTCGTCCTGGCTCAGGAAGAAGCCCGGATGCTCAACCACAACTACATCGGCACCGAGCACATCCTCCTGGGCTTGATCCACGAGGGTGAGGGTGTCGCCGCTAAGGCCCTGGAGAGCCTCGGGATTTCGCTCGAGGCTGTTCGCCAGCAGGTTGAGGAGATCATCGGTCAGGGGCAGCAGGCCCCGTCCGGCCACATCCCCTTCACCCCGCGGGCGAAGAAGGTCCTGGAGCTTTCGCTCCGAGAGGCCCTCCAGCTCGGCCACAACTACATCGGCACCGAGCACATCCTGCTCGGCCTGATCCGCGAGGGCGAGGGCGTCGCCGCCCAGGTCCTCGTGAAGCTGGGCGCCGATCTCAACCGAGTCCGGCAGCAGGTCATCCAGCTGCTCTCCGGCTACACCGGTGGAGGCAAGGAGTCGGCCACGGCCGGCGGCCCGGCCGAGGGCACGCCCTCGACCTCGCTCGTCCTGGACCAGTTCGGCCGCAACCTCACCCAGGCGGCCCGCGAATCCAAGCTCGACCCGGTCATCGGGCGCGAGAAGGAGATCGAGCGGGTCATGCAGGTGCTGTCCCGCCGTACGAAGAACAACCCGGTCCTCATCGGCGAGCCCGGCGTCGGCAAGACCGCCGTCGTCGAGGGCCTGGCCCAGGCGATCGTCAAGGGCGAGGTTCCCGAGACGCTCAAGGACAAGCACCTCTACACGCTCGACCTCGGCGCCCTGGTCGCGGGTTCCCGCTACCGCGGTGACTTCGAGGAGCGCCTGAAGAAGGTGCTCAAGGAGATCCGCACCCGCGGCGACATCATCCTGTTCATCGACGAGCTCCACACCCTCGTGGGTGCGGGTGCCGCCGAGGGCGCGATCGACGCCGCCAGCATCCTCAAGCCCATGCTGGCCCGTGGTGAGCTCCAGACCATCGGTGCCACGACGCTCGACGAGTACCGCAAGCACCTCGAGAAGGACGCGGCCCTCGAGCGCCGCTTCCAGCCGATCCAGGTGGCGGAGCCTTCCCTCCCCCACACGATCGAGATCCTCAAGGGCCTGCGCGACCGCTACGAGGCCCACCACCGCGTCTCCATCACGGACGAGGCCCTCGTCCAGGCGGCGACGCTGGCGGACCGGTACATCTCGGACCGCTTCCTCCCGGACAAGGCGATCGACCTGATCGACGAGGCCGGCTCCCGGATGCGCATCCGTCGGATGACCGCGCCGCCGGACCTCCGCGAGTTCGACGAGAAGATCGCGGGCGTGCGCCGCGACAAGGAGTCGGCCATCGACTCCCAGGACTTCGAGAAGGCGGCGTCTCTCCGTGACAAGGAGAAGCAGCTGCTGGCGGCGAAGACCAAGCGCGAGAAGGAATGGAAGGCCGGCGACATGGACGTCGTCGCCGAGGTCGACGGTGAGCTCATCGCCGAAGTCCTCGCGACCGCGACCGGCATTCCCGTCTTCAAGCTCACCGAGGAGGAGTCCTCGCGACTGCTCCGCATGGAGGACGAGCTCCACCGTCGGGTCATCGGCCAGAAGGACGCCATCAAGGCGCTCTCCCAGGCGATCCGCCGTACCCGTGCCGGTCTGAAGGACCCGAAGCGCCCGGGTGGCTCGTTCATCTTCGCCGGCCCGTCCGGTGTCGGTAAGACCGAGCTCTCCAAGACGCTCGCCGAATTCCTCTTCGGCGACGAGGACGCGCTGATCTCCCTCGACATGTCGGAGTTCAGCGAGAAGCACACGGTTTCCCGTCTCTTCGGTTCGCCCCCCGGCTACGTGGGCTACGAAGAGGGCGGCCAGCTCACCGAGAAGGTGCGCCGGAAGCCGTTCTCCGTCGTCCTCTTCGACGAGGTCGAGAAGGCCCACCCGGATATCTTCAATTCCCTTCTCCAGATCCTGGAGGACGGTCGCCTGACCGACTCCCAGGGCCGGGTCGTGGACTTCAAGAACACGGTCATCATCATGACGACCAACCTGGGTACCCGGGACATCTCGAAGGGCTTCAACCTGGGCTTCGCGGCTCAGGGCGACACCAAGACCGGATACGACCGGATGAAGGCGAAGGTCAACGAAGAGCTCAAGCAGCACTTCCGGCCCGAGTTCCTCAACCGTGTCGACGACACGGTCGTCTTCCACCAGCTCACCGAGGAAGACATCATCCAGATCGTCGACCTCATGATCGCCAAGGTCGACGAGCGCCTCAAGGACCGCGACATGGGCATCGAGCTGAGCGGTGACGCCAAGCTCCTGCTCGCCAAGCGGGGCTACGACCCGATCCTGGGTGCCCGGCCGCTGCGCCGGACCATCCAGCGTGAGATCGAGGACATCCTGTCGGAGAAGATCCTCTTCGGCGAGCTGCGTCCCGGTCACATCGTGGTCGTCGGCAAGGAGGGTGAGGGCGAGGACGCCAAGTTCACCTTCCGCGGCGAGGAGAAGTCGGCTCTGCCCGACCTCCCCCCGATCGAGGCCACGGGCTCCGGCCCGGACCTGTCGAAGGGCGCGTAACGCGACCGAGCGGTAAGGGGCGGCCCCGGGACCTACAGGTCCCGGGGCCGCCCCTTTTCCGTCATCGGATCACTGCTCGTACGCCGTGTAGAAGGACTCGACCTCGGTCTCGGGAAAGCGCCGGGCCAGCCGCTCCTCCAGGCCGGGCGCCATCGGTTCGTCCTCGTACAGCCGCAGGGTCCGCAGCGACGGCAGCCGCAGGTGCTCGACCAGGCCCGCCAGGACCTCGTCCGACACGGCCAGCTCCTCCAGCCGCTCCAGCCGGGACAGCTCGGCCCAGTCCGCCGGGCCGGTGGGCCGCCAGCCGTGGCCGAGGTTCAGGATGCGCAGCCCCGTATGCCGGCCCAGGCCCTCCATCCGCACCGAGGCGGTGTTCAGGATCAGGGATTCGAGCTCGGCTCCGGGCGCGAGGTCGCGGGCCGACCAGGGGTGCGGCGAGGACAACTCCAGTGACCGCAGGCGAGGCCAGCTCGCGATGGCCTCGTGCAGTCCGGGCACGGACATGCTCAGGCGGGCGACCCGCAGCGGCAGGCCGTGGAGGGCCGTCACGTCCGTGAGCCCGTGGCACCGGTTGACCTCCAGCACTTCGAGCGCCTCCTGTCCTCGCAGGAAGCCCAGGTCGGTGAGCTCTTCGAGAGCGAGGAGGCTCAGACTCACCACCTGCACGCGGGAGCACAGCGCGGACAGGGCGTGGACGGACACCGCACCGCGCACGATGAGCCCCGGCGGCCGCGTGAACGCGTGCAGGGCGTCCGCCTGACCGTCGCGCAGGATCTGCAGGGCGTGCGGATCGTGGCGGAGGTGTTCGATCACTTCCCGGGCGTACTCCCGGGCGTCGAAGCGGCCCCACAGCGAGACCAGGGCGTGGTGGACCGCGGGCGACCGCGTGTCGCGGAAGCCCGCCAGGTAGGGGACGGCCAGGTCCGAGAGGGTCTCGCCGGCCGCGGCGACGGCCATCAGGGCCTCCTCCTCGCTCGCCTCGGCCGGGTCGGCCAGCAGTTCCAGCACGAGCGGTCCGGTCCGGCCCAGCTCCTGGGCGTGGTCGATGCTCCGGGGCGGCAGCAGGTGCCGTACCGCGGCCTCGGCCTCGGCGCGCAGCGCGGGGGTGAGTTCCGCCGCGTACTGGAGGCAGGCGTAGGCCAGGAGCACGGACCGGTCGGGGCCGCGGTCGAGCAGGCCCCGGATGATCTCGGTGCGCTCGCGCGGGCGGCCCTGGGCCACCGCCATGCGGATGACGTCCTCCCACTGGTCGTCCTCCGCGTGACCGGTCAGCTCGCCGAGGCCGCCCTCGTCCAGCGCGGCCCGTGCCCCTAGGAAGTCCTGGAAGGTGCGGTGGACGAACTCGACGGTGTCCTCCGTCGGTGCCCGCAGCAGGCCGGTGCGCTCCAGGAAGTGCGCGAACACCTCCGGAGCGTCACCGAGGACCCGGGCGGCCGGTACGGCGGGCAGCGCGTCCGCGATCAGTGATTCGGCCCGGGAGCGGTCCATCTCCGTGCGGCCGTTGCGGATCAGCCAGTACGCGAGCCGCTGGAGCAGCTGGAGCTGGGGCTCCTCGGCCAGGTCCGGCAGCCGCAGGTCCCGCTCGCGGTCGCGGCGGTGCAGCAGCATGGACAGGGCGGCCGCGTACAGCTCCTTGCGGCCCGTGGGGAGGAAGCCGCGACGTTCCCGGTGCAGGGCGCAGATCATCCCGCACAGCAGCGGATTGGTGGCCAGCCTGGCCAGGTCCGACTTCCTGGCGACGGCGTCCAGCAGCTGTTCCCGGTACTCCGGCGGGACGTGGTCCGCGGCCGAGTGCCAGCGCTCGATGAAGGCCCGTACGTTCGCCCGGGTCATCGGGGTCAGGGTCACCTCGGAGAAGTCCACGGCGGCCAGCCAGTCCGCCCGGACCGCCGAGGGCCGGGAGGTGACCAGCCAGCGGTTGCCCGGACAGGCGGCGATCAGGTCGGCGAGCCAGTCGCGGGCCCGGTCGCGTTCGGCCGCCGGGATCTCGTCGATGCCGTCGACCAGCAGCAGGGCGCGGCCGTCGCGCAGTACCCGGCCCTCCCAGCCGTCGGGGGCCTCCCCGGCGAGCGGGGAGCCGGCGAGGAAGCCGCGGGGCGCGGGCAGCCGCTCGCCGTGCCGGGTCAGGGTGCGCAGCGGCAGGACGAACGGGACGGTCCCCGCGCCGGGGTCCCGGGCGGCGGATACGGCCAGCCACTGGATGAGGGTGGTCTTGCCGGATCCGGCCTCGCCGCGCAGCAGGACGCGGGGGTGCTCGTCGAGGAGCCGGTCGGCGGGCAGGGAGTAGGGGGCGGCGGGGGGCGCCTCGGCCCGGTCTCCGGGGGCGGCGGTGACCTCCAGGCTCACGTAGGCCGCGTCCAGCGGCCAGCGGGAGGATTCCGGGGCCAGGTCGAGGCCGAAGATGGTGAGGGAGCCGTGGCGCCGGGCCAGGTAGTGCAGGTAGCGGGCCTCGAAGGCGCTGTCGCGGCCGTCCTGGCGGGGGACGCGGGTCAGCAGTTCGTCCACCTTGGCGATGGTCTCGGCGTGCAGCCGGCTCTGCTCGACCAGGGTCGACGCGACGAAGGTGGAGCGCTGGGTGAAGAAGTTCAGGATGTGCAGGCAGGCCAGGTCCACGAGGCGGGAGTGGAAGAGCTCGGCGTCGCGGGAGAGCCCGGGATGCGGGGCGGCGGCCCGCAGCTGCCGGGCGAAGGCCCGCGGTCCGAGGCGGACGGCCTCCACGTCGGAGAGGGTGAGGTCGCCCAGTGCGTACAGGGTGGCGGCGAGGGCGGCCGCCACGCCGGCCTCCTCGCCGGGCGGCAGGGGGCGTTCCCCGGGGGCCCGTAAGGCCTCCTCGACCAGGTGGTCGGCGAGCCCCCGCAGGTCCGCCGCGTCGAGGCCGCGTTTCTCGCGCCATGCCACGTAGGAGGAGATCCGGTGCGGCCGGTCCACCAGGCCCGCGCCCGCCTCCTCGTGCCGGAAGAGCTTCCTGACGAGAGGGGTCACGACCCCCGAGGCCAGCCGGATTCCCAACACCGATACGTCCACGGGCCGGAGCCTAGTGACCTGGGTCGCAAACGGTCCTGGCTTCGGTGACAAGCGGCACAAGACAAAACGGACGTACTAGGCCGTTTCGTAGATCCAAAACGCCCTGCCGAAGGACCTTCGTCCCTGGAGGGAGGCCGTCAACGGGACGCGTCACAGGGGTGCCGCTACGAGTTCCGCTAGTAATCGGGACATTTGGGGAAGTCCCGGGGCGCGGGTTACCAAAGATGAGCCAGCCCGGCACCGCTCGATCGTGCCGGGTCACTTCATGCCTCTTACAGGTGTGAAACCCCCCCTTGTCCCCGGCCCCGGAGGTCTGCACATGTTCGCGAAGCGCGTCTACACCCGTCGTACCCGTATCGCTGTCGGCACCACCGCTCTCGGTGCGGTGCTGGCCCTCGGGGCGGGCACGACCGCCGCGTTCGCAGACGCCCCGCAGGCCGCCGTCACCGCCAAGACCGCCGGCGCCGCCGGTGCCGCGGGCGCCTCGAAGACCGGCCTGTGGGACAAGCCGCTGGAGAAGTACACGCTGTCCGCCACCTTCGGCAAGGGCGGCAACATGTGGTCCCACAAGCACTCCGGCCAGGACTTCGCCGTTCCGGTCGGCACCCCGGTCAAGGCCGCGGCCGCCGGCACCGTCGTCAAGGCCGGCCCCAACGGCGGCGGCGACGGCCCCGCGTACGGCAACGCCATCGTGATCAAGCACGCGAACAACACGTACTCCCAGTACGCGCACCTCTCGAAGATCCAGATCAAGATCGGCCAGAAGGTCAAGGCCTCGCAGCGGATCGCCCTGTCCGGCAACACCGGCAACTCCAGCGGCCCGCACCTGCACTTCGAGATCCGCACCACCCCGAACTACGGCTCGGCCGTCAACCCGGTGGCCTTCCTGCGCACCAACGGCGTCACCGTCTGACCCGACCGACCCGTCCCGACCGCCGCACGCGCCGCACTCGCGGCGCCCGCGGCACCCGTCGCACCGGCCGACCCGCCCTGCTCACCGATCAGGTGAGCAGCCAGGCATGGGTCGGCTTCGGCGATGGATCGAGCTTCCCCTCCTTGTACGCGGCGGCCTGCTCCGCCGTGAAGGCCATGTCGTAGGTCTTGAGGCTGTGCAGGGCGCCCTGCCACGGACCGGTCCATATGTTGTGGTGCTTGGACCGGCCGAGCTGCAGCGGACCGGGGGCCTGCCAGATGGGCGGCACCGGGGTCTCGCCGGCCTTCTTGCCGTCCACGTAGAGCGCGATGGCCTTCTTGTCGGCGTCGTACGTGGCCATCAGCAGCGTGGGCGTCTTCACCATGTTGAGCCCCTCGGCGGTGACCGTCCGTGTGGTGGCCGCGGCACCCTTGTCGCCCGTCTGCACGCGGAAGATCCAGGCCTGCTTGCCGTTGACCTCGTTCACGCCGAGCTCGAAGGAGAACGACTCCCCGTCGCCCTGGCTCATGACGATCCGCGAGCCCTTGGCGGCGGAGTTGTAGGCGCGGGCCGTGACCGTGAAGCTCTTGGTCACGTCCACGACCGGCTCGGCGGACTGCCCCCACGAGTTCCCGTTGCCCTTGCCGACGACCTGGAAACGCTTGCCCAGCGGACCGACCTTGAGGTCGGGACCCAGCCGGATGCCCATGCCGCCGTAGCTGTCGCGCAGCAGGGTGTCGTCACCCGCGACGGTCGCGGTGTAGGCCGCGGGCCCCTTCGAATCGTCCGGCTCGGGCGAGGCGGAGGCCGAGTTCGCGGGCTGGGCGTCCTGTCCGTCGTCGCCGCCCAGCAGGAAGAACGTTCCGCCGCCGGCCAGCAGCGCCAGTACCGTCACCGCGCCGCCCAGCATCCACAACCGCTTCTTGCGCCGCTCGGCCGCCGAGCGGTCGGCCATGGCCTCCCAGTCCGGCTGCGAGGAGCCCGGCAGGTCCGGACCGGCCAGCCTCGTGAAGCCCGGCTGGGCCGGGGCCGCGGACCACTGACCGCCATCCGCGTCCTGCGGGTAGCCGCCTCCCGGGTCCTGCGGGTAACCGGCCGCCGGGTCCTGCGGGTAGCCGGCCGCCGGGTCCTGCGGGTAACCGGTCCCCGGGTCCTGCTGGTACGGGTTCGGCTGCTGTCCCGACTGCGGGTAGCCGTAGCCCCCGGACGGGGTCGGGTAGCCGTAGCCGCCCTGCGCGTGCGGTCCCGGCGGGAACCCGTATCCGCCGCTCCCGGGGGCGGGCTCGGGGTGCGGGTGGCTCGGGGGATTCGTACCGTCGGTCATGCCACGGATGCTAAGTCACGGACCCGTGGGCGGATACCGCCCGGTACCCGTCCCGCCCCACCCGCCCCGGTTCAGCCCTGCGGCAGCTTGAGGATCGGGAAGCTGCCCGTCGCCGTCGGCGCGTGCTCCGGCAGCCACAGGACCGCCACCGCGCCGGCCGCCGAACCCTCGCGCTCCGAGCCGCCCCGGGCGGCCACGTTACGGAAGGTCAGCCGGGCGCCCAGCACCCGCGCCTGGCCCTCGGCGATGGTCAGACCCAGCCCGTGCCCCACACCCGCGCGGTCCGTCGACCCGGTACGGAAGCGGCTCGGCCCCTCGCGCAGCAGCGCCTCCGGGAAGCCCGGCCCGTGGTCGCGGACCCGTACGACCCGGCCCTCGACGTCGACCTGGATCGGCGGCCGCCCGTACCGCGCGGCATTGGCCAGCAGGTTCCCCAGGATCCGCTCCAGGCGCCGCGGGTCGGTGCTGACGATCTCGTCCGCGACGACCCGTACGGTCGCCTCCGGCATCAGCGACGTCACCCGTCGGCTCACGAACTCGCCCAGCGCCACGTCCTGGAGCTCCGCCCGCTCCGAGGCGCTGTCCAGCCGGGCCACCTCCAGCACGTCCTCGACGAGGGCGCGCAGCACCTGGGCCCGATCCCGCACCAGCTCCGTCGGCCGCCCCGGGGGCAGCAGTTCCGCAGCCGTGAGCAGGCCCGTCACCGGAGTCCGCAACTCGTGCGCGATGTCCGCGGTCACCCGCCGCTCGGCCTCCAGCCGTTGCTGGAGGGCGTCGGCCATGGCGTCCACGGCCCGCGCGAGGTCGTCCGTCTCGTCCCGCACGACACCGCCGACCGCGTCCCGTACGCGGACGTCGGGATCGCCGTGCGCCACGCGCTGCGCGGCGGCCGCGGCCTTGCGCAGCCGGCGGGAGATCTGCCCGCCGATGAGCACGCCGAGCGCCGAGCCGCCGATCACGGCGGACAGGCCGCCGATGACCAGGGCCCGGTCCAGGTCGGCGATCAGATTGTTGGCGCCGTCCCGGAACGGCGTGTGCAGCGACAGCACCTGCCCGTTCCCGAGCGGCACGGCGGCCCATACCTCGGGCGCCCCGTGCGGTCGCTCCTGGATGTAGGTCCCGCGCCGTCCCGACTGCGCCTTGCGCCGCAGCTCGGCGGGCAGTTCGGGATCGTTGAGCTTGGCCCCCATGGGCGGCTTGCGGCCGGCGTCGGCGTTGCGGGAGATGAACTGCACGCGGTCCAGCTGCACTTCACGGGCGCTCTCCAGCATCGACACGCGGGCAGCACTGTGCACGACCAGGCTCAGCGCGATCGTGACGAGGGCGCCCACGGAGGCGATGGCGACCGTGATCTTCCAGCGGATCCCCGTGCGGAGGGTGAACCGTCTCATGCCTTGAGCTTGTATCCGAAGCCCCGGACCGTTTCGATGCGGTCCTGACCGATCTTGGTGCGCAGTCGCTGGACGTGGACGTCCACGACGCGGGTGTCGCCGCCCCAGTCGTAGTCCCACACCCGCTCCAGCAGGCGGTCGCGCGACAGCACGGTGCCGGGGGCGGAGGAGAACTCCAGCAGCAGCCGCATCTCGGTCGGGGTCAGGGCCACGGCGGCGCCCGCCCGGCGGACCTCCATGCCCTCGGTGTCCACCTCCAGGTCGCCGAAGGAGAGCACCCCGCGGTCGGGGTCCGAGCCGTTGTCGGCCGCGTTCGAGCCGTTCTGGGGGCCGCCGGAGTGGTCGAAGCGGCGCAGCACCGCGCGGATCCGGGCCACCAGGACGGAGCCGTCGAAGGGCTTCGTGACGTAGTCGTCGGCGCCCGCCTCCAGGCCCAGCACCACGTCGATGCTGTCGGCGCGCGCCGACAGCATGATGACCGGGACGGTGGACTCGTCGCGGATGCGACGGCACAGGCTCACGCCGTCCATGCCGGGGACCATCACGTCCAGCAGGGCGATGTCCGGCCGGTTCGCGCGGAAGGACTCCAGTCCGGACAGACCGTCGGGCATGGCCGTGACCACGAACCCGTCGCGTTCCAGCGCCAGGGTCGTGGCCTCACGGATGACGTCGTCGTCCTCCACGAACAGGACATGGGTCTCGGCCATGCGGGAGCCTCGCCTCGGTTCTTCTGTGCTCAGTTCTTCTGACTCGTGGCCGGGGCGGGCGGAACTCCGCCGTCGACCACATTGCTGTACTCCGAGTGAACTCGGTCCTGCTCGGTGAACTTCTCCCCGTTCCAGCGGTACGTGATCACGTCCTCGCCCGACGGATAGGCGAGCGCGTCGCTCTTTCCGTAGACCTGCTTCGTGACCACCAGGTCGCCCCGGTCGATCTCCGCGTAGACGGGTGGCTGTTCGTCCGAGAAGACATTCTCGTACGTGGCTCCGTCCGACCGGTACACGTACGTTCCGCGGCCCAAGGCATCGGCGCAGGACAGGACGTTCACCACGATGTCGACGACGGGACCGCCGGTGACCTTCCCGTAGCTCACGTCCACCGGGTACTCCTTGCCGGAGCAGGGCTTGAGGTCCCGTTTGACCTCGGTGCTGACCTTGGGGTCCTTCATCAGCAGCCCGACGGGGTCGACCTTCTTCAACGGCCGGCCCGACGACGCCGAGACGGAGTCCTCGGGTGCGGGCCCCGAGGGGGTGGCCTTGGCCACGGCCTCGGGGCGGGCCGGACCGCCGTCGCGCAGGCCGGTGCCGCCCGTGGCGCACCCGACCGCGAACACGGCTGTGCCGACGAGGACGACCGTCCCCGCCGACATCAGTACCAGAGAACCTCCGGACAAACCTTGGCCGTTCAGGCCGCGCACCGCTCACGCCCCTCGTACCGCATGGTGTGGTCACCGCGCTCCAGCGCGCGCATGTCCAGATCCCGACTCTCCAGCTCCTGCCGGAGGCGGGCCAGCGCGCGGTGCAGAGTGCTCTTCACGGTTCCCGCCGACATTCCGAGCGCCGCTGCCGTCTCCTCGGTGCTCATCTGCTCCCAGTGTCGCAGCACGACCACACTGCGCTGCTTGGGTGCGAGAACCTTGAGGATGTCCATGAGGAGGGCCCGGTCGGCACGCTGGTCGGAGCCGTCCTCGACGGAGGCGTCGGGGAGCTGCTCGGTGGGGACCTCTTCGAGCTTGCGGGCGCGCCACCACTCCGTACGAGTGTTGATCATGACCCGGCGCAGGTAGGCGTCGGCCAGGGACTTGTCGGCGATGCCGTCCCAGCGGCCGTAGGTGCGCACGAGCGCGGTCTGCAGGAGGTCCTGCGCGTCCGTGGGGTCCGGGACCAGGCGTCGGGCACTGCGCAGCAGCGCGTCCTGCCGCGTGCGTACGTACTCCTCGAAACCGAGCACCTCACCGTGCGCCATCTGAGACCGCCTCCACCCGTCCAACCGCTCATCCCCGTGTCCTACGGATTCGAAGGTACGGAGGGGTTGTCACGGGCCTGTGCGAGCCAGCCTTCGGTGGACGCACGGACACCCATAGGTTGTGTAACAGCCCGCGTGAGCTGGGGTTTACCGGCAGGAAGCGGAATCTCAGGGTCAGTTTCGGTCAGGCCTGGGGGAGGATCTGCGGGGCGACCTGGGGGCGACCCTGCGGAAGCCGGTAGAAGCCGCCGTCCAGGGGCTCGACCAGCCCGTCGGAGACCAGCCCGTCCAGCGCCCGGGCCCGCTGCACGGGCTCGTCCCAGACCGTGTCGAGCACGGCCTGCGGAACGGCGCCCACCGCCTCCCGGAGCACGGCGAGGAGCTTGCCCCGCACCTGTCGGTCGGTCCCGGCGTACGTCTGGCCGCGCCGCGGCGGACCCTCGTGCGCGGGCTTCCCGGCGAGCCGCCACGCGCACAGCCCGGCCACCGGGCAGCGCGCGCAGTCGGGGTTCTTGGCGGTGCACACCAGCGCGCCGAGCTCCATCGAGGCCGCCGCCCAGCGGGCCGCCGTGCCCTCGTCCTCGGGCAGCAGGGCCCGGGCCAGGCGCCGCTCGGCGGCGGTCGTCGCGTTCGGCGGGTACTCGACCCCGCTCGCGGTGCGCGCGAAGACCCGGCGGACGTTCGTGTCGAGGACGGCGTGCCGCTGCCCGTACGCGAAGGAGGCCACGGCCGCCGCCGTGTACTCGCCGATCCCGGGCAGGGCCAGCAGCTGCGCGTGCTCCCGCGGTACGTCGCCCCCGTGCCGGTCCGTTATGGCGACGGCCGCCCCGTGCAGCCGCAGCGCGCGGCGCGGGTAACCGAGCCGGCCCCAGGCCCGTACGGCCTCGCCGGGGGCCTCGGCGGCCAGGTCCGCGGGGCGGGGCCACCGGGCCAGCCACTGCTCGTAGACCGGCAGGACCCGGTTGACGGGCGTCTGCTGGAGCATGAACTCGCTGACCATCACTCCCCAGGGGCCCGCCTCGGGGCGGCGCCAGGGCAGGTCGCGGGCATGCTCGTCGAACCACGCGATGACGGGGGAGTGCAGCGCGTGGGAGGAGTCGGGGGATACGGCCGTGGAGGAAGCGGGAGATGCAGTCATGGCAGACGGCATCCTGGCACGTTTCGCCTCCCTCGGCGCGCCGGACCCGGGCCGGCGAACGACGGTCGGCGCTGTCCGTGCTCACCCGGCGTACGCGAAGCGGATCGATCTCCGCATCAACCCCTTGGCCGGATCTCGGCCCCTCGATTGCGCCCGCAGGATGATCATCGGCAAATCAAAACCTCCACGCGGCATGTGGGGCACTGATCGGGCCGCGAACTCTCGTAAAGTTCCGTCCGTGGGATCTCTGCGCAATCCGGTCGGGCCGCTCCCCTCCTCCATCTACTGGCGACGGAGGGCTGTGCTGGCTTCCGTTGTCGCGCTCCTCGCGCTCCTCGCCGTATGGACCGTCAGTTCCGGCGGGGGGAGGACGAGTACGAACGGAAAGGGCCAGAGCGGCCCCGACCCCGTCACGTCGATCACCCCGGGTCCGGCCGGCACCGGCCCCGCGATCAGCGCGGCCCCCGGCGGACGCCCCGAGTCCGGCAGCGGCGGGAGCACCGGCTCCCAGGGCGGCTCCACGGGCGGCGCGGGCAAGAACGGTGAACCGGGCGGCGGTTCGGGCGCGAACGGCGGCTCGGGCTCCGGCTCCGGCGGCGCCGCGGGCGGCCCGGCTCCGGTCCCCGCGGACTCCGCACTCCCCACCTGCGCGCCGGGCTCCCTGCAGTGGGAGGTCAAGAGCGTGAAGAACGAGTACGAGGCGAACGAGAAGCCGCGCCTCGAACTGGTCGCACGCAACACCTCCGGAACCACCTGCAAGATCGACCTCGGCCCGAAGCAGGCCGTCCTGACCATCCTTCAGGCGAGCAGCAGCAAGGCCGTCTGGTCCTCGGCGGACTGCCCGGCCGGCGCGGGCAACGCCTTCTTCCGCCTCCCGGCGCAGGGCGAGACCAAGCAGGCGCTGGACTGGGACCGTAGGTTCAGCGCGGCCGACCAGTGCCAGACACCTCCGGCCGGGTCCGCGGCCCCCGACACCTACGTGGTCGAGGTCAAGGCCCCGGGCATGCCGGTGGCCCGCACCTCGTTCGTCCTCAAGCAGGACTGACCCGAAACTCTCAGCGGCACTCCCAGCCTCGCCGGTGCTGCTCGGCACCCCCAGCCCCGCCGGCGTTTGAGGCGCGGGGTGCGGGGTGCGGGGCGGAGCCCCGGCGCGGCGCGCAGGCCGAACGGGCAGGGCAGCCCCACCGATCGGTCGAGCAGAGCCGCAGGCTAGACGTACCGCTCCAGGATGGACGACTCGGCCAGACGGGACAGGCCCTCGCGGACGCTCCGGGCGCGGGCCTCGCCCACCCCGTCCACGGCCTGGAGGTCGTCCACGGAAGCCGCCAGCAGCTTCTGCAGCCCGCCGAAGTGCTCCACGAGCCGCTCGATGATCGCGCCCGGCAGCCGCGGCACCTTCGCCAGCAGCCGGTACCCGCGCGGCGACACCGCCGAGTCCAGCGTCTCCGGCGAGCCCGTGTACCCCAGCGCCCGCGCCACGATCGCCAGCTCCAGCAGCTCCGGATGCGTCAACGCGTCCAGCTCCGCCAGCGCCTCGTCCACCGTGCGGGAACGCTTCGCCGTCGGCTCCGGCACGTAGTCCCGGATGACCAGCTCCCGCTCCTGCTCGATCCCGACCGTCAGCTCGTCCAGCTGCAGCGACAGCAGTCGCCCGTCCGTGCCCAGTTCGACCACGTACTCGGCGATCTCGGTCGCGATCCGGCGGACCATTTCCAGCCGCTGCGCGACCGCCGTCACGTCGCGGACCGTCACCAGGTCCTCGATCTCCAGCGCCGACAGCGTGCCCGCGACCTCGTCCAGGCGCAGCTTGTAACGCTCCAGCGTGGCCAGCGCCTGGTTCGCCCGCGACAGGATCGCCCCGGACTCCTCCAGCACCCGCCGCTCCCCGTCCACGTACAACGCGATCAGCCGCATCGACTGCGACACCGACACCACCGGGAAACCGCACTGCTTGGAGACGCGGTCGGCCGTACGGTGGCGCGTACCGGTCTCCTCCGTCGGGATCGACGCGTCCGGCACCAGCTGCACACCGGCCCGCAGGATCTTGGTGATGTCCTTGTCGAGGATGAGCGCGCCGTCGAGCTTGCACAGCTCGCGCAGCCGGGTCGCGGTGAACTCCACGTCCAGGACGAAGCCACCGGTGCACATCGCCTCGACGCTCTTGTCCATACCCAGGACGATGAGCCCGCCGGTGTTGCCGCGGACGATCCGTTCCAAGCCGTCACGCAGCGGCTGACCAGGTGCGACCGCGCTCAGCGAGGCGCGCATCATGGCCTCCTGCTTGGAGCTCGCGCCCGACTTCCCGGATGCTGCTGCCCCGTCCTTGGCTGCCACTGCACTCCTCCGGTCGCGGGTTGCGCCGCCCAGCGCCGCGGGCACGAGGACGTGCGTACGGCCGGGCGGACCAGCACAAAGTCTACCGGCGCGCGCCGCGGCCCCGTCGTGGCTTGGCCAGGTAGGGCCCGGGAGGGCCCTTCCCGACCCCCCTGGCGGACCCCCTGACCAGGGGATCGTCCCCCGGCTCGGCTACTGCTCGGACCGGTCCTTGGCGGGCGTACGCGAGCGGCCGCGCGGCAACACCCGTAGCGCGTCGCCCATGTCGGCGACCTCGATGACCTTCATCCCGGCCGGCACCTTGCCGGGATCCGCCGGGACCAGCGCGTGCGTGAACCCCAGCCGGTGCGCCTCCGCGAGCCGCCTCTGCACGCCGGTCACCCGCCGCACCTCGCCGGCCAGACCTACCTCGCCGATCGCGACGAGGTTCTTCGGCAGCGGGACGTCACTGGCGGCGGAGGCCAGCGCGAGCGCGATCGCCAGGTCGGCGGCCGGCTCGGTGAGCTTCACCCCGCCCACGGTGGCGCTGTAGATGTCGCGCTTGCCGAGCGCCGTGATCCGGCCGCGCTGCTCCAGCACCGCCAGCATCATCGACACGCGCGAGGTCTCCAGGCCCGAGGTCGTGCGCCGGGGGGAGGGGATCTGCGAGTCCACGGTCAACGCCTGCACCTCGGCGACCAGCGGGCGCTTGCCCTCCAGAGTCACCGTCAGACAGGTGCCCGGAACGGCCTCGGCCCGCCGGGTCAGGAACAGCCCGCTCGGGTCGGCGAGCCCGGTGATCCCCTCGTCGTGCAGCTCGAAGCAGCCGACCTCGTCGGTGGCCCCGTACCGGTTCTTGATGCCGCGCACCAGCCGCAGCCGGGCGTGCCGGTCGCCCTCGAAGCTCAGCACCACGTCCACGAGGTGCTCCAGCAGTCGGGGACCGGCGATGGCCCCGTCCTTGGTCACATGGCCGACGAGGAGGGTGGACATGCCGCGCTCCTTGGAGGCCCGGATCAGTGCCCCGGCCACCTCCCGCACCTGGGCCATGCCGCCGGGCGCCCCGTCGATCTCCGGGGAGGCGACGGTCTGTACGGAGTCCAGGATCAGCAGGGAGGGCTTCACGGCGTCGAGATGCCCGAGCACGGCGGACAGATCGGTCTCGGCGGCGAGGTAGAGGTGATCGCTCAGGGCGTTGATCCGGTCGGCCCGAAGCCGCACCTGACTCGCCGACTCCTCGCCCGTCACGTACAGCGTGCGGTGCTCGTCACTGGCCGCCTTCGCCGCGACGTCCAGCAGCAGGGTCGACTTGCCCACGCCGGGCTCGCCGGCGAGCAGGACGACGGCGCCGGGCACGAGCCCGCCGCCCAGGACGCGGTCCAGCTCGTCCACGCCGGTGCTGCGGGCGGTCGCGGTCCGGCCGTCGACCTGCCCGATCGGCAGGGCGGCGGTGGAGACCCGGCCGGCGGCGGTGGTCCGCACAGCGGGCGCGCCCATCTCCTCGACCGTGCCCCAGGCCTGGCACTCGGGACAGCGACCGAGCCACTTCGCGGTCGTCCAGCCGCAGTCGGTGCAGCGGTAGGACGGCCGGTCCTTGGCGGATGAACGAGCGGTGCGGGCAGCCATGGCGTTCACGGTAGCCGCCCGCACCGACAAGCCGGACCGCGGTGCCGACGACGGGGCCCGGCCGCCTCGACCCGCTCCTCACCGGTCCGACCACGTCAGGGCCCGCGTCAGCGCCTCACCGATCTGTTCACCCGTAAGGGCTAAAAGTGGCGAAGGCTTCCAGGGCGTCACCGGCGCGCCGCCTACGGTCGCCAGGTGAACAGCAGCAACCAGGCACACTCCTCAGCGCGCACCGGCGCACACCGGGCGCACGGGCGCATGCCCCACGAGGCCGAGCAGCCGCCGCCGTTCCGGCACGAGCCCTACCTGGACGGCCTGTTCACGTACTGCCTGTCGGTCCTGTGCGACCACGACACCGCGACCGACGTGCTCGGGGACGTCCTCGCCGTGGCCGAGCGGCATCCCGGCCGCTGCCCCGACGAGGGGGACCGGCGCGCCTGGCTCTACGCCCTCGCCCGCTGGGGCTGCCTGCACCGGCTGGCCGAGCAGCGGCGCGCGCGGCAGGGAGCGCATTCCGCCCGGCGTGCGCCGGAGCACACCCAGCGTGACCGTGCGCCGGGCGGTGACACCGCACCCGACCGCGGTCAGGACGCCCACCGGCCCCTTGACGTGAGCGCCTACCGCCGTACCGAGCTGGCCCGGCTCGCCTGGCCCGAAGCCGCCGGCACCACACCCGAACAGCGCGAAGCCCTCGAACTCGCCGTCCGCCACCGCCTCGGCGTCCCCGAACTCGCCGCCGTCCTCGGCACCCCCGCGGCCACCGCCCGCGAGCTGCTCTCCGGCGCCGCCTGCGAGGTCGAACGCACCCGCGCCGCCCTCGCCGTCGTCGAGACCGGCAACTGCCCCAGCGTCTCCCGGCTCACCGGCGACGAAGGCGACGGCAACGTCCTGCTCTCCAGCACCCTGCGCGCCGAACTCGTCCGCCACGTCGACGACTGCCCCCGCTGCCGCCGCGTCGCCGAACGCGTGGGCGCCGCCGGCCCCTGGCCCGGCTCCGCCGGCATCAACTCCGCCGCGCTCCCCCTCGTACCGGCCCCCCGCACCGCCGTCCACGCCGCGATGCTCCGCTCCGGCCGGGGCCGCGTCCGCCGACCCGCCCCACGCTTCGACCGCACCGGCTTCCCCATGGACCCCAAGGACCGCGTGGCCCGCCGCGACCGGCTGCGCGCCCGCGTGGTGACCACCACCGTCGTCGCCACCGTCGTCGCCGCCCCGGTCCTGGCCCTGTGGGCGGCGTACCGCGGCGGACCCGACACCGGCGAGCCCGCCGTCGGCGACCCCACCCGTATCTCCTCCAGCGAGTCCGAGCTCCCGACCGCACGGACCGACGGCCGCCCGCTGACCGCCTACGAGAACACCGGCAACGCCGCCGCCACCACCGGCGGCCCCGGCTTCGCCCAGAGCGACACCACCTCCGACGTCTCCGTCGAGGTCATCAGCAGCGGCCCGCCCGCCACCCCCGACCAGGCCGGCGACCCGGGCCGCCTCACCGTGGCCGCATCCGCCCAGGGCGCCGTCACCCTGCTCACCCTCACCGCCACCGGCGGCGCCCCCGTGGACTGGCGGCTCTGGTCCGACGCCCCCTGGCTGCGCGCGAGCCGGACCGCGGGCACGCTCGCCCCAGGAGAATCGGTCACCCTACGGATCGCCGTGGACCCCGAGGGCCAGCCCGTCGGCGCCTGGCGGGCCCGGGTCGGGGTCGACCCGAGCGGCGCGGTGGTCTCCATCCAGGGCCGCGGCCGCCCCGCGGCGACGCCCCCGCCCACCCCCGACCCGACACAGCCCGCGACGCCGACGCCCTCGCCGGACCCGACCCAACCGCCCACCCCGACCCCGACGGAGCCGACGATCCCGCCGCCGTCCGAGACGCCCACGCCGACCCCGACGGAGGGCTCAGGCGGAACGGTTTCCCCCGCCCCGGACCCGGCCCCGTCGGTGTCACCGGGCCCCTGACCGCGCCTGCGGTCAGGCAGGATCCGCAGGGTGCGGGGCCATCGGCAGCAGCGAGGCCAGGCGCGCCTCGCACAGCTTCACCAGCTCGTCGTAGGCCTCCTTGCCCATCAGCTCCGTCAGCTCGGGGCGGTACGACACGTACACCGGCTCGCCGGCCCCGTGCGCGGAGGTCGCCGACGTGCACCACCAGTGCAGGTCGTGGCCGCCCGGCCCCCAGCCGCGGCGGTCGTACTCACCGATCGACACCTGCAGCACGCGCGTGTCGTCCGGCCGGTCGATCCACTCGTACGTCCGACGGATGGGCAGCTGCCAGCAGACGTCGGGCTTGGTCTCCAGCGGCTCCCGGCCCTCCTTCACCGCGAGGATGTGCAGCGAGCAACCGGCCCCGGCGGGGAACCCCGGCCGGTTCAGGAAGATGCACGCGCCGTCCCAGCGGCGGGTCTGCTTCTCCCCGTCGTCGTCGTGCTGCGTCCAGCCGCCCTCGCTGCCTACGTCGTGGAACTGCCACAGCTCCGGCGTCAGCCGGGCCACGTGCTGCGCGACGCGCTTCTCGTCGTCCTCGTCGGAGAAGTGCGCGCCGAGCGTGCAGCAACCGTCGTCGGCCCGCCCCGCCTGGATGCCCTGGCAGCCGCTGCCGAAGATGCAGGTCCAGCGGGAGGTCAGCCAGGTCAGGTCACAGCGGAAGACCTGCTCGTCGTCGGCGGGATCGGGGAACTCCACCCAGGCCCGGGGGAAGTCGAGCCCCTTCTCGTCGGCCGCGACCACGGTCTTGTCCTTACCGCTCTTGGCGTCGGCCTTGGCCTTGCCCTTGCCGGTGTCCTTGCCCGTGTCCTTCTGCGACCGGGTCTTGTTGGCCTTCTTCGTATTTGGCACAAAGCCAAGCCTATGCGCCCCTTACTCAACCCCCGAGTCTTCCTCGCAGTAGCGTTTCCCCCTATGAGACTCGGTGTGCTGGATGTGGGTTCGAATACGGTCCATCTGCTGGTGGTGGACGCGCATCCCGGTGCGCGCCCGCAGCCGGCGCACTCGCACAAGGTGGAGATGAGGCTGGCGGAGCTGCTCGACGAGCGCGGCGCCGTCACCCCCGAGGGCGTCGAGCGTCTCGTCTCGGTGATCGCTGACGCCGTCCAGGCCGCCGAGGACAAGGGGTGCGAGGACGTCCTCCCCTTCGCGACCAGCGCCGTACGCGAGGCCACGAACGCGGACGAGGTCCTCGCCCGGGTCAAGGCCGAGACCGGCGTCGACCTGCCGGTGCTGAGCGGCGAGGACGAGGCCCGCCTCACCTTCCTCGCGGCCCGCCGCTGGTTCGGCTGGTCCGCCGGGAAACTGCTGGTCCTGGACATCGGCGGCGGCTCGCTGGAGATCGCGTACGGCATCGACGAGGACCCGGACGCGGCCGTCTCCCTCCCCCTGGGCGCGGGGCGCCTCACCTCGGGCTGGCTCCCGGGCGACCCGCCGGACGCGCTGGACATCCGGGCGCTACGGCGGCACGTGCGGGCGGAGATCGCCCGCACGGTCGGCGAGTTCAGCCGCTTCGGGGCGCCGGACCACGTGGTGGCGACCTCGAAGACCTTCAAGCAGCTGGCCCGCATCGCGGGCGCGGCCCGCTCGGCGGACGGCCTGTACGTGCAGCGGGACCTGAGCCGCAAGTCCCTGGAGGAATGGGTCCCGCGCCTGGCGGCGATGACCACGGCCCAACGCTCGGCGCTCCCGGGCGTCTCGGAGGGCCGCGCGAACCAGCTCCTCGCCGGAGCCCTGGTCGCGGAGGGCGCGATGGACCTCTTCGGCGTGGAGGAACTGGAGATCTGCCCCTGGGCCCTCCGCGAGGGCGTGATCCTTCGCAGGCTGGACCACATGCCGGCACCGGAGGCGTGAGGGGCGGGTCGGGCGGGGCGGGGGCTTCGGGACAGCGGGAGCTGCTGGGGCGGGGTCGGGAGGGTGGGGCGGTGGCTTCGGGGAGCGGGGTCCGCTCGGGCGGCATCAGTGATGGGTATGGGGGTTTCCCGTCAGTCCCATCGTCCCTCCGGGTCGGGCCGGTCCCTCAAGGGCGCTCCTCCTTCGTCGTCGCGTCGCTTCGCGATGGCCTTCGGCCACCCTTGACCGACCGTCCCGCCCCGGAGAAACGAAAGACTGCCGAGAAGCCCCCAAAAGAACGAGCCGGTCGAAGGTACGAGGGGCGGGGACATCACAGCCCCCCAGGCCGGCCCTGGTGGGCACGGTCCCGAGACGGGGCAGATGAAAGACGCGTCCTGGGGCGTTGGGGCGCGTCCAATCGCTACGCGCTCCTGACGTCTCAGCGTCCGACGACCGTCCTGGGCTGGACATAGGCCGCCCACGACCGTAATCCGGTGCTCGACCTGCGTCCGACGACCGTCTGGGGTTGGGCATAAGCCGCCCAGGACCGTGATCCGATCCTCGACCTGCGTCCGACGACCGGCCGTGGCCGGGCATAGGCCGCCTCGGATCGCCACGGGCCTCTCCTGGACCGCGACCACCGGTTGTCAGGGGTTGATGAGACGCGCTGGGAGGGATGTGCGGCCAACAGCTCGGCTGATCCGTCGTGGATGGGGGTCAGCGCGCGCAACACGTCAGAAACCCACCCCCAATGTGGGGCAAATGCCGCAAAGCGTCGGCCTTTCGGGTCGCCTATGCGCGCTGACTCGCATCCACGACGGAATAGCCGTTGTCCGACGCCTGGGAGAGGTCGCAACCGGCACCTCGGCGTTTGCGTCGCATGGATCATGGGACCTGAATGGCTCTTCTCCCCCATCCCCCTGATGCTCGGCCTAGGCTTCCTCGCTTTCGGTGTGTCCGGCCTGCGTCATCTGAGTTCGCTGCGACGCGAAGGTGCCATCGCCGTGGGGCGAATCGTTCGACACAAGACCAGCGAGGGCAGTGAGGGCGGCACCTTTTACCACCCGGTCGCGGCATGGACGTCCAGGGATGGGCGCGCCTGCGAGCACACATCCAGGTTCGGCCGCGGGAAGGTTCCCAAGGCCTTTCGCGTAGGGGCTTCCGTCACGGTCCGATACGACCCCGAAAAGCCGAGCCGGTTCTTCATCGTGGGCATGGACGGGAAGGTCCTCGATCAGCTGTTCACCGCGTTGGGGTCGCTCCTCGCGGCCGGCACGGTGACGGTCCTGCTCGTGCGACTGGTCACCCTCTGAATGCGAACGATTTCTCCACCCCCTTCATGTGCCCCGGACAGCCTCAGGTCGCGGTCATCGGAGAAGCGCGTAGCGATCTGAGGCGGCTTATGTCCAGCCACAGCCGGTCGTCGGACGCGGTGAGCGCGGAATGCCTGGGGTCGTGGGCGGCTTATGTCCGGCCACAGCCGGTCGTCGGACGCTGAGAGATGAGGAGCGCGTAGCGATCGGACGCGCTTCCCCCGAAACCGGCCGGCCTTCCGTGGGCCCCGCCTCGAGACCGTGCCCACGGGGATCCCCCTCGCGGTCTGTGATGTCCCCGTCCTTCGCGCCTTGGACCGGCTCGTTCTTTTGGGGGCTTCTCGGCAGTCTTTCGTTTCTCCGGGGCGGGACGGTCGGTCAAGGGTGGCCGAAGGCCATCGCGAAGCGACGCGAGGAACGAGCGCCCTTGAGGGACCGGCCCGACCCGGAGGGACGATGGGACTGACGGGAAACCCCCATACCCCTCCCTGATGCGGATCGAGTGGACCCCGCCGCCCTCACCCCCGCCCCACCTCCCCGACCCCGCCCCAGCAGCTCCCGCCGTCCCGAAGCCCCCGCCCCGCCCCCTGAAGCCCCCCGCGTGGTCGCCGTCACGGTCAGCGGGCGTTCTGGGCCCGTACCCTGTCTCCGTGGCAGAACCAGTCCGTGTCCCGAGCGCGAAAGTCGCCCTCTCCACCGCCTCCGTGTATCCGGAGTCGACGGCGACCGCCTTCGAGATCGCCGCGCGCCTCGGTTACGACGGCGTCGAGGTGATGGTCTGGACGGATCCGGTCAGTCAGGACGTCGACGCCCTGCGCCGCCTGTCGGACCACCACGGAGTGCCGATCCTGGCCGTGCACGCGCCCTGTCTGCTGATCACCCAGCGGGTCTGGTCCACCGATCCGTGGACCAAGCTCCAGCGCGCCCAGGCCGCGGCCGAGCGGCTCGGGGCGAGCACCGTGGTCGTGCATCCGCCGTTCCGCTGGCAGCGCCAGTACGCGCGGGACTTCGTCTCCGGCATCTGGCGGATGGCCGACGAGACCGACGTGCGGTTCGCCGTGGAGAACATGTACCCGTGGCGCTACCGCGACCGCGAGATGCTCGCGTACGCCCCCGAGTGGGACGTGACGAAGGACGACTACCGCCACTTCACCGTCGACCTGTCGCACACCGCGACCGCCCGTACCGACGCCACCGCGATGATCGACCGCATGGGCGACCGGCTCGCGCACATCCACCTCGCCGACGGGAACGGCTCGGCCAAGGACGAGCACCTGGTTCCGGGCCGCGGCACGCAGCCCTGCGCCGAGCTGCTGGAGAGCCTCGCGCGGACCTCGTTCGACGGGCACGTGGTGATCGAGGTCAACACCCGTCGGGCGATGTCCTCCGCCGAGCGCGAGGCCGATCTCGCCGAGGCGCTGGCCTTCACCCGCCTGCACCTCGCCACCACCGCCACCCCCACCACCGAGCGCGACAGGGCCCGCCGGTGGTGAGCGACACCCCGGACGCGCCCAAGCCGCGCCGTCGTGGCCCCGGCCGGCCCCGACAGGACGAGGCCGACGACGGCCCCGGCACCCAGGAGCGCATCCGGCTCGCCGCCCGTGAGGTGTTCGCGGAGCGCGGGTACGACAAGACGTCCGTGCGCGGCATCGCGAAGGTCGCCGGTGTCGACCCGGCGCTGGTGCACCACTACTTCGGCAGCAAGGACGATCTCTTCGCCGCCGCCATCGAGGTGAGCATCGAGCCCGCCCTGGTGGTCCCCGCGGTCATCGGCGAGGGCCCGGACGGCGTCGGCGAGCGCCTGGCCCGCTATTTCCTCGGCGTCTGGGAGAACCCGGTCACCCGGGTCCCGCTGCTCGCCGTGATCCGCTCCGCGCTGACGCACGAGGCCGCCGCCAAGGTGCTGCGCGAGCTGGTGCTGCGCCGGCTGCTGGCGCGGGTCGCCGCCGATCTCGACGTCCCGGACCCGACCTTCCGGGCCGAGCTCGCCGCCTCCCACATGGTCGGCATCGCGATCCTGCGCTACGTGGTCCAGGTGGAGCCCCTGGCATCCGCCGACCCGGAGAAGATCGTGGCGCTGGTGGCGCCCACCCTCCAGCGGTACCTGACCGAGGAATGAGCCTTCCGTCCCGGCATCCGGACATGCTGTCCGGATCGCGGGCGGTGGGCGTAGCCTCGTATCTGAGCCATATCCGCAGTCGCGGCTGACCGTACAGCCGCACTCATGGGGAGTGAAACCGCATGCCCGAGCTGAGGTCCCGCACCGTCACCCACGGCCGCAACATGGCAGGCGCGCGTGCGCTGATGCGCGCGTCGGGCGTAGCGAGCGCGGACATCGGCAAGCCGATCGTCGCGGTCGCCAACTCCTTCACCGAGTTCGTCCCCGGTCACACGCACCTGGCCCCGGTCGGTCGGATCGTCTCCGACGCCATCCGTGCCGCCGGTGCGATCCCCCGCGAGTTCAACACCATCGCGGTCGACGACGGCATCGCCATGGGTCACGGCGGCATGCTGTACTCCCTCCCGTCCCGCGACCTGATCGCGGACTCGGTCGAGTACATGGTCGAGGCGCACTGCGCCGACGCGCTGATCTGCATCTCCAACTGCGACAAGATCACCCCCGGCATGCTGATGGCCGCCATGCGCCTCAACATCCCGGTCGTCTTCGTCTCCGGCGGCCCGATGGAGGCCGGTCAGGCGACCCTCGTCGACGGCACCGTCCGCAAGCTGGACCTGATCGACGCCATGGTCGACGCCTCCAACGAGAACGTCTCCGACGAGGACGTGCTGCGCATCGAGGAGAACGCCTGTCCCACCTGCGGCTCCTGTAGCGGCATGTTCACCGCCAACTCGATGAACTGCCTCGCCGAGGCCATCGGCCTGGCCCTCCCGGGCAACGGTTCGGTCCTCGCCACGCACACCGCCCGCCGCGCCCTGTACGAGGACGCCGGCCGCACGGTCGTGGAGATCACCAAGCGCTACTACGAGGACGGCGACGAGTCCGTCCTGCCGCGCAACATCGCCACCCGCGAGGCCTTCGAGAACGCCATGGCCCTCGACATCGCGATGGGCGGCTCGACGAACACGATCCTGCACCTGCTGGCCGCGGCGCAGGAAGCGGGCCTGGACTACGACCTCACCGACATCGACGCCGTCTCGCGCCGGGTCCCGTGCCTGGCCAAGGTCGCGCCGAACGTGGCGCCCGGCGGCACGTACTACATGGAGGACATCCACCGCGCCGGTGGCATCCCCGCGATCCTGGGCGAGCTGCACCGCGGCGGTCTCCTCAACAAGGACATCACCACCGTCCACTCGGAGGGCCTGGAGGACTGGCTGGCGAAGTGGGACGCCCGCTCCGGCACGGCCACCGACACGGCCATGGAGCTGTGGCACGCGGGCCCCGGCTGCGAGCGCTCCGCCACCGCCTTCTCCCAGTCCCGGCGTTGGGAGACCCTCGACCTGGACGCCGAGGGCGGCTGCATCCGCTCGGTGCAGCACGCGTACTCCAAGGACGGTGGCCTCGCCGTCCTGCGCGGCAACATCGCCGAGGACGGTTGTGTCGTGAAGACCGCCGGTGTCGACGAGTCGATCTGGACCTTCGAGGGTCCGGCGGTCGTCTGCGAGTCGCAGGACGAGGCCGTCGACAAGATCCTCCGCAAGGAGATCAAGGCGGGCGACGTGGTCGTCATCCGCTACGAGGGCCCGCGCGGCGGACCCGGTATGCAGGAGATGCTCTACCCGACCTCCTTCCTCAAGGGCCGCGGCCTCGGCAAGGTCTGCGCGCTGGTGACGGACGGCCGCTTCTCCGGCGGTACCTCGGGCCTGTCCATCGGCCACGCCTCCCCGGAGGCGGCCTCGGGCGGCACCATCGCGGTCGTCGAGGACGGCGACCGGATCCGCATCGACATTCCGAACCGGTCCATCGAGGTCCTCGTCGACGAGGCCACGCTGGCGGCCCGCCACGAGGCCCTCGGCGGCGTGTACGCCCCGAAGAACCGTGAGCGCAAGGTCTCCGCGGCCCTGCGCGCCTACGCCGCGATGGCCACCAGCGCCGACAAGGGCGCGGTCCGCGACGTCTCCCTCCTGGGCTGACGACCCTGGCTGGGGCCGGCGACCCTGGGTCGACGGCCGACTCCGCAGGCACCCCGCCGGCGCCCCCGCACCCTCCGGTGCGGGGGCGCCGCCGTCTCACCAGGCGCCCGGATTCCCCGCCCCCACCGCGAACACCGTCCCGTCGGGCGCACCCGTGAACACCTGGCCGCCGCCGACCACGGGCGCGGGCAGGGTGGAGGTGTACTTGGCACCGTTGTCGGCCATGCGCGGCTCGGTCTGTCCCGCCGGTCGCCCGCTGACCGCGTCGACGGCCAAGAGCCGTCCGTCCGGGGCCGCCAGGAACACCCGGCCGTCGGCGAACACCGGCCGTGAGGCCACGGCCACGCCCGTCTCCAGCCGCCACTGCTCCTTGGCCGTGCCGATCGCGACCAGCGTGCCGGAGGTCCCGAACAGGTACACGGTGCCGTCCTGGCCCACCGTCGGCTCCGCGTCGTAGACCGGCGCCGTCAGCCGCACCTGCTGCACCCCGTGCGCCGCCAGGTCGACGCGCACGACCGCGCCGGTCCGGGAGGACGCGTCGAGGTCCAGCAGGAACAGCCCGCCCCGCGCCACGCCGACCGGGCGCAGCCGCCCCGCCGTCCGGATCTGCCAGCGGACCTTTCCGTCCGCCGGGTCCACCGCGGCGAGCTGGGTCGACCCGCTGTCGCTCCCGGGCGTCGCCACGTACAGCCCGGGCGTTCCGGACTCGTCGGTGCCGCCCCACCACTCGGCGCCTGTCCCGCCGATCCGCCGGGTCCAGCGCTCTGTGCCGGTGGCCGCGTCCAGCGCGGTGACGCTGCCGGTCGTTCCCACGAGCAGGACCTGCCCGCCGGCGGTCACCACCTGTGAGCCGCCCGGCAGCTTGCGCCGCCAGGTCTCCGTTCCCGTGCCCGGGTCCAGTGCCTGGAGGGTCTCGCTGCCGGGTGCCACGACGAGTACCCGCCCGCCCGCGTGGACCGGCGCGCCGACGGCCGTCGTCCGGGGCGCCTGGGTGGTGGCCTCCATCGCCCACACGGTGGTGCCGTCCGCGGGGTCCAGTCGGGCCGCGACGAGGCCGGGCCCGGCGCAGTAGAGAGCCGCCGACTGCCAGGAGCAGGCCCCGATCCGGCTGCCCGTACCGGGCTTGCCCAAGGGGACGGCCCAAGGGGTGAAGGTCTTCCGCGGCGCCGGTTCGGTCCGCGTGGCGATCCGGTCGCGGGGTCCGGCGTCCGGTCCGAACTGCTGGTACCCGGCGACCGCGGCGACGCCGGTGAGCAGCAGCCCGACCCCGATCCCGACGACCAGGCGGGTGCGGCGGCCGGTCGGCTCGGGTGCGGCGGCGCCGCGCACCCGCTGGTGCGTGATCTGCTCCGATTCGGCGGGCTGCCGCTGCCGGGGGACGAAGGCCTGGGTGTCCTCGGCGGTCGGGTACGCGATCGCCCGCATCTCGGCGATCAGCTCCTCGGCGGTGGGCCGTTCCGCCGGGTCCTTCGCCAGGCACCGGGCGACGAGCGGGGCGAGCCGTGGCGGCAGCCCGGTCAGATCGGGCTCGCTGTGCACCACCTGGTACGCCACCAGGTAGTGGCTGTCCGAGTCGAACGGGCCGTGTCCCGTCGCCGCGTGCACGAGCACGGATCCCAGGGCGAAGACGTCCGCGGCGGTTCCCACGTCGCGGGGTCGTTGGAACTGCTCGGGCGCCATGTACGGGGGAGTGCCGATCAGCTTCCCGGTCTCGGTCCGCAGGTCGCTGTCCGCCGGACGCGAGATCCCGAAGTCGATGACCCGTACGCCGTCCGGAGCCATCAGTACGTTGCTGGGCTTGAGGTCCCGGTGCACCACTCCGGCCCGGTGGATGTCGCGCAGGGCCTCGGCCAGGCCGGCGGCGAGCCGGGTCAGTTCGACGGGGTCGAGGACCTGTTCCCGTACGCGTTCGGCGAGCGTCGGCGCGTCGATGAACAGGGTGGCCATCCAAGGCCGTTCGGCATCGGGGTCGGCGTCCACGACGGGCGCGGTGAACGCTCCGCTCACCCGCCGCGCGGCGGCGACCTCCTGCCGGAAGCGGGCCCGGAACTCCGGATCCACCGCGTGTTCGGGGTGCACGATCTTGACGGCGAGTTTCAGCCCCGAGTCGGACGTGGCCAGATGGACGACGCCCATCCCTCCGGAACCGAGCACCGATTCGAGCCGGTACTGCCCGGCGTACTCCGGAAATCCCACGTAGTCCGCGCGCAGCGAATGCACCGCTCACCACCCCCGTCGGAGCCTAGTCGATGACCCCTGCGCATCTCCAAGGTCCTGCTACCCTGCGCGAGTTGCGCAGGGCAACGCCCATGGGGGGAGATTTCGTATGTCGGTGGAGAACGATTCGAGCCAAATCCAGAGCATGGCGGGTGGCTCCGGCTACCCGATGTTCCCGGTCGCCCCGGGCGCGCGGCTGAACGTCCGCAACGGTCCCGGTACCAACTACTCCGTCATCGAGGTCCTGCCGCTCGGCGCGACCGTCTCGCTCCGCTGCCAGTGCGAGGGCACCACGGTCTCGGGTCCGTACGGCACGACGGACATCTGGGACTGCATCGGCAACGGCCGGTTCGTCTCCGACGCGTACGTGCGTACCGGCAGCGACGGCTACGTCACCAACCAGTGCGGCTGACCGCACGGGGCGGAGTGCGGTGATCGGCGGACGGGGCGCCGCACGCCGGCGCCCCGTCGGACACGTCTGACACGTCCGACACGTCTGACACGTGAGACACACCCGGCCCGGTCGGCCCGGCGGGGGATAATCGCTGATGTGAGCGACGACCAGCGAGACCAGACCCCCGCCGAGCCGGCCGCGCAGGCCTCGGTGCCCGCCGGCCCGCAGCCCGAGCCGATCCGGTTCTTCGGCACCACCTGGGTCGAGCACGACGGCGGCTACGCCCTGCTCCGCGTCGGCCTCGCCATCGGCTCGCTGGCCACCGCCATCTCCTCCGCCTTGATGCTCCGCTTCGCCTACGAGGGGCTGGAGATCGGCAACGTCGGCCCCTTCCTCAGCATCTCGGTCGTCGTCCTGTTCGCGATCGCCAGCTCGATCGCCTTCACCAAGACCTGGGCCTCCTTCAGCCGTCGCCCCGCCCCGTCCTCGGACGAGGCCGCCCTCAAGGGCCTGAAGACCATCGGTTTCATCGGCTCCCTGATCGCGTACTTCCTGCGCTGCCTCGGGGAGGCGCCGGGCGAGAAGCTCCGCCGCGCCGAGTACGAGCGCGCCCAGGTCGAATACGCCCGCCGCCGCAGCACCCGTACGGGCAACCCGGCCGCCCGCCGCCCCAAGCGCAAGAAGTAGTCGTCCCCGCGCGGCGCCGGCGGCGCCCGCGGCGAGCAGCGGCCCGCCCGCGTCCTTCCCGACGATTGACGTCCTGGCACCGCCAGGAGCATTATTCATCACATGATGAATAAGCAGGCCGAGGGAGACCCGGCCGCCGTCCACGCCCATGCCCTGACCGTCCGCCGAGGCACCGGCCGCACCCCCCGCACCGTCCTCGACTCCCTCGCCTTCGACGTGCCCCGCGGCCGCATCACCGGCCTCCTCGGCCCCTCCGGCTGCGGAAAGTCCACGCTCATGCGCGCCATCGTCGGCACCCAGGCCCACGTCACCGGCACCCTCGACGTCCTCGGCCACCCCGCCGGCCACCCCCGGCTCCGCTCCCGCATCGGCTACGTCACCCAGGCACCCAGCGTCTACGACGACCTCACCGTCCGGCAGAACCTCGACTACTTCGCCGCCGTCCTCGACCCCGGCCGAGCGGCCGCCGACCGCCGCGCCGCCGCCGTCACCCGCGCCATCACCGACGTCGACCTCACCAGCCGCGCCGGTGCCCTCGCCGGCAACCTCTCCGGCGGCCAACGCAGCCGCGTCTCCCTCGCCGTCGCCCTGCTCGGCACCCCCGAGCTCCTGGTCCTCGACGAACCCACCGTCGGCCTCGACCCCGTCCTGCGCCGCGACCTGTGGAACCTCTTCCACGACATCACCGCCACCCGCGGCGCCACGATCCTCGTCTCCTCCCACGTCATGGACGAGGCCGAGCGCTGCCACGACCTGCTCCTCATGCGCGAGGGCCGCATCCTCGCCCAGGACACCCCCGACGCACTGCGCACCCGCACCCACGCCACCACCGTCGAGGAGGGCTTCCTGCGCCTCGTCGACGAAGCCAACGCCAACGCCAACGCCAACGCCAACGCCAACGCCGACGCCGCCGCCGTCGCCGCGAACGCCTCCGACGTCACCGCCATCCGGGAGCAGACCCGATGAACGCCGCCCGCACCACCGCCACCGCCGCCCGCGTCCTGCGCCAGCTCCGCCACGACCCGCGCTCCATCGCGCTGATGCTCCTGGTCCCCGTACTGATGCTCACGCTGCTGCGCTTCGTCTTCGACGGCAGCCCCAAGACCTTCGACGGCATCGGCGCCTCACTCCTCGGGATCTTCCCCCTCATCACCATGTTCCTGGTGACCTCCATCGCCACCCTGCGCGAACGCACCTCCGGAACCCTGGAGCGCCTCCTCGCCATGCCGCTGGGCAAGGGCGACCTCATCGCCGGCTACGCCCTCGCCTTCGGCGCCGTCGCCGTCCTCCAGTCCCTCCTCGCCACCGGCCTCGCCCTCTGGGCCCTCGGCCTCGACGTCGTCGGATCCCCCTGGCTGCTGCTCCTCGTAGCCCTCCTCGACGCCCTCCTCGGCACCGCGCTCGGCCTCTTCGTCTCCGCCTTCGCCGCCTCCGAGTTCCAGGCCGTCCAGTTCATGCCGGCGGTGATCTTCCCCCAGCTGCTCCTGTGCGGCCTCTTCGCCGCCCGCGACACCATGCACCCCGTCCTCGAAGGCCTCTCCGACGTCCTGCCCATGTCCTACGCCGTCGACGGCATGACCCAGGTCCTCACCCACACCGACATGACAGCCGACTTCGTCCGCGACGCCGCGATCGTCGCCACCTGCGCCCTGCTCGTCCTCGCCCTCGGCGCGGTCACCCTCCGCCGCCGCACCCCCTGACCGCACTACGGACAGCACCTCCCCGCTCCCCGCCCGGGTGCAAGGATGAGGACGTATACGTAGCTCACGCGCAAGCACAGTTCGGCGAGGTGGATCGGGCATGACCCAGACAGTCGCAGTCCTCGGTACCGGCAAGATCGGCGAGGCCCTGCTCAGCGGAATGATCCGCGGCGGCTGGCCCGCCTCGAAGCTCCTCGTCACCGCCCGCCGCGCCGAACGGGCCGAGGAGCTGCGCACCCGCTACGGGGTCGAGGCCGTCACCAACGCCGAAGCCGCCAAGCGCGCCGACACCCTCATCCTCACCGTCAAGCCCCAGGACATGGCCAAGCTCCTCGACGAGCTCGCCCCGCACGTCCCCGCCGACCGCCTGGTCATCAGCGGGGCCGCCGGCGTTCCCACGGCCTTCTTCGAGGAACGGCTCAGCCCCGGCACCCCCGTCGTCCGCGTCATGACGAACACCCCCGCCCTCGTCGACGAGGCCATGTCCGTCATCTCCGCCGGCAGCCACGCCACCGCGGGACACCTCGCCCACACCGAGGAGATCTTCGGCAGCGTCGGCAAGACCCTGCGCGTCCCCGAGTCCCAGCAGGACGCGGCCACCGCCCTCTCCGGCTCCGGACCCGCCTACTTCTACTTCCTCGTCGAGGCCATGACCGACGCCGGCATCCTCCTCGGACTGCCCCGCGCCCAGGCCCACGACCTGATCGTCCAGGCCGCCATCGGCGCCGCCGTCATGCTCCGCGACAGCGGCGAGCACCCGGTCAAGCTCCGCGAGGCCGTCACCTCCCCGGCCGGCACGACGATCAACGCCATCGTCGAGCTGGAGAAGCACGGCGTACGCGCCGCCCTCATCGCCGCTCTCGAAGCGGCCCGCGACCGCAGCCGCGAGCTCGCCTCCGGCAACAGCTGAGACAGCCGAACCGGTGGGGGTCCCGCGGCTCGCGGGACCCCCACCCGTCACGGCTCCAGCAGCCCGATGGCCCGGTACGCCCGGTCCACCACCGGCCGCGCCAGCTGCCTGGCCCGCTCCGCGCCCTCCCGCAGCACCTTCTCCACCTCCGCCGGATCGCCCGCCAGCTCCGCGTGCCGCTCCTGCAGCGGCCGCAGCAGCTCGACCACCGCGTCGGCGACATCCCGCTTCAGCGCCCCGTAGCCGCTGTACCCCTCGGCGAGCACGGCCGGATCACCCCCGGTACACGCCGCCAGGATGTCCAGCAGATTCGCGACGCCCGGCCGGGCCTCCCGGTCGTAGACCACCCCGTCGTCCCCGCTGTCGGTGACCGCCCGCATCACCTTCTTGCGGACGACCCCGGGCTCGTCGAGCAGATAGACAATCCCCGCCCCGCTCTCGTGCGACTTCCCCATCTTCGACGTCGGGTCCTGCAGGTCCATGACCCGCGCGGCCACCGCCGGCAGCGTGGCCTTCGGGACGGTGAAGGTGTGCCCGTAGCGCTGGTTGAACCGCACCGCCAGATCCCGGGTCAGTTCGACGTGCTGGCGCTGGTCCTCCCCGACGGGCACCTCCTGCGCCCCGTACGCCAGGATGTCGGCCGCCATCAGCACGGGATAGGTGAGCAGCGACAGCCGCACGCCCTCCCCGGAGACCTGCGCCTTCGCCGCCTTCTCCTTGTACTGGATCATCCGCCGGAGCTCCCCGTCGGTGGCGGTGCACTCCAGGAGGTACGCCAGCCGGGTGTGCTCGTCGACATGGCTCTGCACGAAGAGGGTGCACCGCTGTGGATCCAGCCCGGCGGCCAGGAACAGCGTCGCGGCCTGGCGGCTCAGCCTTCGTACGCGTGCCGGCTCGTGCTCGACGGTCAGCGCGTGCAGATCGACGACGCAGAACAGCGCGGACTCGGGCGTCCGGTCGGCGGCGACCCACTGGCGGAGGGCCCCCAGGTAGTTGCCCAACGTCAGGTGGCCGGTGGGCTTGATCCCGCTGAAGATCCTCGAAGTCGTCGTCATGTCCTGCTCTCCCTGTGTGTGAGTGGTGTGGTGTCGGTGCCATCGCGTCGGGCGACCGAGCCACTCCCGGGAGGGAGAAACAAAAACGGCCGCCGTAGCGGCGGCCGTGAGCGCATGCGTGCTCGCGTGGAAGGTCGGCCGCCGTCAGGCGGCCCACCAGCGAAGGCTGAGCGTGAGCGCATGCGTAGTCATGGGCCCAGCGTAGACCGGGGGGCCGGAGGACGACGGGAGTTTCGCGGATCCCGCGCGGCGGGTCGGACAGGGGTTGACACTGGTGTGCCAGGTCCGTAAGGTTCTTCGAGTTGTCCGAAGTGAGCGCCGACCCCGGTCGGTCCCCGGACGGCCATCCCGCACTACACATTCGAACGAACGACGCACTCCGTCGTCTCGTTTTCATGCGTATTTGCGAATGAGGAATCCGCGTTCCAGGACGCAGCCGCCGATTAGGTTCGGGGGCAAGGAATCCGCTACTGTCTCACTCGTCGAAAGGGCCCAACAGCCCGGAAGACAAGCCCCGCTGACTGGGGGTCAGGCCCGAAAGGATCTGATAGAGTCGGAATCGCCGGAAAGGGAAACGCGAAAGCGAGAACCTGGAAAGCGAAGCGGGACAGGCTCTGATAGAGTCGGAAACGCAAGAACAGAACGAAAGCCCGGAGGAAAGCCCGAGAGGGTGAGTACAAAGGAAGCGTCCGTTCCTTGAGAACTCAACAGCGTGCCAAAAATCAACGCCAGAAGTTGATACCCCGTCCACTTCGGTGGATGAGGTTCCTTTGAAAAAGACCTGTCGGGCTTCACTTGTGAAGCACTGGCAGGCAACAAACACAGCGAGGACGTTGTGGCGCGTCGGTCTTATTCCGACATGATGCGCCCGCTCTAAGTGATGTGTGCACCCGATAACGGGTAAACATTCATGGAGAGTTTGATCCTGGCTCAGGACGAACGCTGGCGGCGTGCTTAACACATGCAAGTCGAACGATGAAGCCCTTCGGGGTGGATTAGTGGCGAACGGGTGAGTAACACGTGGGCAATCTGCCCTTCACTCTGGGACAAGCCCTGGAAACGGGGTCTAATACCGGATACCACTCCTGCCTGCATGGGCGGGGGTTGAAAGCTCCGGCGGTGAAGGATGAGCCCGCGGCCTATCAGCTTGTTGGTGGGGTAATGGCCCACCAAGGCGACGACGGGTAGCCGGCCTGAGAGGGCGACCGGCCACACTGGGACTGAGACACGGCCCAGACTCCTACGGGAGGCAGCAGTGGGGAATATTGCACAATGGGCGAAAGCCTGATGCAGCGACGCCGCGTGAGGGATGACGGCCTTCGGGTTGTAAACCTCTTTCAGCAGGGAAGAAGCGAAAGTGACGGTACCTGCAGAAGAAGCGCCGGCTAACTACGTGCCAGCAGCCGCGGTAATACGTAGGGCGCAAGCGTTGTCCGGAATTATTGGGCGTAAAGAGCTCGTAGGCGGCTTGTCACGTCGGATGTGAAAGCCCGAGGCTTAACCTCGGGTCTGCATTCGATACGGGCTAGCTAGAGTGTGGTAGGGGAGATCGGAATTCCTGGTGTAGCGGTGAAATGCGCAGATATCAGGAGGAACACCGGTGGCGAAGGCGGATCTCTGGGCCATTACTGACGCTGAGGAGCGAAAGCGTGGGGAGCGAACAGGATTAGATACCCTGGTAGTCCACGCCGTAAACGTTGGGAACTAGGTGTTGGCGACATTCCACGTCGTCGGTGCCGCAGCTAACGCATTAAGTTCCCCGCCTGGGGAGTACGGCCGCAAGGCTAAAACTCAAAGGAATTGACGGGGGCCCGCACAAGCAGCGGAGCATGTGGCTTAATTCGACGCAACGCGAAGAACCTTACCAAGGCTTGACATATACCGGAAAGCATTAGAGATAGTGCCCCCCTTGTGGTCGGTATACAGGTGGTGCATGGCTGTCGTCAGCTCGTGTCGTGAGATGTTGGGTTAAGTCCCGCAACGAGCGCAACCCTTGTCCTGTGTTGCCAGCATGCCCTTCGGGGTGATGGGGACTCACAGGAGACCGCCGGGGTCAACTCGGAGGAAGGTGGGGACGACGTCAAGTCATCATGCCCCTTATGTCTTGGGCTGCACACGTGCTACAATGGCCGGTACAATGAGCTGCGATACCGTGAGGTGGAGCGAATCTCAAAAAGCCGGTCTCAGTTCGGATTGGGGTCTGCAACTCGACCCCATGAAGTTGGAGTTGCTAGTAATCGCAGATCAGCATTGCTGCGGTGAATACGTTCCCGGGCCTTGTACACACCGCCCGTCACGTCACGAAAGTCGGTAACACCCGAAGCCGGTGGCCCAACCCGTAAGGGAGGGAGCTGTCGAAGGTGGGACTGGCGATTGGGACGAAGTCGTAACAAGGTAGCCGTACCGGAAGGTGCGGCTGGATCACCTCCTTTCTAAGGAGCACAGTACCGATTGCAGACAAACGTTCTGCACGGTCAGCTCATGGGTGGAACGTTGATTAGTTGGCACGGTTTCCAAAACTCTCTGTAAGTACTGCTTCGGCGTGGAAAACAGTGAAGTGGAGGGGATCGTGCTTGGCACGTTGTTGGGTCCTGAAGGTACGGCCGTAAGGTCATGTCTTCAGTGCCGGCCCCGGTGAAGCATTCCTCAGGGAGTGTGTGACGGGTGGCTGGTCGTTGTTTGAGAACTACACAGTGGACGCGAGCATCTGTGGCCAAGTTTTTAAGGGCGCACGGTGGATGCCTTGGCACCAGGAACCGATGAAGGACGTGAGAGGCCGCGATAGGCCCCGGGGAGCTGCCAACTGAGCTTTGATCCGGGGGTGTCCGAATGGGGAAACCCGGCAGTCGTCATGGGCTGTCACCCACTGCTGAACACATAGGCAGTGTGGAGGGAACGAGGGGAAGTGAAACATCTCAGTACCCTCAGGAAGAGAAAACAACCGTGATTCCGGGAGTAGTGGCGAGCGAAACCGGATGAGGCCAAACCGTATGCGTGTGATACCCGGCAGGGGTTGCGCATGCGGGGTTGTGGGAATTCTTTTGATCGGTCTGCCGGCCGGTCGGCGAGTCAGAAACCGTTGATGTAGTCGAAGGACATGCGAAAGGTCCGGCGTAGAGGGTAAGACCCCCGTAGACGAAACATCAGCGGCTTGCTTAAGAATCTCCCAAGTAGCACGGGGCCCGAGAAATCCCGTGTGAATCTGGCGGGACCACCCGCTAAGCCTAAATATTCCCTGGTGACCGATAGCGGATAGTACCGTGAGGGAATGGTGAAAAGTACCGCGGGAGCGGAGTGAAATAGTACCTGAAACCGTGTGCCTACAAGCCGTGGGAGCGTCGCTGTATGTGCTTGCACATACAGTCGTGACTGCGTGCCTTTTGAAGAATGAGCCTGCGAGTTAGCGGTGTGTAGCGAGGTTAACCCGTGTGGGGAAGCCGTAGCGAAAGCGAGTCCGAACAGGGCGATTGAGTTGCACGCTCTAGACCCGAAGCGGAGTGATCTAGCCATGGGCAGGTTGAAGCGGAGGTAAGACTTCGTGGAGGACCGAACCCACCAGGGTTGAAAACCTGGGGGATGACCTGTGGTTAGGGGTGAAAGGCCAATCAAACTCCGTGATAGCTGGTTCTCCCCGAAATGCATTTAGGTGCAGCGTCGTGTGTTTCTTGCCGGAGGTAGAGCACTGGATAGGCGATGGGCCCTACCGGGTTACTGACCTTAGCCAAACTCCGAATGCCGGTAAGTGAGAGCACGGCAGTGAGACTGTGGGGGATAAGCTCCATGGTCGAGAGGGAAACAGCCCAGAGCATCGACTAAGGCCCCTAAGCGTACGCTAAGTGGGAAAGGATGTGGAGTCGCAGAGACAACCAGGAGGTTGGCTTAGAAGCAGCCACCCTTGAAAGAGTGCGTAATAGCTCACTGGTCAAGTGATTCCGCGCCGACAATGTAGCGGGGCTCAAGCGTACCGCCGAAGTCGTGTCATTGCAGCAATAGGGCCAACGCCCGCTGTGATGGGTAGGGGAGCGTCGTGTGCCGGGTGAAGCAGCAGCGGAAGCTAGTTGTGGACGGTTCACGAGTGAGAATGCAGGCATGAGTAGCGATACACACGTGAGAAACGTGTGCGCCGATTGACTAAGGGTTCCTGGGTCAAGCTGATCTGCCCAGGGTAAGTCGGGACCTAAGGCGAGGCCGACAGGCGTAGTCGATGGACAACCGGTTGATATTCCGGTACCCGCTTTGAAACGCCCAATATCGAATCAGGCGATGCTAAGTCCGTGAAGCCGTTCCGGACCCTTCGGGGAAAGGAAAGTGGTGGAGCCGACGAACCAGACTTGTAGTAGGTAAGCGATGGGGTGACGCAGGAAGGTAGTCCAGCCCGGGCGGTGGTAGTCCCGGGGTAAGGGTGTAGGCCGAGGGGTAGGCAAATCCGTCCCTCATAAAGGCTGAGACCTGATGCCGAGCCGATTGTGGTGAAGTGGATGATCCTATGCTGTCGAGAAAAGCCTCTAGCGAGTTTCATGGCGGCCCGTACCCTAAACCGACTCAGGTGGTCAGGTAGAGAATACCGAGGCGTTCGGGTGAACTATGGTTAAGGAACTCGGCAAAATGCCCCCGTAACTTCGGGAGAAGGGGGGCCATCACTGGTGATCGGACTTGCTCCGTGAGCTGGGGGTGGCCGCAGAGACCAGCGAGAAGCGACTGTTTACTAAAAACACAGGTCCGTGCGAAGCCGTAAGGCGATGTATACGGACTGACGCCTGCCCGGTGCTGGAACGTTAAGGGGACCGGTTAGTGACCTTTCGGGGTTGCGAAGCTGAGAACTTAAGCGCCAGTAAACGGCGGTGGTAACTATAACCATCCTAAGGTAGCGAAATTCCTTGTCGGGTAAGTTCCGACCTGCACGAATGGCGTAACGACTTCTCGACTGTCTCAACCATAGGCCCGGTGAAATTGCACTACGAGTAAAGATGCTCGTTTCGCGCAGCAGGACGGAAAGACCCCGGGACCTTTACTACAGTTTGATATTGGTGTTCGGTTCGGCTTGTGTAGGATAGGTGGGAGACTTTGAAGCAGCCACGCCAGTGGTTGTGGAGTCGCCGTTGAAATACCACTCTGGTCGTGCTGGATGTCTAACCTCGGTCCGTGATCCGGATCAGGGACAGTGTCTGATGGGTAGTTTAACTGGGGCGGTTGCCTCCCAAAGGGTAACGGAGGCGCCCAAAGGTTCCCTCAGCCTGGTTGGCAATCAGGTGTTGAGTGTAAGTGCACAAGGGAGCTTGACTGTGAGACCGACGGGTCGAGCAGGGACGAAAGTCGGGACTAGTGATCCGGCGGTGGCTTGTGGAAGCGCCGTCGCTCAACGGATAAAAGGTACCCCGGGGATAACAGGCTGATCTTCCCCAAGAGTCCATATCGACGGGATGGTTTGGCACCTCGATGTCGGCTCGTCGCATCCTGGGGCTGGAGTCGGTCCCAAGGGTTGGGCTGTTCGCCCATTAAAGCGGTACGCGAGCTGGGTTTAGAACGTCGTGAGACAGTTCGGTCCCTATCCGCTGTGCGCGTAGGAATATTGAGAAGGGCTGTCCCTAGTACGAGAGGACCGGGACGGACGAACCTCTGGTGTGCCAGTTGTCCTGCCAAGGGCATGGCTGGTTGGCTACGTTCGGGAGGGATAACCGCTGAAAGCATCTAAGCGGGAAGCCTGCTTCAAGATGAGTATTCCCACCTCCTTGAGAGGGTAAGGCTCCCAGTAGACGACTGGGTTGATAGGCCAGATGTGGAAGCCCGGTAACGGGTGAAGCTGACTGGTACTAATAGGCCGAGGGCTTGTCCTCAGTTGCTCGCGTCCACTGTGTTAGTTCTGAAATAACGAACAGCTGTGTCAACACCAGCATGTTCAAATTTCATAGTGTTTCGGTGGTCATAGCGTTAGGGAAACGCCCGGTTTACATTCCGAACCCGGAAGCTAAGCCTTTCAGCGCCGATGGTACTGCAGGGGGGACCCTGTGGGAGAGTAGGACGCCGCCGAACAATCATTGCGGAAGCCCCGCACCAGCCCTTATGGGCTCGGTGCGGGGCTTTTCTGCGTTCACGATCAGATCGGCAGGGCCTGCCGACCGGTCGGAGGTCTGTCGTCTGTCGTCCGAATGGCCGCAGCAGGCCCGTGACGCGTCATCGGCGGCCCGGCGAGACGGGTCCTACGTCCCTTTAGTTCGTACTGTGGGGGTATGGGCTACGACCTCGTCATCTTCGACAACGACGGCGTGCTGGTGGACAGCGAGCCGCTCGCCAACAGTGTCCTCGCCGAGTACCTGACCGAGCTGGGGCACCCGACCACCTACGAAGAGTCGGTCCGCGACTACATGGGCTCCGCCGTGCACCGCGTGCACGACCTCGTTCGCGAGCGGACCGGGCAGCAGCTGCCAGCCGACTTCGACGAGACCCTGCACACGCGGACCATCGCCGCGTTCGAGCAGGAGCTGAAGCCCGTCCCCGGGGTGGAGGAGGTGCTGGGGGCGCTGACCGCGCAGGGGATCGGATACTGCCTCGCCTCCTCCGGGAGCCACGACCGGATCCGCGTGGGGCATCGGGTCGCCGGGCTCGACGGGTGGTTCGAGGAGGAGTGGATCTTCAGCGCGCAGGACGTCGGCCAGGGGAAGCCGGCTCCCGATCTGTACCTGCACGCGGCGCGGCAGATGGGTGTGGAGCCCGCCCGTTGTGTGGTCGTCGAGGACAGTCCGCTCGGGGTCCAGGCCGCCGTCGCCGCGGGCATGGACGTGTACGGGTTCACGGCGATGCTGCCCGCCGACCGGCTCCCCGGAGCCACCGGCCACTTCGGTGACATGAAGCAGCTCACCGGACTGCTCGGACTGGAAGCAGGACTGGGTATGTGATCTCTCTACCCACGGGTAGCCCGTGGCCCTACGCTGACCCGCCATGACGGATGATGTGCGGCTGCGGCGTGGCCGCGGCGCTCTGGGGTTCAGCTTCTTCGTGCAAGGCGTCGCCTTCGCGCTGCTCGTGACTCGGATCCCGGCCATCCAGGACCGGTACGGGATATCCGACGGTCTGCTGCCCGCCTTCCTCGCGGCCGTGCCGATCCTCGCGGGGGCGTCGAGCGTGGCCACCGAGCACCTGGTGAAGCGGGTGGCGCCCAGCGTCGTACTGCGGTGGGCGCAGCCGCTGGTGCTGCTGTCCCTGCTCGGCGTCGGAGCCGGCGGCCAGATGTGGCACGTGGCGGTGGCGCTGGGGGCGTTCGGGCTGTCGGTGGGTGCGCTGGACGCCTCGATGAACATGCTCGGGGTCAGTCTGCAGCGGGCGTACGGGCGGAGCATCATGCTCGGCTTCCACGCCGCGTACAGCCTCGGCGGGATCTTGGGGGCCTCGGCGGCGTGGGCGGGCGCGCACTGGGAGCTGAACCTCTTCGTCAGCTATCTGCCGGCCGTGGTCGTCCTGCTGCCGCTGGCGTTCCTGGGGAGCCGGCGCTACGTCGACGGTCCTGCGGGGCAGGGCGAGGGCGACGGGAAGGGGCTGGGGCCCGGTGGGTTCAAGCTGCTGCTGCCGCTCTGTCTGGTGATGGCGTGCGCGTACATCGGTGACTCGACGGTGGCGAACTGGAGTGCCAAGTACCTCCAGGACGTGCTCGGGAGCTCGGAGCAGATGGCGACCGTCCCCTACAACGTGTACATGGTGACCACCCTCGTGGGGCGGGCCGTCGGCGACCTGGGCGTGCGTCGCTTCGGGGCGGCGGCCGTGGTGCGGGCCGGGACGCTGGTGGCGGCCGGCGGGTTCGCCGTGGTGGCCGCGGCGCCGGGGGCCTGGGTGGGGATGCTCGGCTTCACCCTGCTGGGGATCGGGTTGTGCGTGATCGTGCCGCAGACCTTCGCGGCCGCGGGGAGGCTGTTCCCGGGGGCGTCCGACACGGCCGTCGCGCGGCTCAACATCTTCAACTACGTCGGCTTCCTGATCGGGTCCCCGCTCGTCGGGGCGGTGGGCGACGCGTGGAGCTACCGGGGCGCCATGCTCCTGCCGATGGCGCTGGTCCTGGTGACACTCCTCCAAGCCCGCTCGTTCGGCTCCGAGGGCGCCCGATACGGTGTCCGGCATGAGCGGCGAGCCGGTGACCGGGCTGTTGATGTGGGACGAGGCGGTAACGAGGTATGACTTCGGACCGAGCCATCCGATGGACCCGGTGCGCCTGGCGCTGACCATGGGCCTGGTCCGCGCCTTCGGGCTGGACCGGGCGATGGAGGTACGGGCGGCGCCCGCGGCCGGGGACTCGACGCTGCGGCTGGTCCATCGCGAGGACTACGTCGCCGCGGTCCGCGAGGTGTCCGAGGACCCGGGCGTCGCGGACGGTTCGTACGGGCTGGGGACCATGGACGATCCGGCCTTCCACGGGATGCACGAGGCGTCCGCGCTGATCGCAGGGCAGTCCGTGGCGGGCGCGGAGGCGCTCTGGCACGGTGAGGCCGAGCACGCCGTGAACTTCGCCGGCGGGCTGCACCACGCCATGCCGGGCGGGGCGGCCGGCTTCTGCGTCTACAACGATGCGTCGCTGGCCATCGCCCGGCTGCTGGAGCTCGGCGCCGAGCGGGTCGCGTACGTGGATGTGGACGTGCACCACGGGGACGGCGTGCAGGCGGCCTTCTGGAACGATCCGCGGGTGCTGACCGTCTCGATGCACGAGCACCCGCGGACGCTGTTCCCGCAGACCGGTTGGCCCGAGGAGACCGGCGGTCCGGAGGCGGAGGGGTCGGCGGTGAACATCGCGCTGCCCGCCGGGACCGGGGACGAGGGCTGGCTACGGGCCTTCCACGCCGTCGTACCGGAGCTGTTGGCGGACTTCAGGCCGCAGGTACTGGTGACCCAGCACGGGGCCGATACGCACTTCGAGGACCCCCTCGCCCACCTGGCGGTCTCCCTGGACGCCCAGCGGGCCGTCCAGGAGTCCTGTCACCGGCTCGCGCACGAGTACGCGGACGGGCGGTGGCTGGCGCTGGGCGGGGGCGGGTACGCGGTGGTGGACGTCGTTCCGCGGTCGTGGACGCATCTGGTGGGGATCGCCGCGCACCGCCCGGTGGATCCCGGGACGCCGGTGCCCGCCTCGTGGCGGGACGAGGTGTACGCGAGGACGCGGCAGATGGCGCCGGCCCGGATGACGGACGGGCGGAGCCCGTCGTGGCCGGATTGGGACGCGGGCTACGACCCGGCGGACCGGACGGATCAGGCCGTTCTCGCCACGCGCCGGGCGGTGTTCCCGCTGCGCGGCATGCTGACCTGACCGACGGTGCGGATCATGCTGCATCGTTACGCCAACTGTGGGGCTGTTCGCCGGAATTGATGACCCGCCAGATGTGTTGGGGCAGCATCGGAGGGTGTTGAGCACCGGCGCGCTGCGTGCGCATCTGCTGGCCGCCCGGTTGGCCGGGCCCGTCGCCACCTCCCGGGAGGAGAGCCTGCGCAGTTACCGGCTGTTCGCGGCGCGGGATCCGCGGGTGATGCTGGGGCTGGATCCGGAGTGGGCCTGGGGCGAGGGTGATCTGCTGAGGCTGATGGCGGACAAGTGCGGGGTCTCGGCGGATCCGGCGCACGTCAGCGGGCCGGACGTCATCGATCCGGAGCGGACGGTGGCCGCGCTGGAGGCCTTCGCGGGGCGGCTGTGCGAGGCGGCGCGGGCGCGGTCGCCCGTGCTGTTCGGGACGGGGCATCCGCATCGGCTCCTGGGCTTCTACGCCGGTTTGGCGGAGGCGTTGTCGGCGGCGGGATGTGTTGTCCTCACCCCGGCGCAGGGGGTGAGTGTCGACATGGCGACCCGGTTCGGCGTACGCACGCACAGGATCGAATACGTACGGGGGGTCGCACTGGTGCGGGAACCCGGCGTGCGGGTGCCGGGGAGTGCGACCGGCGTGCACACCCATTCACCGCTGCCGGTTCGGGTGGCGTTGGGGGCCCTCGCGGAGGCCGGCGGGCCGTTGCCCGAGTTGGTGGTGGGGGACCACGGATGGGTCTGCGGTGCAGGTCAGCTCGGTGTGGAGGCCATCGGGTTGGCGGACACGGACGATCCCGCGCTGTTCGTCGGGGAAGCCGAGGGGCGGGTCTCGGTGGCTGTTCCACTTGATGACGCGGTGCGAGCGGACTACTACCGACCGCTCACGCGATACGTGCTCGGCCGCGCGAGTCTGACGGGGCGGCAGGAGTGGCCGTAGCTCCTCTTCCCCACTCGTATCACGCGCCCCTACTCTGGGGAGTGAGCGTGCGACGACGAGGAGTAACCGGAGGGGAAGCCGGTGCCCGTCATGCGCGGAAGGTCAAGGTGTGTCATGGCTGCTGGCGAGAGGCCTCTCAGTGAGGTTCAGTTCCTGACCGTGGCGGAGGTCGCCTCGGTGATGCGAGTGTCGAAGATGACCGTGTACCGCCTGGTGCACAACGGTCATCTGCCCGCAATCCGGGTGGGCCGGTCCTTCCGGGTCCCCGAGAACGCGGTCCACGAGTACCTCCGAGAGTCCTATGTGGGGGTGGAGTCGGCCTGAGACTGAGGCTCGGGATGCCCCTGGCTACGACGCGGAAGCGCTCGGATTACAAGCTCAGAGCTCGGGCGGGTAGGCTAGGCCGACGTAGGTCGTGTGGGCCCAGACGCCCCGCACCAGTGAAGAGAAGTGAGCGAGGGTAGTCGTGGGCTCTGTTATCAAGAAGCGGCGCAAGCGGATGGCTAAGAAGAAGCACCGCAAGCTGCTCAAGCGCACCCGCGTCCAGCGCCGTAACAAGAAGTAAACGGCAGCTGTACGTGTTCTCCGCAGCCCCTCCACCATCCTGGTGGAGGGGCTGCGGTGCAGCCGGGGGACTTCTTCGAGGGAGGCGCTGAGCTCGTGGGGAAGGTCGTACTCGTCACCGGGGCTGCCCGGCAGTTGGGCGGCCGCTTCGTGCGCCGGATCCAGCGTGACCCGGATGTCGAGCGGGTGATCGCGGTGGACGCGATGACACCGCCGCACCGGCTCGGATCGGCCGAGTTCGTCCGTACGGACATCAGACAGTCGGCGATCGCCAGAGTGCTGGCCGAGCACGCCGTGGACACGGTGGTCCATCTCGCGGTCACCGGAGGCAGCGCGGGAACGGGCGGTGCGCACAGCACCGTCAAGGAAACGAACGTCATCGGCACCATGCAGCTCCTCGGTGCCTGCCAGAAGTCGCCGACGGTACGGCGGCTCGTGGTGAAGTCCAGTACCAGCGTCTACGGGGGCACTCCCCGGGACCCGGCCGTCTTCACCGAGACCACGGAGCCGAAATCCCTGCCGGCGGGCGGCTTCGCCAAGGACGCCGCCGAGGTCGAGGGCTACGTACGGGGCTTCGCGCGCAGACGGCCGGACGTCGCGGTGTGCGTCCTGCGGTTCGCGAACATCCTGGGGCCCTTCGCGGATTCGGCGCTCGCCGAGTACTTCTCGATCCCGGTGATGCCGACCGTGCTGGGGTACGACCCGCGGCTGCAGTTCGTGCACGAGGACGATGTCCTCGAAGTCCTGCGGCTGGCGGCCCGGGAGCCTCGGCGCGGGACCTTGAACAGCGGGACGTTCAACATCGCCGGTGACGGCGTCCTGCTGCTGTCGCAGTGCTCGCGGCGGCTCGGGCGGCCCACACTGCCGTTGCTGCTGCCCGCGTTGAACTGGGTGGGCGCCGCGCTCCGGGCGGTCGGGGCCAGTGACTTCTCGCCGGAGCAGATAAGGCTGCTCACCCACGGCCGGGTCGTGGAGACCACGCAGATGCGCGAGGTCCTCGGCTTCGAGCCGCTCTACACGACCGCCGAGACCTTCGCGGACTTCGCGCGGAGCCGGGGGAGCGGGCTGCTGCCCCCGGAGCGGGTCGGACGGGCCGTGGACCGGGTGGCGGCCATGCTGGACGTAAACGGGCTCGACAGGCTCGAGGACGACGCCTACGCGGCTGAAGGAGCGAAGCGATAGTGGCGGACGCCAAGGTCATTCCGTTCGACGAGGACCGGCCCCGGCGGCGGATCCCCCGCCGGGTGCGGGCGGTGCCCGCGGCCGAGCCGGTGGTGGAGGAGCCCGCGGCTCCCGAGCCGACGCCGGTCGCGGCGCCCGGAGACAGCTGGGACCGGCGGGTCGCCGGCGGGCTGGCGTTCCTGCGGCGGCGGATCACCGGGGACTACGAGGTCGACGACTTCGGCTACGACAAGGAACTGACGGACCAGGTCCTGATGTCCCTGATGCGCCCGCTGTACGACAAGTACTTCCGGGTCGAGGTCAAGGGCATCGAGAACATCCCGGCGGAGGGTGGCGCGCTGATCGTGGCGAACCACTCCGGGACGCTGCCGCTCGACGGGCTGATGCTCCAGGTCGCGGTGCACGACCACCACCCGGCGGAGCGGCACCTGCGGCTGCTGGCGGCGGACCTGGTGTTCATGCTGCCGGTGGTCAACGAGCTGGCCCGCAAGGCGGGGCACACCCTGGCGTGCGCGGAGGACGCGCAGCGGCTGCTGGAGGCCGGGGAACTGGTCGGGGTGATGCCGGAGGGCTTCAAGGGGATAGGGAAGCCGTTCGGGGACCGGTACAAGCTGCAGCGGTTCGGGCGCGGCGGGTTCGTGTCGACGGCGCTGCGGGCGGGCACGCCGATCGTGCCGTGCTCGATCGTGGGGGCGGAGGAGATCTACCCCATGGTCGGCAACGCGAAGACGCTGGCACGGCTGCTGGGGGTCCCGTACTTCCCGATCACGCCGACGTTCCCGTGGCTGGGGCCGCTGGGTGCGGTGCCGTTGCCGACGAAGTGGACGATCCAGTTCGGAGAGCCGATCCCGACGGACGGGTACGCCGCGGAGGCGGCGGAGGACCCGATGCTGATGTTCAATCTGACGGACCAGGTGCGGGAGCAGATCCAGCACACGTTGTACAAGCTGCTGGTGCAGCGGCGGTCCGTGTTCTTCTGATCGTTGAGTGCCGGGGGCTCTGCCCCCGGACCCCCGCGCCTCGAACGCCGGCGGGGCTGAACGGGAAGGGCGGGGCTGCTTCGGCAGCCCCGCCCTTCCCGTTACTCGGCGTCCTCCGCGCCCAGGCCCAGGCCCGGGAGGAGCCCCGGGAGCAGGGGCGGGATGGTGATGTCCGGCTTCGGGTTCTCCGGCGTGCCCGAGGGGGGCGGTGCCGACTGTCCCGCAGGCGGGTTGAGCAGGTCGCCCGTACCGCCGAGGAGGCCGCCGGCGGGGGGCCGGGAGCTCCCCGAGGGGGACGGCGCCGCGGGGCTGCCGGACGGCGTGCCGGCGGCCGGGGCGGACTGGTGGGCGCCGCTGGGGGTGCCCGGCTTGGCGGACGGGCCGGGGGTGCCTCCGGTACCGCGGCTCTGCTCCGGTGCCTTGGGGAGCAGGCTCTGCAGCGGCGCCACGTCTTCGTCTATGGCCTGGAAGACCGACTCCACCTCACCGCCCACGTCCGTGAGCTGCGCCGGGAGCTTCTCGCGAAGCTTGCCCCACGCGTCGCGGTGGGAGCGGGAGAACGACGACAGCTTCTGGATCGGGCCGAGCGAGCCGTCCCGTTCGTACGCTGCCTGGAGGAGGCGGTGGCCTTCCTCCGCGTCGTGCTTCACTCCCGCCAGGGCCCGGCGGATCGCGCCCAGGGACTCGTGGTCCAGGTCGCCCAGCCGGCCTCGTTCCATCAGCCGACGGGCTTCCGACAGACGGTTCGAGGCCTGGTCGAGATAGAGCTCGCCCCGGTCCGCGTCGTCGTCGGCCATCCCCAGCTTCAGGTCCTCCATGCCCCGCTTCACGGGGTAGAGGTGATCACCGGGCAGGGCGTCGGTGCTGGCAGCGGCCACTCCGCTGAAGGCCCCGGCGGCCACACCCACGGTGAGGCCACCCGCCGCGATGCCCTTGGACCAGCGGGAGCGGGGCCGCAATTTCCGGAGCGAGGTCGCCCGGTGGGCGCCGCGGCCGGTCCGCTGTTCGGGCACCTGAGGGTCCGAGGCGGCACCGCCCCCGGCCCTCTCCTCCAGCACCATGGCCTCCATGGCGGCAATGAGCTGGGCTCGTTGCACCACTTTGACCTCGGGGTCCAGCTCCGGGCGCGGCATTCTTTCGCCGAGCACGCTCGCCAGGGCCAACAGCCGGTCGTGGTCGGCAGGTTCGGCAGGTGCCTCGGACTGCTCGGCCGCCGAGTCCGGATCTGAAAGGTCGGACGGGGTCCGATCCTCCAGGGCCTGGGCGAAGGCGTTCGCCCGCCGGTGCGGGGTCACGTTCGCGATCACTGGCGGCACCTCCTCTCGTCATGACGATCGACTCCCCAAGGTGTCCGGAAGGTTGCCTTCCTTGAGCGCATCCACACTTTCGAGTGAGCGGCTTCGGGCAAGGCGTGTCCACAGGGAGCCTGCATTCCGCACAACGAGCGTCGCGGCACTTGGGTTACGGACGAAGGATGATCTGACCACAGCGTCATCGAGGGGTCACCGAATGTGAGGTTGTGTGGTGTCGGAGGGTCAGCGGGCGTCTTCGGGGAGAAGGCGGGCCAAAGTGCGCACCGCCCGGTACTGGAGCGTCTTGATGGCGCCTTCGTTCTTCCCCATCACCCGGGCCGTCTCGGCGACCGAGAGGCCCTGCAGGAAGCGCAGGGTCACGCATTCCTGCTGCTGCGGGTTGAGCTTGCGTACGGCCTCCAGCAGGGCCGCGTTGGAGAGGGACTCCAGGACGGAGTCCTCGGGGCTGCGCTCGACCTCGTTGGCGTCGAGCATCTCGCCGGTGGTGACCTCCAGCCGGAACCGGCTGGACTTGAAGTGGTCCGCCACCAGGTTGCGGGCGATCGTCACGAGCCAGGCGCCGAAGTCGCGGCCCTGCCAGGTGAAGGTGGAGATCCGGCGCAGGGCGCGCAGGAACGTCTCGCTGGTGAGGTCCTCCGCGGTCGCCTTGCCGCCGACGCGGTAGTAGATGTACCGGTAGACCGTGTCGCTGTACTGGTCGTACAGGCGGCCGAAGGCCTCGGCCTCGCCGGCCTGGGCGCGTTCGACCAGGTCCATCATGCGGGCCTGGTCGCTGTCCGCGGTGGGGCGGCGGTGGGTGGTGGCCTGGGTGCCGGTGCCGGTGCCGGCGGCGTTCGAGCCGCCGGCGGCGCGACCTCGTCTCCCCACCGTCGCGCCGCCGTCGGTCAGGGCATAGCAAGGGCCGGCCGGGCCGAAGCCGGCAGGGACCGCGGCGGCGAGGGCGGGGACGGCGTACGCGGTGGGGACGAAGCCGCGCAGGTGGTCGAGGACCGTCGCGCGCAGCTGAGCCAGGCCCGAGGCGTCAACCCCGACAGGTGGGTACACGGGACTCCCAGAGGCAGAGCTTCCATCACGTGCAGTGCGGGACCGTTCACCCGTCGTGGCGACAGATGGCCGGTGGCATGCGTTTGAGGAGAATAACGCTTCGTACAGGCAGCGCTACACCCAGTTGCTCAAATCACCGGTTCCGACACTTCTGTTGCGTGTCGAGGGCATATTCAGTCGCAGTTGGTGATCGATTCTTGATCGCTTGGGTGCGCGGAATGGACGCTTCCATGGGATCCCGCGACTGAGTCGGGCATGCCGGAGTGCCGCGCCGGGGGCGCGGGTAGAGGTGAGCGAATGACCGGGTCGGAGCCGTGGTCCGGCCGGGCCCGGGGTGCGTGGGGCCCCGGGCCTGGTGTTGTTACTTGCGGCGGCGGTGCAGGGCGATGGCCGCGGCCGCGCCGCCCGCGATCGCGCCGACGCCGGCGGCGGCCGGAACGCCGACCTTCACGGCCTTGCGGCCGGTCCGATAGTCGCGCAGTCGCCAGTCGTTGGTGCGGGCATGCTTGCGCAGTTTTGTATCGGGATTGATCGCGTACGGATGTCCGACCAGCGACAGCATCGGGATGTCGTTGTGCGAATCGCTGTACGCGGCGCAGCGTTCGAGGTCCAGCCCCTCGGCGGCGGCCAGGGCGCGGACGGCCTCCGCCTTCGCGGGGCCGTGCAGCGGTTCGCCGACCAGGCGGCCGGTGTAGATCCCGTCGACGGACTCGGCGACGGTGCCCAGGGCGCCGGTCAGGCCGAGGCGGCGGGCGATGATGGTGGCTGTCTCCACGGGGGCGGCCGTGACCAGCCACACCTTCTGGCCGGCGTCGAGGTGGGCCTGGGCCAGGGCGCGGGTGCCCGGCCAGATCCGCTCGGCCATGTACTCGTCGTAGATCTCCTCGCCGATCGACATCAGCTCGGAGACCTTGTGGCCCTTGACGATGGACAGGGCGCTGTCGCGGGCGTCCTGCATGTGCTCGGGGTCCTCGACCCCGGCGAGCCGGAACCAGGCCTGCTGCCAGGCGAAGCGGGCGAGCTCGCGGCGGCGGAAGAACTCGCGCTTGTAGAGGCCGCGGCCGAAGTGGAAGATCGCGGCGCCCTGCATGACGGTGTTGTCGAGGTCGAAGAAGGCGGCGGCGAGGTCGTCGCCGGCGACCGGGAAGACGGGCTCTTCCGGGGTCCGGTCCGGGCCCTCTTCGGTGAGGGCTTCCGGTTCCGTTTCTGGTTCGGTGAACGGTGGGGCCTCGGCCAGAGCGGTCTTGCGGGCGGCCTCGGCCGAGGCCTCGCCCGCCAACACGCTGCGTGCGGTGGCGGAGCGCCGACGAGGGGGGAGCCATCCGGGAGCGGCCATGACGCGAGCATAGCCACTGTGTTCGGGAGTTCCCGAACCGATGGGATGCGGAGGCGTGAACTCTTCGAGGCGCCGCTGTTACGCGAGGGCGCGGGAGAATGGGTGGCATGAGCCCTTTGTTGCGCCGTAAGGAAAAGAAGCGTCCCGGCGAGCGGACGGTGACGCTCATCGGGAAGCCGGGGTGCCACCTGTGCGACGAAGCGGAGGAGGTGGTGGCTGCGGTGTGCGCCGAGACGGGTGCGCAATGGGAGAAGAAGGACATCTCGCAGGACGAGGAGCTCTACCGATTGCACTGGGAGCAGATTCCGGTCGTGCTCGTGGACGGCGAGCAGCACACCTTCTGGAGGGTGAACCCCGACCGGCTCCGGCGGGCGTTGGGGGCCTGACCCGCTCGCCGGTTACCATCATGGGCGATTTATGGGGTCTCGGGGGCGTATCTGTGAGGAGTGTGCACGGTTTTGCCCCCTTTGGGATTTGAACGGGTTCGACGTGCCGATGGTTCCGGCTTTACGTGCCGGGAGCGCGTGACCCCGGTCACTTTGGTCGGACAAACCGGACACAATCTTTGTGCACGCGTTCACAAAGGCATAGCCTGCTGTCGACGGGGCGGTCCTGGGACAAGTGGCCGCCTGCAGCCCCGCTCATCCCGCAGGAGCATCGTGGCAACTGGCCGAACTCACCGACCGGCGACCCGCAGCCGAGGTATTCCCGAGGCCACTGTCGCCCGGCTTCCGCTGTACTTGCGTGCCCTCACCGCGCTCTCCGAGCGATCGGTGCCCACGGTGTCCTCCGAGGAGCTCGCGGCCGCCGCCGGAGTGAACTCCGCGAAGCTGCGCAAGGACTTCTCGTACCTGGGCTCCTACGGGACCCGCGGCGTCGGCTACGACGTCGAGTACCTCGTCTACCAGATCTCCCGCGAGCTCGGCCTGACCCAGGACTGGCCGGTCGTCATCGTCGGTATCGGTAACCTCGGCGCCGCCCTCGCCAACTACGGCGGTTTCTCCGCGCGCGGCTTCCGCGTCGCGGCCCTCATCGACGCCGACCCGGCGATGGCCGGCAAGCCGGTCGCCGGCATGTCCGTGCAGCACACCGATGATCTGGAGAAGATCATCGAGGAGAACGGCGTCTCGATCGGCGTGATCGCGACCCCCGCGGGCGCGGCCCAGCAGGTCAGCGAGCGGCTGATCGCGGCCGGCGTCACCTCCATCCTCAACTTCGCGCCCACGGTGCTGTCCGTGCCCGAGGGCGTGGACGTGCGCAAGGTCGACCTCTCCATCGAGCTCCAGATCCTCGCGTTCCACGAGCAGCGCAAGGCCGGTGAGGAAGCGGCCGCCGCTGCCGCCGGCAGCTCCTCCGTGGGCGGCGCCGCGCCCGCCGCGGCCGTGGTGCCGCCGGCCGGGCGGACCGCCGCCGAGCAGCGCAAGGGTGGGCCCGAGGGTGACGTGCCGGCGGTGATGCCGGCATGAGTCTGCTCGTCGTAGGGCTGAGCCACCGCAGCGCACCCGTCAGCGTGCTGGAGCGGGCCTCGTTGTCCGCCGATGCCAAGGTGAAGCTGCTGCACGACACCCTCGCCGCCGAACCGGCGACCGAGGCGACCGTGCTGGCCACCTGCAACCGGATCGAGCTGTACGCGGACGTGGACAAGTTCCACGCCGGCGTCGCCGAGCTGTCCACGCTGCTCGCGCAGCACAGCGGCGTCGCGCTGGAGGAGCTCACCCCTTACCTGTACGTGCACTACGAGGACCGGGCGGTGCACCACCTGTTCTCGGTGGCGTGCGGCCTGGACTCGATGGTCGTCGGCGAGGGGCAGATCCTCGGCCAGATCAAGGACGCGCTGGCGCTGGGGCAGGAGCTCCACACCGCCGGCCGGCTGATCAACGACCTGTTCCAGCAGGCGCTGCGCGTCGGCAAGCGGGCGCACTCCGAGACCGGGATCGACCGGGCCGGTCAGTCGCTGGTGACCTTCGGGCTGGAGCAGCTCGCCGTGGGGACGCCGGTGGCCGAGTGGGCCGCGGGCAAGCGGGCGCTGGTCATCGGCGCCGGATCGATGTCCTCGCTGGCCGCGGCGACGCTGGCGCGGGTCGGTGTCGCCGAGATCGTCGTGGCGAACCGGACCGCGGACCGGGCGGATCGGCTGGCGGAGATTCTGGTTGCCTCGGGCACCGGGGTCGCGGCGGTGGCGATCCCCATGGCGCGGGTTCCCGATGAGCTGACACGAGTCGACGTGGTCGTCTCCTGCACCGGCGCCACCGGGCTCGTGCTGACCGCCGACGACGTGCTCGCCGCCGTCTCCTGGGGCTCCGCCCCGGACCCCGCGCCTCAATCGCCGGCCGAGCTGGAAGATCGGGGCTCCGCCCCGACCCCCGCGCCTCGATCGCCGGCGGGGCTGGAATCGGCCGATGTCGTGGCCCGTCTTGTGGCCGCTGCCGAAGGCGGGAGGCGTCTGGCCGACGCCGGGGCCGCGCGGACGATCAGTGCTCCCGTGGAGGACGACGGCTGTCCCGTCGGGCCCGACGGGCGCGCCGCGCTGACCGGGGTCGACGCCAACTCCCTCGAACTGCACGGGACCTGGGCCGACCAGGGCGAGGCCGCCGCACAGCGGCAGCCCCGGAGGAGCACCCGTACGCAGCCCCACGCGAGCTCCGTCCGGCTCGCGCTGCTCGACCTGGCCATGCCCAGGGACATCGACGCGGCCGTGCACCGGATCCCGGGCGTCCGGCTCGTGGACATCGAGTCGCTCGCGGAGGCGTCCGCCGACGCCCCGATGGCCGCCGACGTCGACGCCGTACGCGGGATAGTCGCCCAGGAAGTGGCGGCCTTCGGGGCGGCCCAGCGGGCCGCCCACATCACGCCCACCGTCGTCGCCCTGCGCGCCATGGCGGCCGAGGTGGTGGCGATGGAAGTGGCGCGGCTCGACGGACGGGTGCCCGACCTCGACGAACGGCAACGTGCCGAGGTCACCCAGACCGTGCGCCGCGTCGTGGACAAGCTCCTCCACGCGCCGACCGTGCGCGTCAAGCAGCTCGCGAGCGAGCCCGGCGGCGCCGGGTACGCGGAAGCGCTGCGCGAACTCTTCGACCTCGACCCTCAGACGGTTGCTTCCGTCAGCCGGGCGGACGCGGCCGATCCGATGAACGACGACGACCCAGGACGGGCATCATGAACACACGTCCCGACCAGCCGCTGCGGCTCGGTACGCGGCGGAGCAAGCTGGCCATGTCCCAGTCGGGGCACGTCGCCGATGCGGTACGGGCCGTCACCGGCCGCGCCGTCGAGCTCGTGGAGATCACGACCTACGGCGACGTCTCGCGCGAGCACCTCTCGCAGATCGGCGGGACGGGCGTGTTCGTCACCGCCCTGCGCGACGCGCTGCTGCGCGGCGAGGTCGACTTCGCCGTGCACTCGCTGAAGGACCTGCCGACCGCGCAGCCCGACGACCTGGTGGTCGCGGCCATGCCGCTCCGCGAGGACCCGCGGGACGCGCTCGTCGCCCGGGACGGTCTCACCTTCGAGCAGCTGCCCGACGGTGCCCGCATCGGTACCGGCTCGCCCCGGCGCACCGCCCAGCTCAACCACCTGGCGCTGTCGCTCGGCAAGCGGATCGAGACGGTGCCCATCCGCGGCAACGTCGACACCCGCATCGGCTTCGTCCACGACGGGGAGCTCGACGCCGTCGTCCTGGCCGCCGCCGGTCTCAACCGGATCGGGCGCGGCTCCGAGGCGACCGACCTGCTGTCCGTCGACAGCGTCCTGCCGGCCCCCGGCCAGGGCGCCCTGGCCGTGGAGTGCCTCGCGTCCGACACGGACCTCATCGCCGCGCTCGGGCAACTCGACGACCCGCACACCCGGGCCGCCGTGACCGCCGAGCGTTCCCTGCTCGCCACCCTGGAGGCCGGTTGCAGCGCACCCGTGGGCGCGTTCGCCGACCTGCTGGCGGACGGGGAGATTGTCAATGAAATGCGCCTGCGCGGCGTCGTCGGAACCCTCGACGGCACGACGCTGGTGCAGCTGTCCACCACCGGTCCCGTGCCCCAGTCGTACGACGAGGCCATGGCGCTCGGCCGCGAACTCGCGGACGAGATGCTGGCCAAGGGCGCGGCCGGTCTGATGGGGGAGCGATCGCTTTGAACCCCTCAATTCCGACCACCTCCGCCTATCCGGCCGTCGCCGCCCACGGACGCGTCACCTTCCTCGGTGCCGGCCCGGGCGACCCGGGCCTGCTGACGCTGCGCGCCGTCGAGGCGCTGGCCGCCGCGGACGTACTGATCGCGGAGCCCGAGGTGCTCGAGGTCGTACGGACTCATGCGCGGGCGAATGTCGACACGCCGCAGCTGACGATTGCTGATGAAGTGTCAGCAGCCGCCGGGGTCCCGGTGATCCGGGACGCGGCCAATCTTGTCATGGAGGCCGCACGCTCCGGCAGGCGGGTCGTGCGTGCCGTCACGGGCGACCCCGGGCTCGACGGCAACGCCGCCGAGGAGATGCTCGTCTGCGCTACCGCCGGTATCCCCTTCGAGGTGGTGCCCGGTGTCGCGACCGCGGTGGGCGTACCCGCGTACGCCGGTGTCCCGCTGCGCGACAAGCAGGGCGCGGACGTGCGGTTCGTCGACGCCAAGACGGCCTCGGCGCGCTGCTGGAGCGAGGTGGGCGCCAGCGACGGCATCCTCGTCGTGTCCGCGACGCTGGAGACCGTCTCGGCCGCCGCCGCCGAACTGGTGAGCGCCGGGCGCAAGCCCGACACCCCCCTGACCGTGACCGTCGCCGGCACCACCACGCGGCAGCGGACCTGGTGCGCGACGCTCGGCACCATCGCCCAGGTGTTCAAGCAGGGCAAGGTGCTCCCCTCGCCCGAGGGCGCCCGGCCCGTCATAGCCGTGGTCGGTGAGCACAGCGCCGCCGCGCGGCGCGAGGACCTGTCCTGGTTCGAGTCGAAGCCGCTGTTCGGCTGGCGGGTCCTCGTACCGCGCACCAAGGAGCAGGCCGCCTCGCTCTCCGACCAGCTGCGTTCCTACGGCGCGGTGCCCCACGAGGTGCCCACCATCGCCGTGGAGCCGCCGCGCACCCCGCAGCAGATGGAGCGCGCGGTGAAGGGCCTGGTGACGGGCCGCTACGAGTGGATCGCCTTCACCTCGGTCAACGCCGTGAAGGCCGTCCGCGAGAAGTTCGAGGAGTACGGGCTCGACGCGCGCGCCTTCGCGGGCATCAAGGTCGCCGCGGTGGGCGAGCAGACCGCCGCCGCGCTCGTGGAGTTCGGCGTGAAGCCGGACCTGGTGCCCAGCGGTGAGCAGTCCGCCGCCGGACTGCTGGAGGACTGGCCGCCGTACGACCCGGTCTTCGACCCGATCGACCGCGTGTTCCTGCCGCGGGCCGACATCGCGACCGAGACGCTGGTCGCCGGGCTGATCGAGCTCGGGTGGGAGGTCGACGACGTCACCGCCTACCGGACGGTGCGCGCGTCGCCGCCGCCGGCGGACACCCGCGAGGCGATCAAGGGCGGCGGCTTCGACGCCGTTCTCTTCACGTCCTCGTCGACCGTCCGCAACCTGGTCGGGATCGCCGGGAAGCCGCACAACGTGACCGTCATCGCCTGTATCGGGCCGGCGACGGCCAAGACGGCGGAGGAGCACGGGCTGCGCGTGGACGTGCTGTCCCCGGAGCCGTCGGTGTCGAAGCTGGCGGAGGCCCTCGCCGAGTACGGCGCGGCGCGCCGCGAGGCGGCCAAGGAGGCCGGCGAGACGGTGTTCCGGCCGAGCGAGCGACGGCCGGGGGCGCGGCGGCGTCGTACGACGTGAGCGCCTTAGGCGGGCCCTGCCCGCCGCAGGACACCGGGAAGGGGCCCGGGTGCGATCGCACCCGGGCCCCTTCCCCATGTCCGGCCCGGGCGGAATCCGGTTGTCGGTCCCCCGCGGCCCGGCGAAGATCACCGCCGGGACGCGGGACGCGGGACGCGGGACGAGGGGGGACGGATGACGGAGCTGGACGCCCGGCTGGTGGACGCGGTGGCGCCGGGTGAGGCGGAGACGGTACGGGCCCTGCTGGCGGAGGGCGCGGACCCGGACGCGGTGGGTGAGGACGGGCTGCCGGTGCTGTGCGCGGCGATCGCGGCCTATGCCGTGGAGAGCGTCGAGATGTTGGTGGCGGCCGGAGCGGACCCGGACCGGCCGCTCCCGGACGGGACGACCCCGCTGCTGAGGGCCGTCGACGCCGGCTCCTCGGCGGTGTGGGCGGCGGTACGCGGCCCCGCGCCGCTGAGGGACGGCGAGCGGCCGCTCGCCGCCGCCCGGCGGTGGTACGAAGTCGGTGCGGAGGCGGAGCTGCGGCGGCTGACGGGGGCCCACGGACCGGCACGGAGCGAGATCGTGCGGGACGGGGAGTCCGGTCGGATCCGGGAGATCACCCTCGGCGGGCGGACCGTACGGGACGGGCACGGCGCGATCCTCACCTTCCTGGAGGAGGATCTCCGGATCCTGCCGCCGGTCGGGGAACTGGTCACCCGGGCCGTGCGGCAGGCCGACGCGTACGGGGCCTGGGACGAGGACGAGGAGCACGTCGACCGGGCCGCGGCCCGCGGGAACCTCCTGTCGCGGCAGAGTGCCGAGACCTGGCGTGCGGTGGTGGAGTTCCACCGGCACCCCGCCCCCGCCCACCGGGCGTTCGCCGCCGACTTCCTGAACCTGGCCACGCTGATGGTCGACGTGTTCCCGCACGATGTCCCGCACCATCGCCGGTACGGGGAGCGACTCGCCGAGCTGCTCCCCGGCTGGGCCGCGGTGGAACCGGATCCCGGGGTGCTGGCGATGCTGCTCCGCCTGCTGACCGACAGGTGCCTCCCGCAGGCGCGGGCGCTCGGCCTGCGGTACGCCGACCACCCGGACCCCCGGGTGCGCCGCCGGGTGCCGTGGATGCTCCACCCGCCGGGGGCCCCGGCGACCGCACGGGTGGTGCGCGGCCTCGCCCGGGACCCGGACGGCGAAGTGCGGCAGCGGGCGGCGGAGGTGCTGGACTGCGACGCGGCGGAGGACCGCGAGGTACTGATCGCCCTGCTCCGGGACGAGAACCCGCAGGTGCGGGAACGGGCCGCGTACGCCGTCAGGTCAGGGCGCGACCGCTCGCCGGCCGTCACCGAGGCGCTGCTGGAGCTCCTGGACGCCGACGGACAGGACGAACGACTCAGCGCCGCCTTCGCGCTGGCCTGCCGGGATCACCCCCGTACGCCGGAGGCGTACGAGAAGGTGGGTCCGCTGCGCCCGGAGTACGAGCGCGACCCCCGGGCGGACGGCCTGTGGCGGTGGAGGTTCCGCAACGATCCCGCCGGCCGGCGGGGGTGAGGTGCGGGCCGTCGCCGGGCCGGGGGTTCCGAACGCGGACCCGGCCGGCGGACACCGGTCCGGAGGTCGGCCGTCAGGCGGGGTTCGCGGTGCGGAACGTGCGGCGGTAGGTGTCGGGCGGGACGCCGACGACCCGCTTGAACTGGCGGCGCAGGGTGGTGGCCGTCCCCATGCCGGTGGCCACGGCGACCGCCTCGATCGTCTCGTCGGTGGCCTCCAGCAACTCCTGCGCCCGGCGGACCCGCTGGGTCAGCAGCCATTGCAGCGGCGTCTGGCCGGTCACCGCCCGGAAACGCCGTCCCAGGTGGCGGGGGCTCGTACTGGCCCTGCGCGCCATGTCGGTGACGGTCAGCGGCCGGTCCAGGCGCTGCCGGGCCCAGTCGAGAAGGTCGGCGAGCTGGTGGTCCCCGCCCGTGACCTGCACCGGGGTGGCCACGAACTGGGCCTGACCGCCGGTCCGGTGCGGCGCCATGACGAGACGGCGGGCGACGGAGTTGGCGACGGCCGCGCCGTGGTCGAGGTGGACCAGGTGCAGGCACAGGTCCACGGCGGCGGCCTTGCCCGCGGCCGTGAGCACACTGCCGTTGTCCGTGTAGAGCACGTCCGGGTCGACCTCGGCCGACGGATGCCGCGCGCTCAGCTCCGCGGCGTGCGCCCAGTGGGTGGTGGCCCGCCGCCCGTCCAGCAGGCCCGCGGCGCCGAGCACGAAGGCTCCGGTGCACAGGGAGGCGACCCGGGCACCCGCCGCGTGGGCGGCGCGCACGGCGTCGACCAGCTCGGGCGGCGGCGGCTCGTCGACGTCGGCGCACGCGGGCACGATCACGGTGTCGGCCCGGACCAGGCGCTCCAGGCCGTGGTCGGGCTCGACGGTGAACGGGCCGACACGCACCGGGCCGGGGCCGCACAGCAGGACGTCGTACCAGCCGTGCGGGGCGTCGAGCGGGGGATTGCCGAAGATCTCGTAGGCCACCGCCAGCTCGAAGTGCAGCATGCGACCGGCGGCGGCCAGGGCGACAGTAGGCATGTCCGAAACTGTACGGGTGATGTCGTTCCGGACCATCACGTGCGGGCCCGGTCCGCCCCGAGACTGAGCTCATCGAGACGACGGGCACGACGCGAACGGGGACAGCGATGAGCACGGTGGGTACGACGGGTACGAACGGTACGGCGGGCGCGGTGGTGGTCTACGGGGCGACGGGACACACCGGTCGTTTCATCGTCGCCGAGCTGCGCAGGCGCGGAATCGCCACCGTCGTCTCCGGCCGCGACGAGGCCCGGCTGGAGGCACTGGCCGCCGAGGGCGGGGCGGACGTGCTCGTCCGCCCGGCCACCGTGGACGACCCGGCCTCCCTGGACCGGGCCCTCGCCGGAGCGGCGGCCGTGATCAACGCCGCCGGACCGTTCGCGGTGACGGGCGGCCCGGTCGTCGAGGCGGCCCTGCGCGCGGGGATCCCGTACGTGGACGTCGCGGCGGAGATCGAGGCGAACGCGGCCATGTTCGCCGACCACACGGAAGCGGCCCGTGAGGCGGAGGTGCCCGTGGTGCCGGCCATGGCCTTCTACGGCGGCCTCGGCGACCTGTTGGTCGGCGTGGCCACCGGCGGATGGGAGGCGGCGGACGAGGTGCACGTCGCGTACGGGCTGAGCAGCTGGCGACCCACGGCCGGCACCCGGGAGGCGGGCACGGTGTCCCACGAGCGACGCGCGGGCCGTCGGGTGCGGTTCACGGACGGCGCCCTGCGCTACCACGACGACCAACTGGCGGAGCAGGAGTGGGACTTCCCCGCGCCGCTGGGCCGGCGGACGGTGATCGCGGAGTTCACGATGGCCGACGTCGTCACCGTGCCCAGCCATGTCGACGTGCCCGAGGTGCGTACGTACATGGCCGCGGAGGCCGCGCGGGATCTCGCCGGGGCGGACACGCCGGCGCCGGAGGCCGTCGACGACCTCGGCCGCTCGGACCAGACCTTCGTGGTCGACGTCCTGGTGCGGTCGGGCGGGATCGAGCGCCGGGCCACGGCCCGGGGCCAGGACATCTACGCGGTCACGGCGCCGCTGGCGGTCGAGGCCGTCGAGCGGCTCCTGTCCGGGCGGGCCAGGACGACGGGTGTGGCCTCGGCCGCCGCGATGTTCGACGCGCCGGACTTCCTGCGGGCGCTGGCCCCGTACCTGTCGGTGGAGCTCTCGCACTGACCGCGGGGGCGGTCGAGGGACGGGTGGAGCCCGGGAGCGGGGAGCCCGGGCTCTACCCTTGTCCGGACTGCTGTCGATGCTCGAAGAGGCGACTGAAGATGAGCGCGTACGGATCCTTCCCCGGTTCGCGGCCCCGCCGGCTGCGCACCACCCCGGCGATGCGGCGGATGGTCGCGGAGAACCGGCTGCACCCCTCGGACCTGATCCTCCCGGCGTTCGTCCGGGAGGGCATCAGCGAACCCCTGGCGATCTCCGCGATGCCGGGCGTCGTGCAGCACACCCGGGACACGCTGCGGAAGGCCGCCGTCGAGGCGGCCCGGGCGGGGGTCGCCGGGATCATGCTGTTCGGTGTCCCGGCCGACGAGAACAAGGACGCGCTGGGCACGGCGGGCACCGAGCCGGACGGGATCCTGCAGGTCGCGATCCGCGATGTGAAGGCCGAGGTCGGGGACGACCTGGTGATCATGTCGGACCTGTGCCTGGACGAGTACACCGACCACGGCCACTGCGGCGTGCTGGACGAGCACGGGCACGTCGACAACGACGCGACGCTGGAGCGCTACGCCGAGATGGCGCAGGTCCAGGCGGACGCGGGCGTCCACGTGGTCGGGCCGAGCGGGATGATGGACGGCCAGGTCGGTGTCATCCGTGACGCGCTGGACGAGACCGGGCACGAGGACGTCTCGATCCTCGCCTACACGGCGAAGTACACCTCCGCCTTCTACGGTCCCTTCCGCGAGGCCGTCGCCTCCTCGCTGCAGGGCGACCGCAAGACGTACCAGCAGGACCCGGCGAACGCCCGGGAGTCGCTGCGGGAGCTCGCCCTCGACCTGGAGGAGGGCGCGGACATGGTGATGGTCAAGCCGGCCGGTCCCTACCTCGACATCCTCTACCGGGTGGCGCAGGCGGTGGACGTCCCGGTGGCGGCGTACCAGATCAGCGGCGAGTTCGCGATGATCGAGGCGGCGGCGGAGAAGGGCTGGATCGAGCGCGACCGCGCCATCCTGGAGACCCTGCTGGGCATCAAGCGCGCGGGCGCCGACACGATCCTCACCTACTGGGCGACCGAGGTCGCCGGCTGGCTGCGCGAGGCCCGCTGACCTCTGCCGCGGCGGCTACGGCCAGTCGACGAGGCCGTTGAAGACGACGGCGTCGAGGACGACGGCGGCCGGCGCGACGACGGCGAACCACACCCTGGCGGCGGCGTACCGCCGCTGCCAGGGCAGCGCCCAGGCGGCGACCAGCACGACCAGGACCACCAGCAGGCCGAACCCGAAGACGGGGAAGGCGACGTCGTACGAGGCGTCGAACCGGTCGCTCGCCGCGTCCCCGCAGGAGTCGCAGGCCATCGGGGACAACCCGACGAAGAAGAACGCGATCGCGGCCATCGGCAGCGTCAGCAGCGTGGAGACGAGCGGCGCGACGAACGCGCGGGGCCGGCGGGCGGTGTCCGAGGTCATGGATCCAGTGAACTCCGCCGAAGGAAAACGAACATGAGTGCGCGTACTCATGTAGCAGGCTCGCTGACCTGCGAAACTCCTAGGTGTACGTACGCATGTGATGCGGCGTCGGACGAGCACATGGCCGACGGCCGCACGCTGGACCAGGTCTTCCCGAACTACCGGCGGGCGCAGGAACTCACACGCGCAGCGCTTCGTGAGGAAGGCCCTTCGAGTATGTCCACCACCGACCGGAAATCCTGGGAAGCGGCGGTACAGCACCTGTACGCGGACGGGTACGCGTTCATCGCCACCGGTCCGCGCGCGCACGACGATTGGCGGGCCGACGTGCTCGCCGTCATGGCGCGCGCCGTCCCCGACCCGCGCGGCTGGGCCGGGCACGACGACACCGCGAACGAGCGCACTCCGGAACACCCCGACGTCCCGTTCTGCCGTCCGCCCGTCAAGGCTGATCCGTCCCGCCCGCTCACCCCGGCCGACATCGGGGAACGGATGCACGAGATCAACCGTGCGAGCGCCGAGAACCTGCTCCTCGCCCTCACCGACGGCGGCTGCACCCTGGGGAACCTCGAAAGGTTCACCGAGAGCTTCGACGAGCTGCAGAGCATGGCCCGCACCGTCCTCGCCCGCTACGGGGACACGTTCACCTGCTACACCAACGTCACCGTCGGCGCGCGCAAGGACGACACGCTGGACTTCGGGGCGTCCCACCGGGGCTACACCCCGATGACCTTCTACGGGGAGGACTGCGGCCTGGTCGTCGTCTCCGACACCGAGGTCGGGCTGTTCTGGGCATTCGACGACGTCTGATCCCCGACGACGTCTGATCCCTGAGAAGAGGAATCCATGCCGACCCGATCCACCTGGGACGCCGCACTGGTGCGGCTCCTGGACGACGTCTACACCTTCGCTTGGAGCGGCCCCCGGCTGCACGAGGACTGGGCCGACGACGTCCGCGCCGTCATGCAGCGGTCGGTCGCCGACCCGCGGGGCTGGTCCGTACTGGAATGGCAGATCGACAGGGCTGGTCGGGAGAGCGGCTATCCCTTCCACCCGTTCCGCGTTCTGACCGCCGAGGGCCTGCACGCCGGGCTCCGGCCGATCACGGCCGGCGCCGCCGTCGAGCTGCTCGCCTCGCTCGCGCAGGAGTGGTTCTTCGAGGGCTCTCCGGTCCGGTCGCGGGAGGACCGGGACGCGGTGCTCGCGGACGCCCGGACCCTGCTGGACCGGTTCGGCCCCGATGCGGCGTTCCGGACCTCCTCCGACCTCGCCCGTACCTGCGACGCGCCCGACTTCCTGGCGCGGGACCTCGAAGGCGGCCACCCTTTCACCGACTTCATGATGGATCTCGGCCTGATCGCGGTGTCCGCGGACGAGGTCGGCGTCTTCTGGTCGTTCAACGCGCATTGAGCCGACGATCCGATCCCGACCCGCCACCGGGCGGTCTCCTGGCCGGGGGCTTCGGGACGGCGGGAGCTGCTGGGGCGGCGTCGGGAGGGTGGGGCGGGGGCGTCGGGGAGCGGGGTCCGCTCGGGCGGCATCAGAGCTGTGTATGGGGGTTTCCCGTCAGTCCCATCGTCCCTCCGGGTCGGGCCGGTCCCTCAAGGGCGCTCCTCCTTCGTCGTCGCGTCGCTTCGCGATGGCCTGCGGCCACCCTTGACCGACCGTCCCGCCCCGGAGAAACGAAAGACTGCCGAGAAGCCCCCAAAAGAACGAGCCGGTCGAAGGTACGAAGGACGGGGACATCACAGCCCCTCAGGGAGATCCAGGTGGGCACGGCCCCGAGGCGAGGCCCACAGGAGGCCGACCGGTCTCGGGGGAAGCGCGTCCGATCGCTACGCGCTCCTCACCTCTCAGCGTCCGACGACCGTCCTGGGCTGGACATAGGCCGCCCACGACCGTGATCCGATCCTCGACCTGCGTCCGACGACCGTCTAGGGCTGGACATAGGCCGCCTCGGATCGCCACGTGCCTCTCCATGACCGCGACCACCGGCCGTCAGCGGCTGACGGGACGCGCCGGGAGGGGTGGACGGTCGACAGCGCGGCTGATCCGTCGTGGATCCAGGTCAGCGCGAAGACGACACCACAAACCCACCCCCAAACAAGGGTAATTGGTGCAAACTGCCGGCCTTTTCGGCCCCCCACCTCCACTGACCCGCATCCACCACGACACAGCCGCGCTCCCACGCCTTTTCGCCCCCGACAGCCTCCGGACGCCTCCCGCGAGAAGCGCCTACGGGGCGTGGGCGGCTTATGACCGGCCACAGCCGGTCGTCGGACGCGGTGAGCGCGGAATGTCTGGGGTCGTGGGCGGCCTATGTCCGGCCCAGGACGGGCTGGAGACGCTGAGACGTCAGGAGCGCGTGGCGATTGGACGCGCCCCATCGCCACCGACACGCATCTCTCATGGGCCCGTCTCGGGACCGTGCCCACGGGGATCTCCCTGGGCATCCCTGATCTCCCCGTCCCTGAAAGCTTCGACCGGCTCGTTCTTTTGGGGGCTTCTCGGCAGTCTTTCGTTTCTCCGGGGCGGGACGGTCGGTCAAGGGTGGCCGAAGGCCATCGCGTAGCGACGCGAGGAACGAGCGCCCTTGAGGGACCGGCCCGACCCGGAGGGACGATGGGACTGACGGGAAACCCCCATACACATCCCTGATGCGGATCGAGTGGACCCCGACACCGCCGGAGCCCCCGCTCGCGTTCGTCTCGCCCCGGGCGCACCCTGGAAGGACGGGTGACCCCCTGGAGGTGATGCACCATGGCCACGCTCGTCGGGTGGCATGTGGAGCTCGAATTCACCGAGGAGGGCCACCGCACCAGTGCGGCGGCCCTGGTAAGACTCGGGGACGGCTCCGAGATCAAGGCGCGGGGCTATGCCTTGCGTCATCCCTCCGACCCGGAGCAGTTGAGGGTCGGGGAAGAGATCGCGGGCGCCCGTGCGCTCATGGATCTCGCGTCGCAGATGCTGCAGAAGGCCCACGCCGAGATCGATGAGGCCACGGGCCGTCATTCCTACCCGCTCAACAGCTGAGCGGCAGGCTCACAGGCCCGCTGAGGGGGTTCCGCCCGGAGCCCGTCAGCGGGTTCTGCTGCGGAACAGGACCGCCGCCAGGGTCATGGCCGCGGCCGTGATGCCCGCGCACCAGGTCAGGGCCACCCAGGGGGCGCTTCCTGCGGGCTGCGCCAGCAGCAGTGCGCGCAGGGATTCGATCACCGGGGTCAGCGGCTGGTGGTCGGCGAAGCCGTGGAGCCAGCCGGGCATGGTCTCGATGGGGACGAAGGCGCTGGACGGGTACGGCAGGAACATCATCAGGAAGGTGAAGCCGCCCGCCGCCTCCGGCGTCCTGGCGAGCAGCCCGAGCGCGGCGGCCAGCCAGGAGATCGCCGTGATGTACGTGAGCAGCAGCCCGGCGGCGGCGAGGAAGGCCGCCGGTCCGGCCTGGGGTCGGAAGCCGATCGCGAGGGCGACGGCGAGGACCAGGGTGGTGGAGATCAGGTTGCGCACGACCGAGGCGGCGACGTGTCCGGCGAGGACGGGGATGCCGCCGATGTCGAGGGAGCGGAAGCGGTCGATGACGCCGTTCGTCATGTCCTCGGCGACGCTGACGGCGGTGGAGGCCGCGCCGAAGCCGGCGCAGAGCAGCATCGCGCCCGGCACCACGTATGTCACGTAGGTGGTGCCCGTGTCGATGGCCCCGCCGAAGAAGTAGACGAAGATCAGCATCAGCATGACGGGCAGCATCAGGGCGGCGATCAGCGCGTCGGGCCGGCGGCTGCTGATGCGCAGGCTGCGGCCTGCCAGGGCGAGGGCGGTCATCGGTCGGCTCCCGTCAGGGCGAGAAAGACGTCGTCGAGGGTGGCGCTGCGCAGGGTGAAGCGGTCGATGTCGGTGCGGTTCGGGTCGAGTTCGTCGAGCAGGGTCCGGACGTGGGTAGCGGTGCCGTCGGTGGGCAGGCCGAGGGTGAGCTCGTCGGGGGCGAGGTGGACTGCGCGCGGGGCGAGGGCCTCGTAGGCGGCGGTGGTCGTGAGGGTGAGGTCGAGCCGGTGTCCGGCGACGCGGGCCTTGAGCTCGGCCGGGGTGCCCTCGGCGGCGATGCGGCCGTCGGCGAGGACGGCGACGCGGTCGGCGAGTTGGTCGGCCTCCTCCAGGTACTGGGTGGTCAGCAGCACCGTGGTGCCGTCGGCGCGCAGTTCCCGTACGAGTTCCCACAGGTCCTGGCGGCTGCGCGGGTCGAGCCCGGTGGTCGGCTCGTCGAGGAAGATCACCTCCGGTCGGGAGACCAGGCTCGCGGCGAGGTCGAGGCGCCGGCGCATGCCGCCGGAGTACGTCTTCGCGGTGCGTCCGGCCGCCTCGGTGAGGCCGAATCGGGCGAGGAGCTCGTCGGCGCGCGTACGGGCGGCACGCGGGGAGAGCCCGGCCAGGCGGCCCATCATGCGGAGGGTCTCGGTGCCGGTCTGGAGTTCGTCGACGGCGGCGAACTGTCCGGTGAGCGCGATGAGTTCGCGAACCCGGGAGCGTTCGGTGACGGTGTCGTGCCCGGCGATCCGAACGGTGCCGGCGTCGGCGGCGGTGAGGGTGGCCAGGATCCGGACGGTGGTGGTCTTGCCCGCGCCGTTGGGGCCGAGGAGGGCGAGGACGCTACCGCGCGGGACGGCGAGGTCGATGCCGTCGAGGACGCGGAGGTCGCCGTAGGACTTGGTCAGACCTGTGGCGTGGATGCCGAGGCTGCCGGAGGCGTGCGTGGTCATGAGGGGTGGTGCTCCCTTCCCCATCTTCTGCGTATGCCTTACGCTCTTCTGTGTAAGCAATACACAGAACTAGGATGGGGGTCAATCGAGGAGTGGGCGGTCATGGCGGAGGACGAGGACGGCGGGACCGGGCTGCCGGCCAGCCTGGAAATGGCCTGGGGTCTGCGCGACCGCCCGAGCAAGGGGCCGCGCCCCACGCTCACGCTGCCGAAGATCGTGGAGGCGGCCGTGACGCTGGCCGCGAGTGAGGGCACGGACGCCGTCTCCATGGGCCGGGTGGCCAAGGAACTGGGCGTCTCGACGATGTCCCTCTACCGCTACGTCGCCGCGAAAGAGGAGCTCTACGTCCTCATGGCGGACGCGGGCGTCGGCGCCCCGCCGCCACTTCCGCCCGAGGCGCAGGGGTGGAGCTGGCGCGAGCTGCTCACGGACTGGGCGTACGCGCAGCGGGCCGTCCTGATGGCCAACTCCTGGATCCTGCGCATCCCGATCACCGCGGCGCCCGTCTCCCCCAACCAGCTGGCCTGGATGGACCGGGGCCTCGCTTCGATGGCCGGCACGGACCTGAGGGAGAGCGAGAAACTCTCGACGATCATCCTGATCGGGGGCCTCGTACGGAACGAGGCCACGATGGCGGCCGACATGATGGACGCCATCATCAAGTCCGGGGTCGCGCCGGACCAGGCGCTCGGCCAGTACATCCGCACACTGCGGCTCATGACCGGACCGGACAGCCACCCCGCGGTGACGCGGCTGCTGGCCTCGGACGCGTTCAGCGGCTCCGCAGAGCCGGACTTCCAGTTCCGCTTCGGCCTGGACCGCATCCTCGACGGGCTGGCCCCCCTGACGTCAGAGCGGCGGCAGTAGATCGCTCTCGCTGACGGTGTACGTCAGCGGCGGGTAGACGAAGTCCACCTCTTCGTTCTCGCGGCGCCGCAGTCGGTAGAACTCGCGCTTCTGCTCGTCGTCGGCCGAGGTCAGGCGCGCACCCTCCGGGAGGTACACCTGTCCGTCGCGAAACCGGACGAGGGTCTTCGACGTCCGGAACGTCACGCCCAACCACAGGTTGTCCGACGTCGGGACGGACGTGTCCAGCACGATCTTGTGCGTGAACCGCCGATTCGACTCGACGGAGAACGCGACGACAGCGTTGTGGGCGAGAGGGATCTCGAACGTGTCGCTCGCACCGGACCCCTTCGATGCGAACACCAGCTTCCGCGGTGGACCGGCTTCGGGATTCCGGTAGCAGGAGAAGACGGCGATGAAGGACCCGTCGGCGAGATCCAGGGCTTGGTCGGAATGACCGCCCATGGTTCTGTACGCGTTCGTGTAGCTCTCGATGAGCGCGTTGTTGAAGCCGATCGGGATCGCTGGGTGTTCTTGAATCCGCACGGCCAGCCGCTCGTGCACCGTACGGAAACGCTGCGCCGGGCTACCGTACCGAGTGGTGGTGCGAACGAGAGGCACCCCCTGCGCCCCGTCGACCCTGGTCAGCACGGCACCTTGCCGGCCCTTTCCCACGTCTTCCAGACGAGCCGACGAGGACAGCTCCGCGAAGAGATCCTGCTCGGCCGGCAACGAGTACGAGATGATCTCGTCCGAGATCCTAGACACGGGGGCAACATAGTCCCCCGTGTTCATGCTGAAGAGGAATTCATCGCCGTAGTCGATGAAGGACGAGGTCCTGTTCTCCTCGGCGTACAGCCTGCGCAGCTCGTCCATGCCCTCCGGTGTGGGCGGCCCCAACTCCACCGGATTCCCGCCCGCCTTGAGGAACGTCCGACCGTCCTTGTGAACGGCCTCGGCACTCGAACAACGCACCACGTACCCGAGGCGGGTCGGGAGCACATCGGCGCCCAACGTCGAGGGCCGGATCTCGTGCGTATACAGGCGGTTGGTGGACAACGGCATGAAGAAGACGGAGCCGGGGTAGAGCGTCAGCTCGAACTGTGAGGGGAGCGCGACCCCATCGCCTTCCGCGATCGGCTCCTTGAGGCGAAAGCGGAGTCGGGTCAGCCCGCTGGCACGCTTCACGCCGTAGTCGAAGGCGTCTTCGGCCAGGGGCCGCAGCTTTTCGAGTCCGTCGTAGAAGGTGCAGAAGGCCATGACGCCATTGAGGGGCATGTCCTTGGTCTTGTCGGCATGGGCCGAAATCTTGGCCTTGGACTGCTTGCGCTCGGCCGTGGCACCGGTGTTGTGGTAGATCTGCGCGAGGACATGATTCAGCGGCGCCTGGCCCCGGAAGACGGTGGCGGCCTCGCGGTTCAGAGCCTCGACGATGCGGGTGTCGGTCGCGCGAAATCCCTCGGTCGGCCCCGAGAGATTCGTGGAACACCGGAGCAGGCGGAAATGCAGCTCGTCACCGTTCTCCTCGACGGGCGTCAGATAGATTCCGCTGCGATGGGCCGTTCCGGGCTTGGTGGACTCCGTCAGGGACTGGAAGGCGTGCTCCGCACGGATCCGCCCGAAGTGATCGGCGTCGATGTCGAAGAAGCGGCGGTAGTACACGCCGGCGCCGTGCACCCGGACGGGAACCCGGCCGACATCGACCAGGGTCCAAGGTGCCTCGCCGTCCCCGTCGTAGCCGTACGACAGCTCCCGGACGACGAACACCCGCTCCGCCGTCTTCAGCCGGCGGCCGCTGATCCCGGACACGTCACCACACAGGTAGACGGTCTTGCGCGCGAGGTCGGGCGAACCGGAAGCGAGGTCCTCCGGTGTGATCCTGGACCCGAAGAAGTCCCTGATCAGGTCGCTGTCCTGCAACGTCGACGGCGCGACCAGTATGTTGCGCGCATCATCGATCCAGGCTTCCGCCGGCTCTGTCGGGTACATCAAACGACACCTGTCATTCGCGGATCTGGATGAGGTGGGCTATCGAGCCAGCCAGCCGGTCAACGCCGCCCAGCTCGCCGGCGCGAGCGCCAGGATCGGCCCGTCCTGGACCTTCGAATCCCGGACGTGGACGGTGTCCGGGCCGGTGGCGACTTCGAGGCAAACGTCGCCTTCATCGGTGCTGTAGCTGGACTTGAACCACTGCAGAGCGGTGCTCATATCTCTCCTACCAGACGACTCAAAAAGGCTGTGGTCTCCTCGGGGTTGAGGGCCTGAGTCCGCAGCATGGCATATCGCAGGGTCAGGATGCTGATGTCGTCAGGGTGAGTGACGCGCTGGCTACTGCGCTGGCTTTCGACGTAGGCGCGGTGCTCGTGCTCCGGTGTTTCCAGCATGACGAACGAGCCGGCGAGGCCGGGGTGGGAGGCCTGCCCGAATGGGAGCACTTGGAGTGTCACGTGCGGCAACTTCATGCAGCTCAGCAGATGACGTACTTGCTCGCTGTAGACCGCGTTCCCGCCGATCCGGTCGCGGAGCGCTGCTTCCGACACCACGAAGGAAAAGGTCGGTGGACGTTCCCGGTGCAGCAGCTCGGTCCGCGCCATCCGGCGGGATGTCAGTGTCTCGATCTCCCCCTGGACGAACGCCGGGACGCGGCCGCGGAACAAGGCCCGTGCGTAGTTCTCGGTTTGCAGCAGTCCCGGCAGAACCAAGACCTCGTACCAGGAGAACGCGACGGCGCGTTTCTCCAGGTCCATGTACTCCTCGGACCACGTCGGCGTCGGATCCTTCTCGGGCATCCCGTGAGCAGCGACGGACAACATTCCGGGAAGCCCGAGATGTTGGTCCATCAGCTCCGCGACGTTCGGCATCAGAGTGCGTCGGCCCTGCTCGATGGACGCGATGGTCTCCTCATCCAGCCGGACCAGCTCTCCCAGTTGTTTCTGGGTCAGGTTCTTGGCGATGCGGGCGGCGGCCACCATCGCGCCGACCATTTTCATGGTCGTCGCGTTCGGCCGTGCTCGTTTCCTCGGTGGCATGACTGCGAACTCCCCACCCGCGCAGGCGGAATACCCCGTGCGGACCCGTACTCATCGATGAGTACGGGTCGGCGCTCAGCCACACGCTAGTCACGCAACGCGACGATCGTCCCGTGAATCCAACTATTCAGGCGGCGCTCATGCACGAGCGTCTTTACCTGCGCTCACCCCGAACCGTCGCAGCTGCGCGCCAGTTCACACGTGACACCGTGCAGGCGTGGGGCGTCACCGACGGCGCCGACGACATGTTGCTCTGCGTGAGCGAGCTGGCGACCAACGCCCTGCGGTACGGGGTCCTGCCCGGCCGCGGTTACCTGCTGCGGCTGTTCGGGTTCGAGGACGCGACCGTCCGCATCGAGGTGCACGACAGCGGACCCGGGTTCTCCCGGATCACCGAGCGGCCGCACGGTCACGGCCTGGCCCTCGTGGGCGCGCTCTCCGACGACTGGGGGGCGCTGGCCCGGACGCCCGGGAAGGTCGTCTGGTGCGAGTTCCGCCGCGCGGCTACCTGGACCGCCGCGCAGGCGGCGGCGAGGCAGAGCGGGGTGTAGAGCAGCAGGTTGAGGGTGCGGAAAGGGCTGTCCGGCGGGCTGGGGAGAAGCCCGGCCGCCCACGCCAGGCCCGCGAGGCCCCGTACGGCCAGGCCGGCCGCGACCGCGCCCGTGACGGCACGGGTCACCCGGCCGCCCCGCCCGCAGGTGTGGGCGAACACGGCGGTGGCTCCCGTCACGAGAACGGCGGCCAGGGGAAGCACCGCGCCCGGTCCGAAGGAGGTCTCGATGCCGAGGACGGCCAGTGAGAGCGCCCGTTCGTCGGTGGCGGGCCAGGTCGCGCCGGTGCCCCAGTACAGGTGCAGTGCGGCGTCGGCTGCCAGCAGCCCGGCCACGGCCGCCCCCGCGTGCTTGTTCCTCATGTGAGTGAGCCCCCTTCGGTGATGGACGAACCGTCACCGAGAAGGAGGAGGCCCACAGGAAGAACATTCCTGTGGGCCGGGTCACGTCAGGCGGGCTGTTCCGTGATCGTCGAGGTGATCACCGCGAAGGGTCCGCCCTGCGGGTCGGCCAGTACGGCCATGCGCCCCGCCACCATGTCGAAGGCGGGTGCGAGGACGGTGGCCCCGGCCCGTTCGGCGGCGGCCTGGATCTCGTCCACGTTGTCGACCTGGAAGTACGGCAGCCAGTTCGGGGGAGTGCCGGGAGGGGCCTTGTCCAGGTTCATCATTCCGCCCACCACGCGGCCGGAGGCCTTGAACTCGGTGTACCCCTCGGCGCCCGGCATCTGGGAGGCGGACGTGGAGATCGGCAGGATGGCGGAGTAGAACGCGGCCGCGGCGGGGACGTCGCTGGTGCTCAGCTCGTTCCAGATGAGGGCGCCGTGCTCGTTGACGATGCCGGCGCCGTCGAAGGAGTTCGCCTGCCAGAGGCCGAAGACGGCTCCGGTCGGGTCGGCGACGACCGCCATCCGCCCGAGGTCCATGACGTCCACCGGGCCCATCATGACCGTGCCGTGCGCGTCGGTGACGGACTTGATGGTGGGGTCGATGGCGTCGGTGGCCAGGTACGTGGTCCACACGGTCGGCGGCATCGGGTCAGGGATGGTGCCGTCCGGGTTCATCGCCTTCATGATGCCCGCGACCGGCCGCCTCTTGAGGGTGCAGACGGAGTAGCCGCCCTGTTCGGCCGGGCCGACCTCGCCCTGCCAGCCGAACAGGTCGCAGTAGAAGTCGAGGGCGGCCTGCTGGTCGGGGGCCATCAGGTCGATCCAGCAGGGAGTGCCGGGCTTGTAGGGGCCGTTCATGTCGGGCACGGAGGCCTCCGATGGTGGGTGGGGGAAGGACGGGCCGTCCCCTACCCGGCCCGTACGGCCCGAATCGGGCCGTACGGGTGAAACCGGGCGGGGCGTCAGTTGGTGCGGCGGCGGCGACCGGTGCCCGCGACCAGGGCCGCGCCCATGGCGAGGGTCACGCCCGCGCCGTTCAGGGCCCAACTGGTGGCCGGGTCGGCACCGGTGGCGGCGAGGGCGCCGGTGCCGCTCCCGCTGTTGGAGGCGGTGATGATCGGGGTGGTCCCGGTGCCGGTGGCGCTCCCGCTGTTGGGGGCGGTGATGATCGGGGTGGTCCCGGTGCCGCCGTTCGGTACCGGCACGTTGCCACCGGGCACACCGCCGGGGGTACCGGTGCCGGGCGTCTCGCCGCCGGGAGTGTCTCCGCCCGGGGTGCCGCTGCCGGGGGTTTCCCCACCGGGGGTGCCGCTGCCCGGAGTCTCTCCGCCGGGGGTGCCCCCGCCGGGGGTCCCGCCGCCCGGCGTTTCCCCGCCGGGGGTTTCTCCGCCCGGAGTGCCACCACCGGGGGTGCCACCGCCGGGAGTTTCCCCACCTGGGGTCCCGCCGCCCGGAGTTCCGCCGCCCGGGGTGCCACCGCCGGGGGTCCCGCCGCCCGGGGTTTCCCCGCCGGGGGTGCCGCCACCAGGGGTTCCGCCGCCCGGGGTTTCACCACCCGGCGTCTCCCCACCCGGGCCCGGGACCGGGGCCGGTTCCAGGAGGGTGGTCAGGCGGCGGGTCGAGCGGGAGCCGGCCCACGGTGGGGGTGTCTCCGCGTCGACCTGGGAGGTGCCCCAGGCGAAGAAGGAGACCGAGCCGGTCGGGGCGTCGGCGGCGAAGCGGACGCGGACCGGGACGTCGAACGCCGCACCCGCGCCGATCGGCCCGCGCACGAGGCCGCCCGCGAAGAAGTAGCCGTCCTCGTCCGAGGTGATCTCGACGGACTGCCAGGCCGCCGGCAGTCCGTCCGCGGCCGGTCGCAGGACCTCGACCGTGATCTGCGAGACCTGCATCGAGACGAAGTCGGGCCGGGCCAGGACCAGCCCCAGGTCGAAGGCGGCCAGCTCGGCCTTGCCCGCGTTGTCCACCCGGACGGAGAGTTCCGTCCAGTCACCGCCCGCCCGTACCGATTCCGGGAGCCCGCTCACCGTCAGGGCCGGACCTTCGACCCGTACGGGATCCTCGTCACCGCCGGGCGCGCCCGTGATCCTGGTCGCGTACGAGGACGTGGGGGAGCTGCCGGTGGAGGCCCCGACCCGGCCCCTGCCGTCCGCCGTGAGGTCGAACGGTACGACGGGGGTGTCCGCGGCGAAGCTGATCCGCACGTCGATGGTCCGGATCTGGCCTGCGGGGATCGCGGCGGCGCCGCCGAGGGCGTAGCCCAGCGTCGGGGCCGCGCCCTGGACCGGTGCGGCGGCCGTCCACGGCCCGCCCGCGGTGCTGTACTCGACGTTGATGTGGGCCGGCGCGAACTGTCCGGCGGCCTGAGAGACGCCCAGCATCGGGGTGTACTCGTCGACGGCGACGTGGCCCGAGTTGTCGACGGTCACGGTGAGCGGGGTCCAACTGCCGTCGGCCTTGAACCCGGCCGCCGGGATGCCCTGGACCGTGACCTCGGGCCCCATCAGGATCCGGTCGGACCCGGTGTCCTCATCGGCTTCGAGGGTCTCGGGCGCGGCGGCCTGCGCCGGTGTCTGGGCCCCTGCCTCGGGCGCGGCCGGGACGGCGGGTGCGTCGGGCGCCGCAGGTGCGGCCACGGCTTGGACGGCGGGCTGCTGCGCGCCGGCGTCCTCGGCCTGTGTCTTCTCCTCGGCCTGCCCCGCGGCCTTCTCCGCCGGCTTCTCCGCCGACTTCTTCTCCGGCTTCTTCGCCGGGGTCTGCTCGGCCTTTTCCTCGGCCTTCTTCTGCTTCTTCTCCTTCGCCGGTGCCTGCGCGTCGTCCGACGGCCCGGCGGTGTCCTCGGGCACCACGTCCGGCGCGGTCACCGCCGGATGCTCCTCGGCCATCGCGGGCGCGGCCATCAGGAGTGTTTGGCCGGCCACCGCGGCTGCTGCCACGACGGCCATGCGCTTGAACTGCATGCTCTTTACCTCCCCGGGCTCCGGACATGTCCGGAGCCACCCCAAACCCCTTGGGAGGCGCCAAGGTTAGTGAGGTGGGAGGAGCTTGCAGAGGGCTACAGGATTGCGAAATATGTACGGTCCGCCGACACGCCGGGGGCGGTCCACGGGCGCGCGCCGGTCCGGGCCGTCTCCTACCTGGTCCGTACGACCGGTACGACCGTACGTCCGGTACGACCCGTACGGCCCGGATCGGGCCGTACGGGTGCGCGTCGGTCGTGTGTCAGACGGTCGCGCCTCGGGCGTTCGTGCCTCAGACGGTGGTGCGGCGACGCGAGGTCAGAGCTTCTCGGGAGTCCGGATTCCGAGGAGGGCCATGCCCTTGCTCAGCGTGCGGGCGGTCAGCTCGCACAGGAAGAGACGGTTCTCGCCGACGACGAGCTCGGGCTCCGGCTTCACGACGGGGCACTCGGTGTAGAACGTCGTGAACAGCGAGGCCAGCTGGTACAGGTACGCGGCGACCTTGTGCGGGGCGTACTCCGCGGCCGCCTCCTCGATCAGCGCGCCGAACCCGTCCAGGTGCAGCCCGAGCGCCCGCTCGGCAGAAGCCAGCCCCAGCTCCGGGTGGGCCACCGGAGAACGGTCGCCCGCGTTGCGCAGGATCGACCGGATCCGGGCGTACGCGTACTGGAGGTACACGGACGTGTCACCGGTCAGCGACACCATCTGGTCCAGGTCGAACTTGTAGTCGCGCGCCGCCGACGTCGACAGGTCCGCGTACTTCACCGCACCGATGCCGACCTGGACGCCGTTCTCGACGATCTCCTGCTCGGTGAGCAGGCCGCGGTCCTTGTCCTTCTCGCGCACGACGGCCGTCGCGCGGTCCACCGCCTCGTCCAGCAGGTCCACCAGCCGGACCGTCTCGCCCTCACGGGTCTTGAACGGCTTGCCGTCCTTGCCGAGCACCGTGCCGAACGCCAGCTGGACGGCCTTGACCTCGTCGTTCAGCCAGCCGGCCCGCCGGGCCGTCTCGAAGACCATCTTGAAGTGCAGCGACTGGCGGGCGTCCACGACGTAGAGCAGCGTCGAGGCGTTCAGGTTGCCCACCCGGTCGCGGATCGCCGACAGGTCGGTCGCCGCGTAGCCGAAGCCGCCGTCCGACTTCTGCACGATCAGCGGGGTCGGGTTGCCGTCCTGGCCCTTGTACTCGTCGAAGAACACGCACAGCGCGCCGTTGGAGCGGACGGCGACGCCCGAGTCCTCCAGCAGCTTGCAGGTCTCCACCAGCATGTCGTTGTAGCCGGACTCGCCGACCACGTCGGGGTCCTGGATGTCCATGTCCAGCTTGTTGAAGACGGAGTAGAAGTAGATCTTCGACTCGTCGACGAACCGCTGCCACAGGGAGAGGGTCTCCGGGTCGCCCGCCTGGAGGTCCACCACCCGGGCCCGGGCCCGCGTCTTGAACTCCTCGTCCGCGTCGAAGAGCGCGCGCGAGGCCTTGTACAGCCGGTTCAGGTTGGACATGGCCTCCTCGCCGGAGACCTCCTCGTCCGACTTGTGGTCCAGCTCGTGCGGGTGCTCCAGCAGGTACTGGATGAGCATGCCGAACTGGGTGCCCCAGTCGCCGATGTGGTGGCGACGGACCACCTTCTCGCCCGTGAACTCCAGGATCTCCACCATCGCCGCGCCGATCACGGCCGAGCGCAGGTGCCCGACGTGCATCTCCTTGGCCACGTTCGGCTGCGCGTAGTCGATCACCGTGGTGCCCGGGTCCGCCGCGAGCGGCACGCCCAGACGGTCGTCGCCGGCCCGCGCGGCCAGGGTCTCGATGATCGCCCGGTCGGTGATGGTGATGTTGAGGAAGCCGGGGCCCGAGACCTCGATCTCCTGGATCAGGTCACCCGTCGGGATGCCCTCGACCACGGTCGCCGCCAGCTCGCGCGGGTTGGCCTTCGCCTTCTTCGCGAGCGCCAGGATGCCGTTGGCCTGGAAGTCGGCCCGGTCGCTTCGTCGCAGCAGCGGGTCCGCGCCACCGGCCTCCGGCAGGGCGGAGGCAAGGGCGTCCGCGACGCGCTGATTGACGGAAGAAGCGAGGGAAGGGACCGAGGCCATGAGCTGCCGTTCCTGTGAGGTTGTGCCGGTGGGTGCACTTGGTTGTTCCGACAAGCCCCGAGTATCCCACGGAGGGACCGGCCGGATTTCGGGATTTCCCCGCCGCTACTGTGCCCGGACGGACCGCATCACCCTGCGCGGCGCAGAGGCTCTCCCCGACGTCGGACCGCTGGAGCTGCGTGCCGCCGGGTCCGGCCTGCTGGTGTTCAGCGTGCTGCCGGGGCTCTCCTCCGTCACGAGCCTCCTCACGGCGCCCACCGGCTTCCGCTTCTGGCTCGCCGCGGTCACCTGCGCCTTCATGGCCGTGGCCCTCCCGTTCCTGCTGGTCGTACGGGCGCGCCAGCGGGCTCTGGGGGTGTTGGTGCGGCTGGACTCGCACGGGGTCCGCGTCGGCGACGGACCCACCACGCCATGGGCGGACCTGAGCGAGGTCCGCAGCGTGAAGGGCGGCGTGGTGCTGGTACCCGGGCCCGGGGTGGAGCTGCCGGTGGTGCCCAGCGCGGCACCCTTCGGTCGGCCCGAGCGCCGGGCCGCGGCGTACGTCCGGCGTCACGGCAGCACGCTCGTGCTGATACCCATGGCGCTGGACGCCGGGCAGCAGCAGATCCTCGCCGCGGGTCGGCAAGCAACCTCGGAGCGGCCCTTTCCGTCTGGGAGAATGGCTGAAGCCAGCATTCGAGATAGAAGGACGTGTCGTGGCTCAGAGCAGCACCGAGACCGACTGGGTCTCCCGTTTCGCGGACGAGGTCATCGCCGAGGCGGAGCGCCGAGCACCCGGCAAACCTGTCGTCGTCGCGTCCGGACTCTCCCCCTCCGGCCCCATCCACCTGGGCAACCTCCGTGAGGTCATGACCCCGCACCTGGTCGCGGACGAGATCCGCCGCCGGGGCATCGAGGTCCGCCACCTCATCTCCTGGGACGACTACGACCGGTACCGCAAGGTGCCCGCGGGCGTGCCCGGCATCGACGAGTCGTGGGCCCAGCACATCGGCAAGCCGCTGACCTCCGTGCCCGCCCCGGCCGGATCCGCGTACCCGAACTGGGCCGAGCACTTCAAGGCCGCCTTCGTCGAGGCCATGGCCGAGATGGGCGTGGACTACGACCCGATCAGCCAGACCGAGCAGTACACCAGCGGCGTCTACCGCGAGCAGGTGCTGTTCGCGATGAAGCACCGCGGCGACATCGACGCCGTCCTCGACCAGTACCGCACCAAGCAGAAGCCGGGCGGCAAGAAGCCCCAGCAGAAGCAGGTCGACGAGGCCGAGCTGGAGGCCGCCGAGGGCTCCGGCGCCGCCGCCGAGGACGACGGCAGCACCGGCGAGGGCGGCTACTTCCCGTACAAGCCGTACTGCGGCCGGTGCGGCAAGGACTTCACCAAGGTCACCTCGTACGACGACGAGACCACCGAGATGACCTACGTCTGCACCGAGGACGAGTTCACCGAGACGGTCAAGCTCAGCGAGTTCAACCGCGGCAAGCTCGTCTGGAAGGTCGACTGGCCGATGCGCTGGGCCTACGAGGGCGTGATCTTCGAGCCCTCCGGCGTCGACCACTCCTCGCCCGGCTCGTCCTTCCAGGTCGGCGGCCAGATCGTGCACATCTTCGGCGGCGAGCAGCCGATCGGACCGATGTACGCGTTCGTCGGCATCAGCGGCATGGCCAAGATGTCCTCCAGCAAGGGCGGGGTCCCCACCCCGGCCGACGCGCTGAAGATCATGGAGCCGCAGCTGCTGCGCTGGCTCTACGCCCGCCGCCGCCCCAACCAGTCCTTCAAGATCGCCTTCGACCAGGAGATCCAGCGGCTCTACGACGAGTGGGACAAGCTGGAGGCCAAGGTCGCCGACGGCTCCGTCCTGCCCGCCGACGCCGCCGCGCACACCCGCGCCGTGCGCACCGCCGCCGCCGAGCTGCCGCGCACCCCGCGGCCGATGCCGTACCGGACGCTCGCGTCCGTCGTCGACATCACCGCCGGCCACGACGAGCAGACCCTGCGGATCCTGACCGACCTCGACCCGTCGCAGCCGCTCGCCTCCCTCGACGAGGTACGGCCGCGCCTGGACCGCGCCGAGAACTGGATCACCACCCAGGTCCCGGCCGATCAGCGGACCCTCGTACGCGAGGAGGCCGACACCGAGCTGCTGTCGTCCCTGGACGACGAAGGCCGTGAATCGCTGCGGCTGCTGCTCGACGGGCTGGACTCGCACTGGTCCCTGGACGGGCTGACCACCCTCGTCTACGGCGTCCCGAAGGTCATGGCCGGCCTCGAACCCGATGCCAAGCCGACCCCGGAACTCAAGGTCGCGCAGCGCACCTTCTTCGCGCTGCTCTACCGCCTCCTCGTGACCCGGGAGACCGGGCCGCGCCTGCCCACGCTGCTGCTGGCGGTGGGCGCCGACCGCGTGCGCAAGCTGCTCGCCGTCTGAGCCCGCCCGGGCTCGCAGGACATGCGGAAGGGCCCGCACCCCTCGGGGTGCGGGCCCTTCCGCATGTCCGTCCGTCCGGCCGTCGCCGTCGGAGAGCCGCCGTCAGGCGATCACCGTCAGGCGATGTGCTCGGCCTCGCGGTCCTTGTTGTACCGCAGCTTGAACGCCGGGATCATCCGGCGCAGCAGCGAACCGCTGCGCGGGTGCGTCACGCCGTAACCGTCCGACAGGTGTATGTCGAGCGCCTCGGCCGACGGGTAGTCCTGCTTCTCGTCGGACAGCGAGCAGAACACCTTGTACGCGACCTCCGCGAACTCGGCCTCGTCCGGAGTCTCGGGCCCCTCCTCCGGGGCCTCCTCCTGGCGCTGAGCCGGGATCGGCAGCTCCTGCTGCGCGGGCCGCTCCTCGTCCGGGCCCATCGGGGGCAGGACCGGGGTCGGCTCCAGACCCTCCACGTACTGGGGGTTGTAGCCGCCCTCGTACGCCGCCTGCGGTGCCAGCGGAGCGGCGAACCACGCGCTGTTGTGGGCCGCGGGCATGGCCGTCGGGTCCACCGCGAAGGGCGGCGGGGCATGCTGGGCGGCGCCGGGAGCACCGGCCGGGTTCTGCGCCTGCGGGCCCTGCGGGTCAAGCTGTCCCTGCTGCGCCTGCGGGCCCTGCTGCAGCTGCTGGGCCTGCGCGGCGGCCTGCTGCGCGAGCTGCCCCTGCTGACCCTGCTGACCCTGCTGCGCGAGTTGGCCCTGCTGCCCCGGCCCGGGCGCGGCGGCAGCCAGCGCCGGGGCCTGCTGGAACTGCTGCTGACCCTGCACGTCGACCGGCGGCAGCACCGCCGGCTCGATGCCCGTCGCCGCCAGCGCCTCCGCGGTCGTCTCCGCGAGCGGCACACCGATCTTCGCCAGCTTCAGCGGCATCAACGCCTCCACCGGAGCCTTACGCCGCCACGAACGCCCGTACCGCGCCTGCAGCCGGGCCTGGTAGATCAGCCGGTCCTGCTCCATACCGACCGCCTGCTCGTAGGAGCGCAGCTCCCACAGCTTCATCCGGCGCCACAGCTTGAAGGTCGGTATCGGCGACAGCAGCCACCGGGTGATGCGCACACCCTCCATGTGCCGGTCCGCGGTGATGTCCGCGATCCGACCCACGGCGTGCCGGGCGGCCTCCACCGTCACCACGAACAGCATCGGGATCACGGCGTGCATCCCGACGCCCAGCGGATCCGGCCAGGAGGCCGCACCGTTGAACGCGATCGTGGCCGCCGTCAGCAACCACGCCGTCTGACGCAGCAGGGGGAAGGGGATCCGGAGCCACGTCAGCAGCAGGTCCAACGCGAGCAGCACACAGATGCCCGCGTCGATACCGATCGGGAACACCAGCGAGAAGCTGCCGAACCCCTTCTGCAGGGCGAGGGCACGCACCGCGGAGTACGAGCCCGCGAAACCGATCCCCGCGATGACCACGGCTCCCGCGACCACCACGCCTATGAGTATCCGGTGCGTACGAGTCAGTTGCATCGCGGCCACCCGCGATCCCCTCCCCTTGTCGAGCACATACCGAGCGCAGAGTGCTGGTGCTGCGTACGGGACACTTACCGTGCCTTTACCGAGCTGCAGCAGGCACAGCGTACGGGTGACCCGATGTCAACGCCCAAGGCGGCCCCGCCCCGCGACCGTTCCCTACTGGGGCTGCGGGGACTGCGACTGCTCCGCCGGCGCCTTGTTCGCCGCGCCCACCGAGGTCACAGCCTCCTTGGCGGCCGAGATCGCGTCCTGCAGCAGCTTCGCGTGGTCCGGCGCGGAGGCCCCCTCGAGCCCCGCACCGTTGTAGTCGAGCGTGATCACCACGTTCTGGGTACGCGCCACGACCGTCGTGTTGTAGTGGTCGTTGTTGTCCTTCTTCACCACGTAGATCACCGACGTCGCCTGGTCGCCGACCTCGCCGACGGCCTCCGCCTTCGGGTTCTGCGCGCCCTCGGTGGTCTTCGCCGCCTCGATCTCCTTGTTGTACTGCGCCTCGGCACGCTTGCTGGCGTCGCCGAGGCTGGCCTCGGAGTCGAGGCGGTGGTAGGAGAGCGACAGCCAGCGGTACTGCGAACCCTTCAGACCGTCCTCGTCCAGACCGTTCCAGGAGCAGCTGGCACGAGCGGCCAGGTCGTTCGCCTTGGGCGCCGCCCCGGCCTTGTCCTTCGCCTCCGGGACGAGCGTGTCTATCGTCGGCGTCGCGAGCGCCTTGCACGGGTCCGGGAGGGCCGCGAAGGCCGGCTTCTCCAGGGTCTTGGAGGACTTCGGGTTCGGCTTGGCCGACGCGGACGAACCGGACTTCTTCTCGCCGTTCGAGCCCGACTCCTTGCCCGAGTCGGACGAACACCCGGCGACGGTGAGGATCACCGGGACGGCTGCGCAGGCGAGAACGCGGGTGAGGCGCGAGGCTGATCGGTGCATGGTTCCTTCAGTACGTTTGTCGGTTGTTCTTCGGACGCGGGACCCGGGCAACGGTAGCCCGATCGGATGCCCGTCTGCTGTGCGCGCCGTCACGCGAGACCGCGGTGCGCACCGCTCACTCGCTGAGACGCTCGGCCAGAGCCTGCGCCAACTGCCTTGCTTTGTCCTGGGTTTCGGTGCTCGGAGGGATCGTTCCGGGCAGCGCGGGCTGCACGCTGTACTCGATGGTGACGATGACGTTCGAGGTGCGGAACACAATGCGCACGGTGCGGGACTGCGCGGCGCTGGCCCCGGCGGGGCTGAGTTTGTCCTCCAGGAACGCGTCGCTGCCGAGGTCCTCCAGGACGCGGGATCCGAGCTCGACGGGGGCCGACGGGCTCGCGGAGGGGGACACCGGCGCCCCGGGGGCCGCGGGCACGCTCGGGCTCGGTGCCGCCGGGGTCGGGGCGGCGGGGGTGGGAGCGGCCGGGGTGGGACTCGCGGTCGGGCCGGGGAAGGGCAGCTTCGCGTCGGTGAGTCGGCGTACGTAGACCTGCTTGGCCTTGTCGTCGTCGCTGCTCGTGGTCCGGTCGTAGGAGACCACCCGCTCGAAGCCGACCGACAGCAGGCGCGTCTCCTCGGGGCTCTGCCCGCTCCAGCGGCAGCCGACGTGGCGGTCGCCGTCGTACGAGGCGTCCGCGACACCGGCGTACATCTGGTCGCGCTGCTCGGGGGTGAGACTGTCGCCGGCCGGGAGCATGCCCTTGAGCTTCTTGCTGTCGGCGCCGGCCTTGCAGGGCGCGGGCAGACTGCGGTACTTGCCCGGTTGGGCGGGCGCGGCGGAGCTGCCGCCGGCCTTCGAGTCGCTGGTGCTTCCGTCGCCGCTCCCGCCGGTGCACCCGGTCAGGCCGGCCGCCCCGGCCGCGAGCGCGGTGAGCATCGCGATGCCTGGCAGGACTCGCCGCCGTACCGCCTTGCGCTGCACGTCCACTGGCTCCCTTCGACCGGCGGGCCCCCGACGGTCAGGAAAATACGTTGCCGCGACTTGGGCACGGCTGGACACAATGTCTATCGCACACGCTGGTGCCGGCGCCGGTCTCCTGTCGCATTTGGGATCAAGAGCGAGGCTTTTGCGCATTCTGACTTTTCTGTAGTTCTCGGGGGATTGATTCCTTATGTCGTATGTAGAGGTGCCTGGGGCGAAGGTCCCGATCCGGATGTGGACCGACCCGGCGTCGGTCGAGGCCGGCGCGATGCAGCAGTTGCACAACGTCGCCACCCTCCCCTGGATCAAGGGCCTGGCCGTCATGCCGGACGTCCACTACGGCAAGGGGGCCACCGTCGGCTCGGTGATCGCCATGAAGGACGCGGTCTGCCCGGCGGCGGTGGGCGTGGACATCGGCTGCGGCATGTCGGCGGTGAAGACGTCCCTGACGGCGAACGACCTGCCGGGGGACCTGTCGGGTCTGCGCTCGAAGATCGAGCGGGCCATTCCTGTGGGTACGGGCCTGCACAAGGAGGCGGTGGACCCGGCGCGGCTGTACGGCTTCTCGGAGGCGGGGTTCGGGGACCTGTGGGAGCGCTTCGACTACGTCACGGATGCGGTGAAGTTCCGGCGGGACCGGGCCATGCGGCAAATGGGAAGTCTTGGCCAAGGAAATCACTTCTGTGAGGTTTGCGTCGATACATCCGGTTCGGTGTGGCTCATGCTGCACTCGGGATCGCGGAACATCGGCAACGAGCTGGCAGCCTTCCATATCGACGTGGCCCGGGGCCTTTCGCACAACCAGGGCCTCGTGGACCGGGATCTCGCAGTCTTCCTCGCGGCCACGCCTGAGATGGCGGCATACCGCAACGACCTCTTCTGGGCGCAGGAGTACGCGAAGTACAACCGTGCCGTGATGATGAGCCTGTTCAAGGAGGTGTTCCGGAAGGAATTCCGGAAGGCGAAGGTCTCCTTCGACCGCGAGATCAGCTGCCACCACAACTACGTGGCGGAGGAGCGGTACGACGGCATGGACCTGCTGGTCACGCGTAAGGGCGCGATCCGCGCCGGTAGCGGTGACTACGGGATCATCCCGGGTTCCATGGGCACGGGCTCGTACATCGTGAAGGGCCTCGGCAACGAGAAGTCCTTCAACTCGGCCTCGCACGGCGCGGGCCGGAAGATGAGCCGCACGGCGGCGAAGAAGCGGTTCTCGGCGCGCGACCTGGCGGAGCAGACCAAGGGCGTGGAGTGCCGCAAGGACTCGGGCGTCGTGGACGAGATCCCGGGTGCGTACAAGTCCATCGAGCAGGTCATCGACCAGCAGACCGACCTGGTGCAGGTCGTGGCCAAGCTCAAGCAGGTCATCTGCGTCAAGGGCTGAGGCCCGGGCGCGGATGTCGGGGGAATGCGGGAGCCCGGACCGATGGCGATCGGTCCGGGCTCCCGCGTGTCCGGGGTCAGGCCTCGTCGCCGTCGAGGAGGAGGTCCACCGGGAGCTCGACGGAGACTCCGATGGACGGCGGCAGGGGGATGGATTCGCCTCGCTTGTAAGTCCTGCGCAGGCGGTACGCGCCGTTGCGGGGGTCGCAGCACAGGACGGCCTCGTCGTGGTGGCGGTCGGCGATGACGTACACCGGAATGTCGGCCTTCGCGTAGCTGTCGACCTTGACGCCGATGTCGTCGGACCAGTTCGACGAGGTCACTTCGACGACCAGGCGGAAGACGTCGGCCGCGTAGCAGTTCTTCTGGACCTTGTGGTCGCGGAAGTCGGCCTCGACGAGGGCGAAATCCGGAATCGCGTAGTCGTCGGACCCGGTCGGTAGCCAGAGGCCGATCCCCTGGACGTATCTCAGCCCCGCGTTGCGGGCGTCGGCGTCGTAGAACTTCTCGATCAGCCAGCTGAGCGACAGTGCGTGTGACCCGTCCGCGGGTGGTGTCACGGTGAGCCTCCCCTGGAGAATCTCCACTCGGTGCCCGGGAAGCTCCTTGGAGAGTCGATCGGCGGCCTCCGCGATCGTGGTCTCGTGCTGTATCACGGCCATAGCTTCCTCCTTCTCGCGGCTCACGCTTTCGGATCGTAGCCGCGCCCGCCGACATTTCGTGCGCATTCACCCGTACGGTCCCAGGGATGCGGGGCGGCAACTCCCTTTTGTTGCATGAGGGTTGACCGGCCAGTTGGTCTAGACCAGGGTGTGCGGCATGTGGAGATCCCGCGCGCTGATCGCCGCGCTCGCGTCGTTGTCACTCGGTCTCGGGGCCGTCGGGTCCGCTCAGGCGAAGGTGGGGCTGCCGCCCGTCGTGTCGCGTGTGCCGACCCAGGAGAGGGTCGTCTTCATCACCATCGACGACGGCTGGAGTCACGATCCGGAGGCGGCGCGGATCCTGCTGGAGAAGAGGGTGCCCGCCGCGCTGTTCCTGCTGCCCGGGGCGGCCTCGTACGACACCGGGTACTTCACCCGGCTCACGGAGGAAGGGCGCGTGGGCGTCGAGAACCACACCGTCAACCATCCCGACCTCACCACGCTCGACGCGGCCGGCAAGGACGCCGAGGTGTGCGGGGCCGGGGAGCGGCTCCAGGAGGTCTTCGGGCGGACGCCGAAGCTGTTGCGGCCGCCGTACGGGGCGGTCGACGACGAGGTGCGGCTCGCGGCCAAGGCGTGCGGGGTGAAGGCTCTGATCACCTGGACGCACGATTTCACCACCTGGGGCGAGACCCCGCCGACGCCGCGGCTGCAGCCCGGGGACATCGTGCTGCTGCACTTCACGCCGACGCTGGCGGCGGACCTCCGGCGGGCCCTGGACGCGGCGAGGGCCGCCGGGCTGAAGCCGGCGGCCCTCATGCCGCACCTGAAGGCGGCGGGGGTCTACTAGTACCGCGACCGCGGTTATGGGGCGTGTCCGCGCTGTTCGTAGCGGCCGGTGCGGGCGCGCGCCCGGCTGGTCCGCATCCCTTCGACGGCCCCGTGGGTGAGGTCACCGTGGGCTGCTCCTCCGCCCACGGGCACTCATGTACGTGAGGCTGCGGGAAGAGCCGGATCAGCGATCGAGGGGCGACCGCGAAAGGCCTCTGCAGCTGTGCGTTGCGGCGGAAGACCCTGGTGCGGGGCCCCGGACGCCCATGCCGTGAGGCCGACGGCCGCAGGTAGCCGTCGTTGCGGTAGAGGTTCGGTTCGTCCCGTACGCGTCGGCGACCCCGGCCGGGATCGCGGGGATCGCCACCCGGGCTGTCACCCCCGTCCGACCCGCGGGGGCCTGCCGCGATCGGCACCCCGGCAGGAGGACGGTGGAGCGGACATCGCTCTCGTGCGCTCAGGGGTGCGGGTCCCTCCGCGGGGGCGGGGCGGCGGTGAGGGTGGCGCTGGCCGGCGCAGGGGGGCGGGCAAGGGTCGAACCTTCGGGACAGGCGGACGGCGTGCTTCGCCCGGACCGGCGAACAGGTGGCCGACGCCGGTCGGGAAACGGTCCTGAGAGCCGGTGAGACCACCTCACCGAGGGAAGCCGATAGGCGTATCCATAATCGAGTTCCGACGACTACCAAGATCGAAATTGGGTGTCAAGTCACGTACTCCTGTGGCATGACCTGCCCCCTTCCATCGGGTTTATTTGAAGCAGGTCCTCACCGGGGAATCCCCCCCCCGGAGGTCGGATATCGCAACCTGCAGCGGATGGATTTCAACAGCCTCCGCATCCTCGAATGGAGAAAACCGATGATGAAGATTTCTCGCAAGATTCTGCTGGCTTCCGCCATCTCTATGACCCTGGCGGGGGGCGTCGCTCTGCCGGCCGTCGCAACGGCCGCTCCGGCACCCCAGATCATGGTTGCCGACAACACCCCGAATACGCCGAACACGCCTAACACCCCGAACACCCCGGGTGGTGGCGGTAATACGCCCAACACTCCGAACACGCCCAACACCCCGAACACCCCGGGGCGTGGCGGTCACAACACCCCGAACACGCCGAACACGCCTAACACCCCCAACACCCCGGGACGTGGTGGCCACAACACTCCGAACACGCCTAACACCCCGAACACGCCCAACACCCCGGGACGTGGCCACAACACCCCGAACACGCCCAACACTCCGAACACCCCGGGACGTGGCGGCCACAACACCCCGAACACCCCGAACACCCCGAACACCCCTGGTGGTGGGGGTAACAGCCCGAACACGCCCAACACCCCGAACACGCCCAACACCCCTGGCGGTGGGGGTAACAGCCCGAACACGCCCAACACCCCGAACACGCCCAACACCCCTGGCGGTGGGGGTAACAGCCCGAACACGCCCAACACCCCGAACACGCCCAACACCCCTGGCGGTGGGGGTAACAGCCCGAACACGCCCAACACCCCGAACACGCCCAACACCCCTGGCGGTGGGGGCAACACCCCGAACACGCCCAACACCCCGAACACGCCCAACACCCCTGGCGGTGGGGGCAACACCCCGAACACCCCGAACACGCCTAACACCCCTAACTGAGGGGATAAGCGCACGATGAATTTCGCGAATACATGAAGGTGCCGCGCAGTGAAAGTCACTGCGCGGCACCTTCATGTGAGTGAAGAGCTGGACGGCCGTCCACACCCGTCACGGCTTGACGAAAGTCGTAGCGGCGTCATTTCCAGGGGGCGCGTCCGGGCGGCCGTCGGTATTCGATGGAACCTACATTCCGACCGGGGCGCTCGGTGTATTCGGGGTGATCGGCTTGTAGGGGGTGCTCGGCGTGCCCGTGCCGTTGGGCGTGTTGGGCGTATTGGGTGTGTTCGGAGTATTGGGGGTGTTCGGTGTTGCGCCGCCGCCCGGGGTGTTAGGCGTGTTCGGGGTGTTCGGCGTATTGGGAGTGTTGGGCGTGTTCCCGCCGCCCGGGGTGTTGGGCGTGTTCGGGGTGTTCGGCGTGTTCGGGGTGCCGGAGGTGCTGTCGTACGGGGCGTAGGACGTGTACGGGGCGTACGACTCGTGCGCCGCCGCCTGATCCCACAGCTGCGGCGCTGCCTGCGTGAGCTGTGCACGCTGCGGCTGGGCGATCGACGGGAGCTGGGGCAGCTGAGGGAGTCGCGGAAGCTCGGGCAGCTGAGGCAGCTGGGCGATCCGCGGGGTGCTGCCCCGCACGCCGGCGTCAGCGGCGTGAGCGCTTCCCGCGCCAAGGGTGGCCAGACATGCCACCGCCGCAGTAGCGATCATGACCTGTTGGAGCTTGTGCATGAATACTTACCCTCCGTGCCTGGCTTTCGTGCGTGCGCGATTACCCGGTGCAAGTAGTCGGTCGCTCTAAGTAGACACGGGGGCGTACTTCAGGCCTGTCAGGTGGGACGCGTCGTCACTCCCATCACCCATTCGTCCTCCCCGCCCCGTCCCGCAGGCCGCCGGGCTGAAGCCGGCGGCCCTCATGTCGCACCAGAAGGCGGCGGGAGTGCTCTAGAGCTCGCGGTGGACCTTGGTGTTCGAGGCCTGGGCGCGGGGGCGGACCACCAGGAGGTCGATGTTGACGTGGCTGGGGCGGGTGACCGCCCAGGTGATGGTGTCGGCCACGTCGTCGGCGGACAGGGGATCCGCGACGCCCGCGTAGACCTTCTCCGCCTTCTCCGCGTCGCCGCGGAAGCGGGTCTTCGCGAATTCCTCGGTCTTGACCATGCCGGGGGCGATCTCGATGACGCGCACCGGCTGGCCGACGATCTCCAGGCGCAGGGTCTCGGCGAGGACGCGGGCGCCGTTCTTGGCGGCGACGTAGCCGGCGCCGCCCTCGTAGGTGGAGTGGCCGGCGGTGGAGGAGAGGACCACGACCGTGCCGTCGCCGGAGGCGGTGAGGGCGGGGAGCAGGGCCTGGGTGACGTGGAGCGTGCCGATGACGTTGACCTCGTACATCGTGCGCCAGTCGGCGGGGTCGCCGGTGGCGACGGGCTCGGCTCCGATGGCGCCGCCCGCGTTGTTGACGAGCACGTCGCAGCGGTCGAGGGAGGCCGCGAAGGCGTCGACGGCGGTGCGGTCGGTGACGTCGAGGGCGTAGGCGGTGGCCTGGTGGCCGGCCTCGGTGAGCTCGGCGGCGAGGGCCTCGATGCGGTCCTTGCGGCGGGCGGTGAGGACGACGTGGTAGCCGGCTGCGGCGAGCTGCCGGGCGGTGGCCGCGCCGATGCCGCTGCTCGCGCCGGTGACTACGGCGGTTCGGGTGGCGGCCGTGCTCATGTGCGGGCTCCTCGGTCGTTCGGTCGTTCGTACGGACGATTACCCGCCAGCATAGGCGCGGCTCGGCGGCCGCGCGGCGCCGATCCGGGCCGTCCCCGGTGTGCGCGGGCGCCCTGCCGGTCCGGGAGGGTGAGCGGCATGGCTCGTAGGTGCGCAAGGCAGATGGGGGTGGGCGCGCCCTCGTTCGTGTGATGGTCCGACCGGCCGGGAGTGCGGGTGGCTAGCCTCCGCGCGAGGAGGTGGTGTCGGTGCGCCGTGGTGCCGTACGAAGTGTGGTGGTGGCGGGTTTGCTGGCGCTCGGCGCGGGTGTCCCCGGGTCGGCCCAGGCGTCGGTGGCGGACGGGCCGGAGGCCGATGTGGCCTACCACGGCCGGGTGGCCCTGTCGGGGGCGCGGCTGCGGATCTGGCTGGTGCCGGAGAACGACGGGCCGGCCGCGCTGCCGAACGCGACGCTGCGGGTGCGGCTGTCGGCCGACCTCGCGGACCGGCAGCGGCTGTCGGAGGGCTGTGCGCGGGCGGGTTCGCGCGAGGTGGTGTGCGAGACGGGCCCCCTGCCGCTGCACGGGCGGGGCCGGCACGTCGCGCTGCTGCTGGAGCTGCGGGAGCCGGCCCCGGAAGTGGCGGTGCGGGTCGACACGTGGTGGAACGGCGGTGCGACGGACCGGAACCACACCAACAACGAGCACGTGGTGCTGGCGCTGGACACGGGCGACACGTACGCCTTCTAGCGCGCCCGGCGCCCGCCGTCCGGGCGCGCCCGGGGTCCGCGCGGGCCCGCCTGCTAGGCCGTGCCGAACTCCACGAGGGCCTCGTCGACGATGCGTTCCAGGCGGGCGTGGTGGGCGCCGCGCCAGTAGACGCGCTCGCACTCGGTGCACTGCGCGAACACGTCGTAGGAGCGGTGCGTGCCGTCCTCCAGGCGGTCGCCGACGCTCTCCTTGTCGGCCTCGTGGAGCGGGCCGTTGCAGGCGGTGCAGCGGGTCCAGGGCGCGAGGGTGGGTGCGAAGCGGCCCAGTACGTCGCGCAGTTGCTCGTCGGGGTTGTCGCTGTAGATGTACGCGCCGGCGAACAGTTCGCGGCGGCGCAGCAGGCCGCGGTCGCGGGAGAGCAGGACGCGTCGCTCGGCGGCGGAGCGGGTGGCGAGGGCGGGGTCGCCGATGTCCTCGTTCTCGTAGGCGGCGTCGACGCCGAGCAGGCGCAGGCGGCGGGCGAGGGTGCCGAGGTGGACGTCGAGGAGGAAGCGGAGGGGGGCGCCGGGGACCTGTTGGGGTCGTTCGACGCCGAACACCTCGACGTTCTGGCCGTCCTGGGGGACGTAGGAGACGGGTACCTCGTGGCCGTCGACGAGGAGGCGGCCGACCTCGGTGAGCGGGACGCCGGCCGATTCGACGACGTGGCCGAGGCTGGAGGCGCCGTCGGTGGCGGTCGGTACGCGGTCGGCGCGCCGGCTGGGCGGGGCGAAGAGGCGTAGTTCGGGGGCGAGGGTGAGCTGAATGCCGGGTCCGTTCACCCGCTCAGCATGCCATTGCCGAGGTGGTCGGTGCGGCCGAATTACGCCTCCGCGGTGGCGCGGTCGTAGGTGTCGCGGTGGGCGCTGACCTCGTCGAAGTGGTTCTCGGCCCAGAGCTTCACGGAGGACAGGAGGCAGCCGAGGCTGCTGCCGAGGTCGGTGAGCCGGTAGTCGACGCGGACGGGGACGGTGGGGGTGACGGTGCGGGTGACGAGGCCGTCGCGTTCGAGGGAGCGCAGGGTCTGGGTGAGCATCTTCTGGCTGACGCCGGGGATCCTGCGGCCGAGGTCGCTGTAGCGCAGGGTGCGGTTCTCGGCCTGGCCGAGGGCGCTGACGATGAGGCCGACCCACTTGTCGCTGATGCGGGCGAGGAGTTGGCCGGTGGGGCATTCCTTGAGGAAGGCGTCGTAGGCGGAACGTGCTTCCTCGCGGCGGGCCGCGGCGGTGCTGGTGGCCATGGGTGCCCCCACTTCCGGGTCGGGTACGCACCTTCGAGTGCGTACTTACGAAAAGAGAGTACCTCTCCCTAGGTTAGTGCTCATCGAGAACGCGCGAACGAACGAGCGAACGCGCGAATCGGCGAACGGGAGAGACGAAGATGAGCGAGCAGACGATGTCGGCGGCCGTGGTGAGCGAGTTCGGCGGTCCGGAGCAGGTCGTACTGGCCGAGGTTCCGGTGCCCCGCCCTGCGGCCGGCCAGCTGCGTGTCAAGGTCACCGCCGCCGGGCTCAACCCGGTGGACGGCGGGGTCCGTTCCGGGATCTTCGGCGGCGCCGGGCAGCGCCTGGGCCTCGGCTGGGACGTGTCCGGGGAGATCGACGAGATCGGCGCCGACGTGACCGGCCGGCGCGCCGGCGAGCGGGTCGTGGGCCTGCACCACGGGACGGTGAAGCCGCTGGGCAGCCACGCGCAGTACGTGGTGCTCGACGCCTCCGCGGTCGCGTCCGCCCCGACCACCGTGGACGCGGTGACCGCGGCCGGGCTCCCGCTCGCCGGCCTCACCGCCGCCCGCGCCGTGGACCTGCTGGAGCTCGCCCCCGGCTCCTCGGTGCTGATCACCGGAGCCGCGGGCGTCGTCGGGGCCCTGGCCGTCCAGCTCGCCGTGCGGGCCGGGCTGGTGGTGACGGCGCTGGCGGGCGCCGAGGACGAGGAGTTCGTACGGTCCCTGGGCGCGACCGGGTTCGTCCCGCGCGGCACGGCTCCGGTCGGGCCCGTGGACGGGGTCCTGGACGCGGCGGTGCTCGGCGAGGTCGCGCTGGGCTCCGTACGGGACGGCGGGGTCTACGTGGGGCTGATCCCGCACCACGCCCCGGCCGCGGAGCGCGGTGTCCGGGTCGTGGAGCAGGAGGTCGCGGCGGACGGGGCGCACCTGGCCCGGCTGGTGGATCTGGTCGACGCGGGCGCGCTGACGCTCCGGGTCGCCGACACCTTCCCGCTGGCGGAGGTCGCCGAGGCCCACGCCCGCCTGGAGGAGCCGGGGGTCCGCGGCCGCGTCATCCTGACGGTGTGAGCCCGTCCCGCGGGAGTTCCACCCGGTAGCGCCAGTCGCAGCTCGGGTGGGGCACTCCGGGCGGGTATTCGAAGTCGACGTCGCCCAGGTACTCGAACCCGGCCCGTCGGCACACCGCGTTGGACGCCGGGTGGTCGGTGCCGGGGAAGGCGTGGACGCTGTCGCGGGAGCCGTGGGCGCCGACGTACGCCAGGAGCTCCGTGAGCGCCGCCACGGCCAGCCCGTGACCCTGGAACTCGGGCAGGATGCCCCAGCCGGCCTCGTAGACCGGCTCGCCCTGCCACTCCCGCTCCCAGAAGCCGACGGATCCGACGCTCTCGGCGTGCTCCGGCTCGCCCCCGTGCACGGGCCCGCCCTCGCCCCCGCGCCCGCCCCCGGGCCCGCGTTCGCCGTCGTCGCCGGGGCCGTCGCCGCGGCTCTGGCCGGCGGGTGTCCACACCACGCGGAACATCCGGCCGGCGGCCGGCTCCCGCGCGCTCATCGCCTCGTAGCGCCGCTGCCGGTCGACGAGCTTCGCGGCCGGCTCGGGGCCGCCCAGGAACTGGGTCATGATCGGCTCGTTCTTGCGTTCCAGCAGCCAGAAGTCCCCGGCGGACCAGGGCTCCAGCCGTACGCGCGTCTCCATCGGGACAGCCTACGAAGGCGCGCCCCGCGCCTCCACGGGTTTCGGCCGCCCGGGCGTGGCGCACGTCACGAACACGCCGATTTTCAGGGCGTGTTCGAGGTTTATCCGGACCGCGAGGGTCCGGGCGACGCGGCCGCGTCGACGCTCCGTCGCTCCCGCCGGGCGCCCGTGGGGCTGACCTGCGTCGACCTCCGTTCCCGCAGGGGGTGACGGTGCGCCGGAATGATGGATTCGCGCACCGGACATTCATCCGTGAATGATCAATTCCAAACATCAACAGCCCCTTGGGTAAAGGCAATTGACCTTTTGTTTCCCGTGGACGTGGCCTAGCCTGATCTCAGCCGACCGGGGGGAAGGGCTTCGGCTGCCCTGCCCTCTCACTGCATCAGTCACCACCCGACGAGGGGGAGTCACGAGTGCTCAGTAAGAGGATTTCGGCCGGATTCATCGCGATGGCGGCCGTGGCCGGCGTCATCGCCGCGGCACCGTCCGCAGCGGCCGTGGACCGAACGTGTTACGACGGCAACTTCTGCATCTACAAGGACAGCAACTACAGCACCGGCAACTCGATGTACCGGACGAAGTACGAATCCGCCCGCTGGGACATCGACATGCCGGCCGTCTACGAGAACGACAGCTCCTGGTGGAACCGTCGCGGACAGTCGTCCAAGACGTACGGCGGACGCTGGATGACGTTGGGCGTGGAGATCTGCCTCGTCCCCGGTGGTTCCGTGAACTACTACTGGGACGCCAACGACGACGGCGCGAGCAACACCCTGAACGACGGCAGCAGCTGCTGATCACCGCCTGAAGGCCGGGCCGCCCCCGTCTCGCGGGGGCGGCCCGGCCGCACCTTCACGAGGACACGACATTGAAGAAGCGCACCCGGGGAATGACGGCGATCGCGGTGACGGTGCTGTTGGGCGCGGCCGTCTCGGCCTGCTCGGAGGAAGCCCCGCAGGACATGGAGACGGCCCGCAGGGCGCAGGCGGCGCTCGACAGCGCCAACGCGGCGCTGGACCAGGAGCGCGAGGCGGAGACCAAGCTGATCCGCAAGTGCATGAACGACAAGGGCTTCAAGGTCTTCCCGACGGGCGGCACCGCCACCGACACCGGCAAGAAGCGCGGCGAGGACCTCTCCCCGTCGGCCGAGACCGCCCGCACCGTGGGCTACGGGGCGGACCCGCGCAGGTCCGACAACCAGAAGTCCCCGGAGAACCTGGACGACTTCGACGCACTGCCCGAGGACGTCAAGCGGGCCCACAGCATGGCCATGGACGGGTACGTCGACAAGCCCGAGGGTGGCGTGGAATTCGACTTCGGCGGCGGCAAGGTCATGGTGCCGTCGAAAGGCTGCCGCGGTGAAACCCTCAAGGCCGTCTACGGGGACGTGAAGGAATACCTCCGGCTCAACTGGACGGTCTACAACAGCGTCAAGCAGAACGGCGCGAATATCCTCGCCGATGACGACGGATATCAGAAAGCGCTCTCCGAGTGGTCCTCCTGCATGAAGGCGGGCGGATATCCGCAGATCGCGACTCCGGAGAAGGCCCGGGAATCGGCACTCGCGCATTACGCGAACATCGCCGACGGTGACACCGCGGCGCTCGACAACGCGCAGCGTGCGGAGATCAAGCAGGCCACCACCGATGCCGAATGCGGCACGAAGGCCGGTCTCAACACGAAGGCGCGGGAGGCCAAGAGCCGTGCCTCGGCGGCCTCGTTGGTGAAGCACGAGGCGGAGATCACGGCGTGGCTGGAACTCATCACGAAGGCCAAGGGCAAGGCCCAGGATCTACTGCGAGAGACGTCCTAATACTGTCATGAGCCTCGAAGACCCCGATGAGACCCAGGTGGGCCGGCCGTCCGCCGGGCGGGCGACGGACGCGCGGCGCAGGTCCCGGCGGGGCCTGGTCGTCGCCGCCGTCGTCCTCGTGCTGTTCGGCAGCTCCGGCTCCGTCTGGTGGATCGCCTCCCAGGCCAGAACCCCGGAGCAGCGTGCCGCCGACGCCGCCGCGCCTCCGCCCTCCCAGATCACCGCGAAGGTGTCCGACCAGCAGCTCGTCGAGAGGATGGAGTTGACCGGGAAGGTCGAGACGGCCTCCCGCACCACCATCACCGGCGGCCGGCCGCAGGGCACCGACCGCGCGGTGGTGACGGCCCTGCCCGCGGCCGCGGGCAAGAGCCTCAAGGCCGGGGCCGTCGTCGCGGAGGTGTCGGGGCGGCCGGTCCTGCTGCTCCCGGGGCGCTTTCCCGCGTACCGGGACCTGAAGGCGGGCGACAAGGGGCCGGACGTGCAGCAACTCCAGCGCGCGCTGCAGCCGTTGTACGGGACGGCGGTGAACGGCACCTACGGCCCGGCCACCGTCGAGGCGGTGCGCAAGCTGTACGTGGCGGCCGGCTACGAGGCACCCGCAGGGCAGGGGCAGAGCACCACCGGGGGAGGCGGTTCCGCCGCCGGCACGGCCCGCACGGGCGGGGCGGCCGCGGCAGGCGGCACGGCGCCCCGGGGCGGCGCGGAGACCGACGGCGGCACCGGCACGGCCCCCGGCGGCGACGGCGGCAACGGCACGCAGGGCAGCGGCGGCTCGGGTGGGACCGGTGGCGCGAGCACGCCGCCGGCCGCCGGGCCGGCCAAGCCCGGTGAGGTGCTGCCGGCCGCGGAGGTCGCGTACGTCGGCACCCTGCCGGCCACGGTGGTGCAGGTGACCGCGGCGGTCGGGGACGCCGCCGACAAGCCGCTCCTCGTCCTCGGCAGCGGCGGCCGCCAGGTACGGGCCGTCCTCAGCGCGGACCAGCGCACGCGGCTGCGCGATCTGCCGGCCGACGCGGTCATCCGTTTCGGCACCGGCCCGTACGAGGGCCGGGAAGGCACCCTGGGCTCCCTCGACAGCCCCTCGGACGGGAAGAACGGGGACCAGCAGGGCGGCAAGAGCGGGGGACAGGACGGCGCGGCCACGGCCGGTACGGCGGGAGCGGGCCCGGCGGGCACCGCGGCCGGCAACGGCGGTGGCAACGGCTCCGGTGCCGAGGGCGGTCGGCACGAGGCGCTGTTCGTACCCACCGGCGCGGAGGCCAAGGAGGGTTCCACCCAGCAGATCGCCGTCGAACTCCGGCGCAGCCCCAAGGGCTCGCTGACCGTCCCGGTGTCGGCCGTCTGGACCGACCTCGGCGGCTCGTCCACGGTCACCGTCACCGAGGGCGGCAAGGAGCGGAACATCCCGGTCGAGGTGCTGTTCACCCACGAGGGCCTCAGCGCGGTCCACGCACTCGACGAGAACCTCGCCGCCGGCCAGACGGTCGTCCTCGTCCGCCGCGGCAGCCCCGCGGACAGCGGATCCGAGGACGGCTCGGGCGGTACCGATGGCTGAGGAGGAGCCGGCCCCCGTCATCGAGATGACCGGCATCGCGAAGACCTATCCGGGACCGTCGCCCGTGCACGCGCTGGCCGACGTCACGCTCGACATCCGGCCCGGCCGGCTGGCGGCCATCGTCGGCCCCTCGGGCTCCGGGAAGTCCACGCTGCTGAGCGTGCTCGGACTGCTCGACGTCCCGACCCGCGGCCGGTACCTGCTGCAGGGCCACGACACCACCGCCCTGTCCGAACGCGCCCGCACCGCCCTGCGGGCCTCCACGCTCGGCTTCGTCTTCCAGGCCTTCCACCTGGTCCCGCACCTGACCTGCGTACAGAACGTGGCCCTGCCGCTCGTGCACCTGGGCGTGCCGCGGGCCGAGCGGCGGCCGCAGGCGGTGCGGGCGTTGGAGTCCGTGGGGCTCGGGCACCGGCTCGACGTGAAGCCCACCACCCTCTCCGGCGGGGAACGGCAGCGCGTCGCGGTCGCGCGGGCCATCGTCCACCGGCCGGCGGTCGTGCTGTGCGACGAGCCGACCGGCAACCTGGACACCGCCAACTCGGCCCGCGTCATGGACCTGCTGACCGGACTGGTCGCGCAGGACCGGGCCGTGGTCGTGGTCACGCACGAACAGGACGTCGCGGCCAGGGCCGACCGCGTCTTCAAGGTGGTGGACGGCCGTGTCTCGTAGCCGTGCGAGGGGCAAGGCGCAGGCGCGGAAGTCAGTGCCGGGAAACCCCCGTACCTCGCCGGCGGATCTGCTGGTCCAGGCGTTCCTCGCGCTGTTCGGCCGACGGTTCCGCACGCTCCTCACCATGGTGGGCATCTCCGTGGGGCTGGCCGCCGCCCTCGCCACGCTCGGCATCACGGCGAGCGCGGCCGGTGCCGTCTCCGACCAGTTCGACGCCCTCAAGGCGACGCGGGTGACGGTCAAGTACCCGTCGGAGGCCGTCGCCGGGGTCCGGCCGCGCCCCGACGGCGGTGACAGCCGGCGCGTGCGCGAGCTCAACGGTGTCCGCAGCGCCGGGCTGGTCAGCAGGGCCGGCGAGCAGCCGGCCGTCTCGCGGCTGCCCGGTGGCAAGGAGAACGACCTGCCCGAGGGCACGGTGATGGCGGCGCAGCCCGAAGCGCTGCTGGCCATGTCGGCGGAGCTCACGCAGGGCCGCTGGTTCGACACGGGTCACGAGGCGCGGCGCGAGCGGGTGGCGCTGATCGACACGGCCGCCGCCTCCCGGCTGACCGTGGACGGCGGTGCGGCCAATTCCGTGATCCATGTCAACGGGGTCTCCTTCAGCGTGCTCGGCGTCTTCCGCGCCCCGACCGGCGACACGAACCTCACCGGCTCGGTCGTCGTCCCCTACTGGGCCGCGTCGCAGGATCCGGCGGGACTGAGCTTCGCCCCCGCGGAGATGATCATCCGTACGGAGCTGGGGGCCGCCGACCAGGTCGGTGAGGAGGCTCCCTTCGCGCTGGCCCCGGGCGCCCCGGACAAACTCGTCGCGCTGGTGCCGCCGGACCCCCGGTCGCTGCGTCAGGGCGTCGAGTCGCAGACCCGGGCCCTGTTCCTGGGCCTGGCCGCGGTCTCGCTCGGCGTGGGCGCGCTCGGTGTCAGCAACACCGCCTACGTGTCCGTGCTGGAGCGGCGCTCCGAGATCGGCCTGCGCCGGGCCCTGGGCGCCTCGAGGCGGGCGGTCGCCGGACAGTTCTGCATCGAGAGCGGCCTGGTGGGACTGGCCGGCGGGGTGGTGGGCACGGTGCTCGGCGTCCAGATCACGGCGGTGACCTGCCTGGCCAAGAACTGGCTGGTGGTCCTCGACCCCGTCCTCACCACCGCGGGCCCGCTGGTCGGCCTCGTCGTGGGCCTGGCCGCAGGGCTCTATCCGGCCCTGGCGGCCGCCCGCATCCTGCCCGCCGAAACACTGCGCGCGGGCGTCTAGAAGAGCGGGCGTCTAGAAGAGCGGGCGTCCGGAAGAAGGGGGCGGACCCTTCGGCGTGCTCGGCGTGTCCTGCGGTCAGGGCCAGACGAGGCAGTACGGCTGGTGCCCGGCCTCGTGGAGGCGGTGGCTGAAATCCTGCCATTCGTGGAGCAGCTGGTAGACGTTGAAGGCGTCGCTGGGGCCGCCGCGGTCCGGGACCGTGGACCAGATGAAGGCCGCCGCGCCCACCGATTCCTCGCCGATTCCGCGCAGCGGGTCGACCACGGTCATGGGGAGCTTGACCACCGCGTAGTCGGGGTGGAGGACGACCAGCTCCAGCGGGGGCACCTTGTGGAGGGGTATGCCTTCGATGCCGGTCAGGACCATCGCGGCCACCGTCTCCGGCTTGATCTTGGTGAAGAGGCCGCCCATGCCGAGCTCGTCGCCGCCGAGCTCCTCGGGGCGCATCGTGACCGGGACGCGGGCGGCGGTGGCGCCGTCGGGGGCGCCGAAGTACTTGTACGTCACTCCCATGCCGCGGCCTTTGGGCAGGTCGTCGGACGGGGACGTGGGTACGGGGACGGCGTCGGCCGCCTCCGTTCCGCGGCGGCGGTGCTTGCCCCGGCGGCGGGCCTCGCGGGCGCGCTGCGGATCGAGGCCGTCCGTTCCCTCGCCCGGTCCACCACCGCGTTGCATATCTCCACCCGACTGGTCTTGCTTGCCCCGGCCCCGCGGCCCCCGCCACGCAGCCTGATCATCATGGCAGTGACCTCCCCCGGTGCGACGCGGTGAAACGCCCGTCCGCAAGTCTGTCGCGGCCTCTGAGACCATGGCTCGTGTGAGCTACCCGTACCCGTATGAAGCCCCAGTTTCGCAGACGCTCTTCGAGCGCGCCTCCCTCGTGACCCCCGGCGGCGTGAACTCTCCCGTGCGCGCCTTCCGCGCCGTGGGCGGTACGCCCCGGTTCATGGTGTCCGGGACCGGTCCGTACCTCACCGACGCCGACGGTCGTGAGTATGTCGACCTCGTGTGCTCGTGGGGACCGATGATCCTCGGCCATTCGCACCCCGAGGTGATCGAGGCCGTCCAGGCGGCCGTCGCCCGTGGTACCTCCTTCGGTACGCCCGGTGAGGGAGAGGTGGCGCTCGCCGAGGAGATCGTCGCGCGCATCGAACCCGTGGAGCAGGTCCGCCTGGTCTCCTCCGGCACCGAGGCGACCATGTCGGCGATCCGGCTGGCCCGCGGCTTCACCGGTCGCGCCAAGGTCGTGAAGTTCGCCGGCTGCTACCACGGTCACGTGGACGCCCTGCTGGCCGCCGCCGGTTCCGGTTTGGCGACTTTCGCGCTTCCGGACACCCCCGGTGTGACGGGTGCGCAGGCCGGCGACACGATCGTCCTCCCCTACAACGACCTCGAAGCGGTCCGGGCCGCCTTCGCCGCGCACCCCGGTGAGATCGCCTGCGTGATCACCGAGGCCGCGCCCGGCAACATGGGTGTGGTGACCCCCGCCGACGGCTTCAACCAGGGGCTCGCGGACCTGTGCCGGGAGAACGGCGCGCTCTACATCTCCGACGAGGTCATGACCGGCTTCCGGACCTCCCGCGCCGGCTGGTACGGCGTCGACGGGGTCGAGCCCGACCTGATGACCTTCGGCAAGGTCATGGGTGGTGGCTTCCCCGCCGCGGCCTTCGGCGGCCGCGCCGATGTCATGGGTCACCTGGCCCCCGTCGGTCCCGTCTACCAGGCCGGCACGCTCTCCGGTAACCCGATCGCGACCGCCGCCGGTCTCGCGCAGCTGCGCCTGCTCGACGCGGCCGCGTACGAGAAGGTCGACGCGGTCTCGAAGGAGATCCAGGGCCTGGTCACCGGCGCGCTCACCAAGGAGGGCGTGGCGCACCGGCTGCAGACCGCGTCCAACATGTTCTCCGTCTTCTTCACCGAGGACGAGGTGCGCAACTACGACGACGCCAAGAAGCAGGAGAGCTTCCGCTTCAACGGGTTCTTCCACTCGATGCTGGCGCAGGGCGTGTACCTGCCGCCGTCCGCCTTCGAGTCCTGGTTCGTCTCCACCGCCCACGACGAGAAGGCGATCGAGCGCATCGCGGCGGCGCTGCCGGCCGCCGCCCGAGCCGCCGCGGAGGCCACCGCATGAGCAGCAGCGCCACGCCCGCCACCCCCGAGCTCACCGTCGTGCACCTGGTGCGCCACGGCGAGGTGCACAACCCCGACGGGGTGCTCTACGGGCGCCGTGACGGCTATCACCTGTCCGAGCTGGGCCGGCAGATGGCGGACCGGGTCGCGGACCACCTCAAGGGTCGCGACATCGCCTACGTGGTGTCCTCCCCGCTGGAGCGGGCGCAGGAGACGGCCGAGCCGATCGCCAAGGTCCACGGACTGGACCTGGCGACCGACGCGCGTCTGCTGGAGGCGGAGAACGTCTTCGAGGGCAAGACCTTCGGGGTCGGCGACGGCGCGCTGCGCAAGCCCGGCAACTGGAAGCACCTGACGAACCCGTTCAAGCCGTCGTGGGGCGAGCCCTACGTCGAGCAGGTGGTCCGGATGATGAGCGCGCTGGAGGCGGCGCGCGACGCGGCCCGCGGTCGGGAGGCGGTGGCGGTCAGCCACCAGCTGCCGATCTGGATCGTGCGCAGCTTCGCGGAGAAGCGTCGGCTGTGGCACGACCCGCGGCGCCGGCAGTGCACGTTGGCTTCGATGACCTCCTTCACCTTCCAGGGCGACAAGCTGGTGTCGGTGGGGTACAGCGAGCCGGCCCGGGATCTGGTGCCGGCTCACCTGCTGGCCGGGGCCAAGCCGGTGAAGGGCGCGTCCAAGGCGTTCGGCGCCTGACCCCTGTTCGATCGATCCGGGCCCGGCCGGTGCGGCCGGGCCGATCGGGTCGGGCCGATCAGGTCTTGATCAACCGACTGTTACAGGCCGTTACGGTTCTGCCCAACTAAAGACAAGTCGCGCGGGAATCACCGTGTCAGCTCGCATGTCCGAACCGATTGTCCGTTTATATGGACTTCGGGTCGGTATGGGTGGTCGACAGTGGGGACGGTGACATGCGCGACATCAGGGGAGTCAGTCGGAGGGGGCTGCTGGGACTGGGACTTGGTGCGGCCGCCGCGATGGGAATCGCGGGCTGCGGCTCATCGGACACGTCCGGTCCCGGCTCTCCCGGACCCGTCAGGAACCCGAAGCCCGGCGAGAAGCCGGCGGCCAGGCCGATCGGTGACGGCTCCACCGCCGACACCGGACCGCAGCCGAACCAACCGGACGCGCCCGTGCCGCTCCAGCCGGGCGAGACCCCGCCGCAGTTCGTCGTCTTCAGCTGGGACGGCGCGGGGGAGATCGGCAACGGTCTCTTCCCGCGCTTCCTCAAGCTCGCCAAGGACCACGGCGCGGCCATGACCTTCTTCCTCTCCGGCATCTATCTGCTGCCCGAGTCGAAGCGGCACCTCTACCGGCCGCCGAACAACCCCGTCGGGGCCTCGGACATCGGCTACCTCAAGGACGAGAACGTCCGCTCCACCCTCACGCACGTCCGCCAGGCCTGGCTGGACGGGCACGAGATAGGGACCCACTTCAACGGCCACTTCTGCGCCGGATCCGGCTCGGTCGGCCGGTGGACCCCGCAGGACTGGGAGACCGAGATCGAGCAGGCCGTGTCGTTCGTCACCAACTGGCGCACGAACACCGGATTCACCGATGTCGAACCCCTGCCCTTCGACTACGCCAAGGAGCTGAAGGGTGCCCGCACCCCCTGCCTGCTCGGCCGGGACAGCCTCCTGCCGACGGCTCAGCGGCTGGGCTGGCGCTACGACTCCAGCTCGCCCGGCGGCCTCCAGGTCTGGCCGGTGCGCAGGTCCGGCATCTGGGACCTGCCGCTGCAGTCCCTGCCGTTCCCCGGGCACTCCTTCGAGGTCCTCTCGATGGACTACAACATCCTCGCCAACCAGTCGAAGAACACGACCCAGGGCGTCCCCGCCAACTACCCGGGCTGGCGCGCCCAGGCCACGGCCACCTACCTGGGCGGCTTCCGGCGGGCCTACGAGACGAACCGCGCACCCCTGTTCATCGGCAACCACTTCGAGCAGTGGAACGGCGGCATCTACATGGACGCCGTCGAGGAGGCACTCAAGGGCATGGCGGACAAAAGGGATGTAAGGCTCGTATCCTTCCGGCAGTTCACCGACTGGCTGGAGGTCCAGGACCCCAAGGTGCTCGCCAGGCTCCAGGGCCTCGGCCCGGGCCGGTCGCCGGCCGGCGGCTGGAGCGCGTACCTGACCGCCGCCTGACCGCCGCCTGGCCGGGGCGGCGAAGCATCGCCTGACCAGGGCGCCCGCACCGCCCCGGGGGGCGCGGAAGATCGACGAATTGCTCATGCGAAACTTTTCACATGAGCCTTGTCCGCGCGCGTATCCGTCGTAGTAGCCGCCGCACGACCGGCGGCCGTGCCACCCTGCTGGCCGTGGCGACCCTGGCCGGTGCCCTCACGCTGTCGGCGTGCGGGGGTTCGGACGGCGGCAAGAAGGTCAGCGGGTCCGGCGGCAACTACGTCACGGGTGCGAGCGGCATCTCCACCGTGTCCCGGGCGGAGCGCGCCGAGGCCCCCAAGCTCGACGGCGAGACCGTCCGCGACGAGACCCTCGACACCACCACGCTCAAGGGCAAGGTCGTGGTCCTCAACGTGTGGGGCTCCTGGTGCCCGCCGTGCCGCAACGAGGCCAAGTACTTCGCGACGGTGTCCAAGGAGTACGCCGACGCCGGCAAGGACGTCGCCTTCGTCGGGATCAACACGCGCGACAACAGCAAACAGAGCGCGATCTCCTTCGAGGAGAACTACGGGATCACCTACCCGAGCCTCTACGACCCCGCCGGGAAGCTGATGCTCCGCTTCCCCAAGGGCACGCTCAACCCCAACGCCATCCCCTCCACGATCATCCTCGACAAGGACGGCAGGATCGCCGCCCGCACCCTGGCCCCGATCAACGACGAGCAACTGCGGTCGATGATCGAGCCGGTCCTCGCGGAGAAGTGACCACGTGGTCGCGTACGTCCTCGCCGCCGAGGCCACCGGTGTGAACACGACGGTCCTGAACGGAGCGCTGATGCTGGCGCTCCCCGTCTCGCTGCTCGCCGGCCTGGTCTCCTTCTTCTCGCCCTGCGTGCTCCCGCTGGTCCCCGGCTACCTGTCCTACGTGACCGGCGTCAGCGGCGCCGACCTGGCCGAGGCCCGGCGCGGGCGGATGCTGGCCGGTGCGCTCCTGTTCATCGCCGGCTTCACGGCGGTCTTCGTCTCCACCGGCGCGCTCTTCGGCTACTTCGGAGAGACCCTCCGGGAGAACAACGAGATCATCTCCCGGGTCCTGGGCGGCCTGGTGATCGTTCTCGGTCTCTTCTTCATGGGCGCGATTCCGGGTCTGACGATGCGGGAGTTCCGCTTCCACAAGAAGCCGACGGCCGGCCTGCTCGGCGCCCCGCTGCTCGGCGTCCTGTTCGGTGTCGGCTGGACCCCTTGCATGGGCCCGACCCTCGCGGCCGTCACCACGCTCTCCCTCGACCAGGCCAGCGCCGGTCGGGGCGCCCTGCTGACCGTCGCCTACTGCCTCGGACTCGGCCTGCCGTTCATCCTCACCGCGATCGCCTTCCGCAAGGCGCTCGGTGCGTTCGGCTGGGTGAAGAAGCACTATGCATGGGTGATGCGCATCGGCGGAGGCATGCTGATCCTGACCGGTCTGCTGCTCGTCACAGGAATGTGGGCCAGCATCGTCAGCGACATGCAGAGCTGGACCCAAAGCTTCACGGTGGGGATCTGAGGACTAAAAGCACATGAGTACGACAGACAAAGCGACCACCGAGACGCCCGACGAGGCCTCGCCCGCGTCCGCCGCGGCGGACTCCGCCGACGCCGCCGCCGGTGCCCAGCTCTCCACCGCCCCGCTGGACGACAGCCCCACCGGGCCGGCCGTCGGCATCGGTGTGATCGGCTGGGCCCGCTGGTTCTGGCGGCAGCTCACCTCCATGCGGGTGGCGCTGATCCTGCTCTTCCTGCTGTCCCTGGGCGCCATCCCCGGTTCCCTCGTCCCGCAGAACAACGTCGACGCCCTGAAGGTCGTCGACTGGAAGCGGGAGCACTCCTCCTGGGTCGGTGTCGCCGAGAAGCTCCAGCTCTTCGACGTCTACAGCTCGGTGTGGTTCTCCGCGATCTACCTGCTGCTGTTCATCTCGCTCATCGGCTGCATCGTGCCGCGCTCCTGGCAGTTCGTCGGCCAGCTCCGCGGCCGCCCGCCGGCCGCGCCCCGACGCCTCGACCGGCTGCCCGCCCACACCACCTGGCGTACCGGGAAGACCCCGGACGAGGTCCTCGCGCACGCGCGCACGGTGCTCCGCGGCAGCCGCTTCCGCACCGAGGCCGGCGAGGGCCACGTGGCGGCGGAGAAGGGCTACCTCCGCGAGGCCGGGAACCTGATCTTCCACGTCGCGCTGATCGTGATGCTGGTGGCCTTCGCCTGGGGCCAGTACTTCAAGTCCGAGGGCGGCAAGCTGGTCCTGCGCGGCACCGGCTTCTCGAACACGCTCACCCAGTACGACGACTTCAAGTCCGGCACCCTCTTCGACCCGGACGACCTGCCGCCCTTCAGCTTCACGCTGGACCGGTTCGACGCGACGTACGAGATGACCGGCCCGCAGCGGGGCACCCCGCGCGACTTCAAGGCGTACGTCACCTTCTCGGACGGCGCCCACGGCACGCCGCAGAAGCGCGAGATCCAGGTCAACAAGCCCCTGGAGGTGGACGGCTCCAAGGTCTACCTGCTCGGTCACGGCTACGCGCCGATCGTCTCGGTGACCGACCCCACCGGCAAGGTGATCTTCAAGGACGCCGTGCCGGTGCTCCCGCAGGACGCCAACCTCACCTCCACCGGAGCCATCAAGGTCACCGACGGCTACAAGGACAAGGACGGCAAGAAGGAACAGCTCGGCTTCAACGCCGTCTTCGTGCCCAGCTTCGCCGGCGAGGGCATGGGCACGATGTTCTCGCAGTTCCCCGCCCTCCTGAACCCGCAGCTCATGCTCAACGCCTGGCACGGCAGCCTCGGCGTGGACTCGGGTCTGCCGCAGAACGTCTACCGGCTCACCACCACCAAGTTGGAGCCCTTCAAGGACGAGTCGGGCCAGCAGTTCAAGCAGAAGCTGGCGCCCGGCGACACGATGACCCTCCCGAACGGGGCGGGCACCGTGAAGTTCGAGGGCATCGAGCGGTGGGCCACCTTCTCCGTCACCCACCAGCCCGGCAGCGGCCTCGCCCTCGCGGGTGCGATCGCCGCCATCGCGGGCCTGGCCGGATCGCTGTTCATCCAGCGCCGCCGGATCTGGGTCCGCGCGGTGACCGGCAAGGACGGCGTGACCGTCGTCGAGATGGCGGGTCTGGGCCGCAGCGAGTCCACCAAGCTCCCGCAGGAGCTGGCGGAGCTCGCCGCCCAGCTGCACCAGCAGGCGCCCACGGCGTCTGATCCTGTTGAAGAAACCCCTGAAGGAGAGCGCGGATGACGCCGCTCGCAGCCGCAGCCAACGAGAACCTGGCTGAGATCAGCAACTACCTGATCTATTCGTCGATGGCGGTCTACATGCTCGCCTTCTTCGCGCACATCGCCGAGTGGACCTTCGGCAGCCGCAGCAAGGTGGGCCGGACGGCCGCCGCGCTGACCGGCGCCAAGGAGGCCGCGGCGGCCGGAGCGGCCGCGCCCGCCCCCACCGTGCAGGTCCGCGGCAAGGGCGGAGCCACCGCCGTCCTCGACCAGCCCAAGGTCACCACCCGCTCCGCGTCCGGCGCCCGCGATGTCCCGGACGGCCCCGGCGCCGCCGGCGGCACCGTGCAGGGCGACCTGTACGGGCGGATCGCGATCTCGCTGACCGCGCTCGCCTTCCTCGTCGAGGCGGCCGGCGTGGTCGCCCGCGCCCTGTCGGTGCAGCGGGCCCCCTGGGGCAACATGTACGAGTTCTCGATCACCTTCTCCACGGTGGCCGTCGGCGCGTACCTGGTGCTCCTCGCCCTGAAGAAGAACGTCCGCTGGCTCGGCCTGATCCTGGTCACCACCGTGCTGCTGGACCTCGGTATCGCCGTCACCTGGCTCTACACCGACAGCGACCAGCTGGTCCCGGCCCTGCACTCGTACTGGCTGTGGATCCACGTCTCCACCGCGATCTTCTGCGGCGCCGTCTTCTACATCGGCTCCGCGGGCGCGGTCCTCTACCTCTTCCGCGACTCCTACGAGAGCCGGCTGGAGGCCGGCGGCACGCCGGGCAGGATCCGCAGCTCGATCCTGGAGCGGCTGCCCTCCGCGGCCTCCCTCGACAAGTTCTCGTACCGCATCAACGCGGCCGTCTTCCCGCTGTGGACCTTCACGATCATCGCGGGCGCGATCTGGGCCGGCGACGCCTGGGGCCGCTACTGGGGCTGGGACCCCAAGGAGGTCTGGTCCTTCGTCACCTGGGTGGCCTACGCCTGCTACCTGCACGCCCGTGCCACCGCCGGCTGGAAGGGCCGCAAGGCCGCGTACCTCGCGCTCTTCGCCTTCGCCTGCTGGATCTGGAACTACTACGGCGTGAACATCCTGCTCAGCGGCAAGCACTCGTACGCGGGCGTCTGACCGGCGGGAGTGGGACGCTGGTGGCATGACTCTCGTGAGCCATGCCACCAGCGAACAGCGGGGCGAGGACCACTGGCTGCTCCGCTTCGAGCTGCACCTCCCGCACGCCTACGCCGCCCTGTGGCCCGCCCTGACCACGCCGGACGGGCTGCGCGGCTGGCTGGCCGCGGCGGACGTCCTGGAGCGCCGGCTCGGTGGGGCGATCACGCTGCGGTGGCTGAACACCAAGGCCGTGGCGACCGGGCGGGTCACCGCCTGGGACGTGGAGCGGGTCGCCGAGTACACGGTCACCGAACACGGGCGGATCCGCTTCCACCTGGAGCCCGTCGGGACCGATTCCACCGTGATCCGGTTCGTGAACGAGCGGCGCGGTCCTGAGCAGGAGCGCCTGGACCGCCTGGCCGGCTGGCACGAACACTTCGAGCTGCTGGACTCCGCCCTGGCCGGCCGACCGGCGGACTGGTCCGCCTGGACGGACGCCCGCCGGTCGACGCTGCGCGAGGCCTACGCCTCCTTCTCCAGCACGTAGGTGACGTGGTCGCTCCAGTGCCCGATGTAGAAGTACAGCTCCAGCCCGCCGCGCTCGTCGCGCCGTAGCTCGAACATCCAGGTGTAGGCCTCGGGCGGTGGCGCCGCCTCCCTCTGCGTACCGTCCCAGGCCTCGGCGACGGACCGCCACTCGGCGCCGAAGCGCTCGGGCAGGTAGAGCCGGACGTGCTGGCCAGGGGTCCGGCCGGCCGGTTGGTCGGCGGTCAGCTCCCAGGTGGCGGGGCCGGAGATGCGCCAGTCGCGCTCGTAGTCCACCTCCTGTCCGTCGAGCATCGTGACCTCGGCCGTACCGTCGGCCCGGAAGACGACCTCGGCCCCCTCGGCGTACCGCCAGGTACCGGCGATCTGCGAGGGCCGGGCGTCCTGGACGGGGCCCCGACTCACGTGCGCCGGCGCACCGCAGCCGGTCAGGGCGAGCAGGGCAGCGGCGACGGTCCCGTACGTGAGCAGATCGCGCAGGACCGTGCGGCCGGTCCTGCGCCTGCTGTTCTTCGGCATGTGATCAGTGTGGCAGCGCTATTGAACGTGTTCAATAGTTTTGCTCACCACACCGGGCGCAGCGGCGGCAGCGGCCCCTCCCCGTGGAAGGTGCGCACGACCTCACCGAGCCCCGCGCGCAGGGCGGTGAGATCGGTGCCGCGGCCCAGTTCGGCCTCCAGTTCGTGCAGGATCCGGCCCGCGACGGCGAGGTGGTCCCGGGCCGCGGTGGTGAGGACGACCAGCTTGCGGCGGCCGCCCTCGGGGTGCGGCTCGCGGCGGACGTAGCCGCGCTTCTCCAGGTCGTCGACGATCTGTCCGGCGGCCTGTTTGGTCACCCCGAGTCGCTCGGCGAGCTCGGTGGCGGTGGCGCCGGCGCCTTGGAGGGCCTGGAAGGCCATGCCGTGCACCGGCCGCAGGTCCGGGTATCCGGCCTCGGCGACGCGCCGGGTGAACTCCCCCAGCAGCGCCTGGAAGCCCAGGCCGAGCAGGAACAGCAGCTCGACGCCCTCGTTCTCGTCTCTCATCACGCAAATATGGTGACACGGTCGAGTCAAGCTGCTTTACTCAATCGAAGTAAAGGAGCTTTACTCGCATGTCATCGGAAGACGAGGTCCTGCCTTGCACGTGATCAGCCCAGCCCCCGAGAACGTCACCGCCACCCCCAACGCCACCATGACCGGCTTCGCCGCCCCCAGCCGCGGCAGCGCCGAGCTCAGCAGCTGGCAGGTGGTCATGCCGGCCGGCAGCACCGGCCCCGAACACTCCGTCAGCCGCGAGCAGGTGTGGACCCTGACCGCCGGCGCCCTGGAGGTCACCTGCGACGGTCGCACCGAGAAGGTCACCGCCGGCCGGACCCTGGTCCTGCCTGCGGACGTGCTGCGCCGCATCCACTCCGCCGAGACCTTCGAGGCCTACGTCGTGATGCGCGCCGACGGCGTGGTCACGGTCCCCGGGGAGGAGGGCACCCGCGTACTGCCGTGGGCCCGGTAGGGGCGAAGAGGCGAAGGGGCGTAAGGGCCCCGGAAGGAGCCCTGGAAGGACCCCGGTCCGGACCTAGTCCTTGTCCTTGTCCTGGTCCTTCTTCTCCTGCTCGTCGCGCAGCGACTTCAGGAACTCCGGGTTGTCGTCGGGCGCCACCCACTGCGTCCGACGCGCCCGGCCGCCGCCGCCCGAGGCCACCCGGTCCTTGCCCGCGAACAGCCACACGACCGGCCCCACGATGGAGAAGAGCAGGATGATGATCACCCAGACCACCTTGGGGAGGTGCTTGACCTCCGACTCCGGCGTGTTCAGGCAGTCGATGAAGGCGTAGATGGTCAGCGCGAGGATCAGCAGGAACGGCAGATAGCGCAGCACGGTGTGGGACCGACTCCCAGTCAGTGACGGGGGGCCCGCGTCAGGGCCCCGGTGACGCCTCCAGGGTAGTTGGTGACGGATACTGACCCCTATGGCTTACGACGATCTCCGCTCGCTGCTCCGGGCCCTGGAGCGGGAGGGCGACCTCAAGCGCATCAAGGCCGAAGTCGACCCGTATCTGGAGGTCGGGGAGATCGTCGACAGAGTGAACAAGGCGGGGGGCCCGGCACTCCTCTTCGAGAACGTCAAGGGCTCGGCGATGCCGCTGGCCATGAACGTCTTCGGCACCGACCGCCGCCTGCTGAAGGCCCTCGGCCTCAAGTCGTACGGCGAGATCAGCGAGAAGATCGGCGGCCTGCTCAAGCCGGAACTCCCGCAGGGCTTCATCGGGGTCCGCGAGGCCTTCGGCAAGCTCGGCTCGATGGTGCACGTGCCGCCGAAGAAGGTGAAGGGCGACTCCGCGCCCGTCCAGGAGGTCGTCCTCACCGGCGACGACGTGGACCTCGACCAGCTCCCGGCCCTCTTCACCTGGCCCAAGGACGGCGGGGACTTCTTCAACCTCGGCCTGACCCACACCAAGCACCCCGAGACCGGCGTCCGCAACCTCGGCCTCTACCGGCTCCAGCGCCACGACAAGCGCACCATCGGCATGCACTGGCAGATCCACAAGGACAGCCGCAACCACTACGCCGTCGCCGCCGCGAAGGGCGAACGGCTGCCGGTCGCCATCGCCTTCGGTTGCCCGCCCGCCGTCACGTACGCGTCCACCGCGCCGCTGCCGGGCGACATCGACGAGTACCTCTTCGCCGGCTTCGTCGCGGGCAAGCGGATCGAGATGGTCGACTGCAAGACGGTCCCGCTCCAGGTCCCGGCCAACGCGGAGGTCGTGATCGAGGGCTGGCTGGAGCCCGGCGAGATGCTCCCCGAGGGTCCCTTCGGCGATCACACCGGCTTCTACACCCCGCAGGAACCCTTCCCGGCCCTGAAGATCGACTGCGTGACGATGCGCAGGCGTCCGCTCATCCAGTCGATCGTCGTCGGCCGCCCGCCGACCGAGGACGGCCCGCTCGGCCGCGCGACGGAGCGGTTCTTCCTGCCCCTGCTCAAGATCATCGTGCCGGACATCGTGGACTACCACCTCCCGGAATCGGGCGGCTTCCACAACTGCGCGATCGTCTCGATCGACAAGAAGTACCCCAAGCACGCGCAGAAGGTCATGCACGCCATCTGGGGCGCGCACATGATGTCGCTGACCAAGCTGATCATCGTGGTCGACAAGGACTGCGACGTCCACGACCTGCACGAGGTCTCCTGGCGGGCGCTCGGCAACACCGACTACTCCCGCGACCTCACCGTCGTCGAAGGACCGGTGGACCACCTGGACCACGCCTCGTACCAGCAGTTCTGGGGCGGCAAGGCCGGTATCGACGCCACCAAGAAACTGCCCGAGGAGGGCTACACCCGCGACGGCGGCTGGCCCGACATGGTCGAGTCCGACCCGGCCACCGCCGCCCTCGTGGACCGCCGCTGGAAGGAGTACGGACTGTGAGCCCGATCGCTGCGGGCGGCCCCGCCCTGTTCCTGGGCGACGACACGCCCTGCGTGGCACTGGTACGGCCCGAACTCGACGTGAACGACCCGGGGCTGCGCCTCGCGGCCGAGCAGGCCGGGGTCACCCCCGAGGAGTTCGCCGGGGAGTCCGGCGTGTGGCAGGTCATGGCCGACCGTACGGACGGCGAGGGGCGGACCTTCGAGCTGCCCGAGCTCACCGACGACGAGGCCGCGGTCTTCGCGGACGAGCTGCTGTACGCGCTGGCCGGCGCGGGCGACGCCGAACTCGAACTGGCCGACGGCATCATCGTCCTGTCCGTCACCCGCGCCGGTGACGACCGTGTCTCCCTGAGCGCCCGGGTCGTACCGCCGGCCGGCTCCGAGGAGCCGGGGTCGCAGACCGGACCGCTCGACGTGGAGCTCGGCACGCTGGCGGTCGACGAGGTCCGCGAGCACGTCGTCGAGTTCCACCGGAGCGTCGCATGACATCGGCAGCCGAAGGGGTCCTCGGTCCCGGGCCCGCCGCGCCGCAGGTCGGGAAGGTCAAGGCCTTTCTCAGACTCGTCCTGATCGAGCACTCGGTCTTCGCGCTGCCCTTCGCCTACATCGCGGCGTTCACCGCGATGTTCCAGCTCGACCGGCGCGTCCACTGGGGCGTCCTGCTCCTGGTCACCATCTGCATGGTGGGTCTGCGGACCTTCGCGATGGCCGCCAACCGCATCATCGACCGCGAGATCGACGCCCGTAACCCGCGCACGGCCGGCCGTGAGCTGGTCACCGGCGCGGTCTCGGTCCGCGCGGCCTGGACCGGCGCAGGGATCGCGCTCCTGGTCTTCCTCGGCTCGGCCGCGCTGCTGAACCCGCTGTGCCTGGCGCTCGCGCCGATCGCCGTGATCCCGATGGTGGTCTACCCGTACGGCAAGCGGTTCACGAACTTCCCGCACGCCATCCTGGGCCTGGCCCAGGCCATGGGCCCGGTCGGGGCCTGGCTCGCGGTCACCGGCGAGTGGTCCTGGGACGCGGTGATCCTGGGCCTGGCGGTGGGCGTGTGGATCGGCGGCTTCGACCTGATCTTCGGCTGCCAGGACGTGGCCGCCGACCGCGCGGAGGGCGTCAAGTCCGTCCCGGCCCGCTTCGGCGTCCCGGCCGCGCTCTGGGGCGCCCGCGGCGCGCACGTCGTGACCACGATCCTGCTGGCCTGGTACGCGCTGGCCACGGACGCGGGCGCGCTGTTCTGGATCGGCCTGGCGATCGTCGTCGCCGCCTTCCTCTACGAGCACACGATCGTGAAGCCGCACGATCTGTCCCGTCTGAACCGGGCCTTCTTCACGGTCAACGGCTTCATCGGGATCGCCCTGTTCGTGTGCGCCCTGGCCGACCTGGCCGTACGAGGCCTGACCCTCTAGGCGACCGGGCGACCGGGCGACCGGGCGGCTGCGCGGCTAGGCGGCGTCCGGCGCGCGGCGCGGGAAGGCGAAGGCCGCCCCGGCGCCCGCCAGGAGGCCGAAGAGGTGTCCCTGCCAGCTGACGCCCGAGTCCGTCGGCAGGATGCCGAGGAAGATCGTGCCGCCCCAGACGGCGGCGATCACCACCGCCACCACCACGCCCAGCGGCCGGCGTTCCACGAAGCCGCGGACCAGCAGGTAGCCGAAGAGGCCGAAGATCAGGCCCGAGGCGCCCGCCGTGATGCTGTACGACGGGGAGACCAGCCAGACGCCGAGCCCGTCCACCACGGTCACCGCGACGCAGACGGCGAGGAAGCGGCGGATGCCGCTGAGGGCGGCGACGAAGCCGAGGACCAGCAGCGGGACGCTGTTGGACGCCAGATGGTCGAAGCCGAAGTGGAGGAAGGGCGCGAGCGGTATCCCCGCGAGCCCGTCCGCCTCGCGGGCGATGATCCCGTACCCGTCCAGGGCGTGTCCGGTGGCCAGGTCCACCAGCTCGATCAGCCACAACAGGGCCACCCAGCCGACCATCAGCTTCCCGGCCGCCTTGGCCCGGTCGAGCTGTGTCCAGCCCGTATCCACCGTCGTGCTCATCTTCTCCCCCTCACCGCGTCCCGTCACAGGAACGTCCCGACACCTTACTGAGTGCCCATCGTCGGTGGCCGGATAGTCTCGGAGGTATGACTGAGCGCAAGCGCACCCCGTGGGTGGTCGGGGTTTCCGGGGCATCCGGGACGCCGTACGCGGCGGCGGTGCTCCGCGGGCTGCTGGCCGCGGGGGAGAGTGTCGACCTGGTGGTGAGTCGCGCCTCGCGCCTCACCCTGCTGGACGAGACCGGGATCGCCTTCCGGGACGCGCACTGGCGCGAGGACCTGGCGCAGTGGCTGGAGCGCGGGGCGGACGGGAAGCCCGAGACCTTCGCGCGCCCTGAGCTGGACGACGTCCGGTACTGGGGTGCGGGGGACCTGGCGGCGGGCCCGAGTTCGGGCTCGTACCCGGTCAAGGGGATGCTCATCGTCCCCGCGTCCACGGCCTGTGTGGCGGGGGTGGCGCTCGGACTGTCGAAGGACCTGCTCCAGCGCGTGGCGAGCGTGACGCTCAAGGAGCGGCGCCGGCTGGTGGTCGCGGTGCGGGAGACCCCGCTGAACGGTCAGACGCTGCGGCATCTGGTGGCGCTGGACGAGGCGGGCGCGGTCGTGCTGCCCGCCTCTCCGGCGTTCTACACGGGGGCGACGCACATCCAGGATCTGGTGGACTTCGTCGCCGGGCGGGTGCTGGACGCGGCAGGGGTGCCGCACCGGCTGTACCGCCGTTGGGAGGGGGAGCTCGGAAGCTCCCGCACTCCCCGGGAGGCAAGCGCCGGTGACTAGGCCTTCTTCTTACGGCCGAGCGGCTTGCGGGCCTTGTCGACGCGGTGGGCCGCGGCGGGCTGGTGGGCACGGGATCGGTTGGCCAGCTCCTGGAGCTCCCGCATGTGTGCGTAGGCCATCTCGATCGTGAGCACGGTGAACCACTCCTGAAGATCGTCATTGATCAGTTGAAAGATTTCGCAGGGTGTTGACCCTGCGTGCCTTAGATTCTATACCTAGACTTGCAGGATCGCCGAATAATGGAAGGCTCCACGTAATGGACACGGTGGACAGGCAGCTCATCCAGGCACTCCGGGAGAACGGTCGTGCCTCGTACGCGGAGCTGGGCCGTCTCGTGGGCCTCTCCGGCCCCAGCGTCACCGACCGCATCAACCGGCTCGAGACGGCCGGGGTCATCACCGGCTACCGCGCGACGGTCGACTCGCGTTCCCTCGGCCTCGGCGTCACGGCGCTGATCGGACTCTCGATGTCCGACGCCGCCGACCACGAGGACGTGGCCCGGCGGCTGCGCGATCTCAACGAGATCGAGGACTGCTGGTTCATCGCCGGCGACGACTCCTTCATGCTCAAGGTGCGCGCCAACGACGTGGACGGCCTGGAGAAGATCATCCGCAGGCTCTCCGGCACCAAGGGCGTCTCGCGCACCCGCACCACCATCGTGCTCTCCACCAAGTGGGAGAACCGGGTCGGGGAGCTGCCCGAGGAAGCCTGAGAGTACGGTTGGGCTGGGTTTGCAGGACTGGCAGACAGAGGCATCTAGAGGAGGCGACCGGTACATGGACGCTGGGCTCAAGCGTGAGCTGGAGGAGAAGGTCCGCTCCGGCGAGCGGCTGACCCGTGAGGACGGCATCGCCCTCTACGAGTCGGACGACCTGGCCTGGCTCGGTGGCCTCGCCCACGAGGTGCGCACGCGCAAGAACGGTGACGTCGTCCACTTCAACGTCAACCGGCACCTCAACATGACGAACGTGTGCACCGCCTCGTGCGCGTACTGCTCGTTCCAGCGCAAGCCGGGCGAGAAGGACGCGTACACGATGCGCATCGAGGAGGCCGTGCGCCTGGCGAAGGCCATGGAGAACGACAACCTCACCGAGCTGCACATCGTCAACGGTCTGCACCCGAACCTGCCGTGGCGCTACTACCCGCGCTCGCTCTCCGAGCTGAAGAAGGCGCTGCCGAACGTCTCGCTGAAGGCGTTCACGGCGACCGAGATCCACCACTTCGAGACGATCTCGGGGATGTCGGCCTCCGACATCCTCGACGAACTGATCGAGGCGGGCCTGGAGTCGCTCACCGGTGGTGGCGCGGAGATCTTCGACTGGGAGGTCCGCCAGCACATCGTCGACCACCGCACCCACTGGGAGGACTGGTCGCGCATCCACCGGCTCGCGCACGAGAAGGGTCTCAAGACCCCCTCGACCATGCTGTACGGGCACATCGAGGAGCCGCGCCACCGCGTGGACCACGTGCTGCGGCTGCGCGAGCTCCAGGACGAGACCGGCGGTTTCCAGGTCTTCATCCCGCTGCGCTACCAGCACGACTTCGTCGACATGCAGGACGGCAAGGTACGCAACAAGCTCCAGGCGCGTACGACGATGGCGACCGGTGCCGAGGCGCTGAAGACCTTCGCCGTCTCGCGACTGCTCTTCGACAACGTGCCGCACGTCAAGGTCTTCTGGGTGATGCACGGTGTACAGACCGCCCAGCTCGCGCTGCAGCACGGCGCGGACGACATGGACGGCTCGGTCGTCGAGTACAAGATCACGCACGACGCGGACAACTACGGCACCCCGAACAAGCTGGGTCGTGACGATCTGCTGGAGCTGATCCGGGAAGCGGGCTTCCGCCCGGTCGAGCGCAACACGCGCTACGAGATCATCCGCGAGTACCCCGGTCCGGACGCGGACCTGCGCGAGACCCCGCAGGCGATGCGCGTCTGACGCGCCGATCCCGGTTCGAGCCACCGGAAGCCCCGGTCCCCCGTGGACCGGGGCTTCCGGCGTTCCGTGTTCGTTGCCCCGCCCGTGAGTAATGATTACTCTTCAATCGTGCCCCTTACTTTCACTTTCGATCCGGTCGTCGACCCCGCCCTGCGCGAGGGCCTCGTCGATCTGTGGACGGACGCCTCCAACGCCGGCGGAGCCATCGGCTTCGTACCCCCCGTCACCCGTGACGACATCCGGCCCGAGCTGATCAAGCACCTCGTCGCGCTGATCGAGGGACGGCACCGACTGGTCGTGGGACGCGACCGGGACGGCCGGATCGGCGCGGCCGCGTTCCTTGCGTTCAACACGCACCGGCTGCAGCGGCACTGGATCTGGGCCTACACGGTCATGGTCCACCCCGACCTCCAGGGCCGGGGCGTCGGCCGCGCGCTCATGGAGGCCGTCGCCGATGCCGCGCGCACGCTCGACGGCATCGAGGCCGTCCGCCTCGCCTGCCGTGGCGGTCTGGGCCTGGAGCACTTCTACGCCTCCTGCGGCTACAAGGAGGTCGGCCGCGTCCCCGGAGCCATCCGCGTGGCCCCCGGCGACGACCGCGACGACATCACGATGCTGCTGCCGCTGCACTGACGTGCGTCGGTGCCCGCCGCCGCACCCCGGAGCGCGGTGGCGGGTCCCGGGCGTGCTTCACTGGACGGGCACCAGCCGCAGACCACGACGAGAGAGAAGGGGTCACCGTGTCCCTCAAGCCGAGCGCAACGATCCGCTACACCGCGATGCGTCTGGGCATCTTCGTCGGATGCCTCGTCCTCGTCGCGGGCCTCGTCCGGCTCGGCTGGGTGCCCGCGGGACTCGGCGACGCCAACGCCGCCTGGGTCGTCCTGCTCGCCATCCTGATCTCCGCCCCGCTCTCCTTCGTCCTGCTGCGCAAGCAGCGCGACGAGATGTCCACGCAGATCTCCGGCCGCGTCGCGGGTGCGAAGGAAAAGCTCGCCGCGAACCGCAGCCAGGAGGACCGGGCGGACGACGCGGCGCGCGTCACCACGTAACGGCACAGTTGGCTTCATCACACATCGAACCGCCCCAGCACCGGGTATACCGCCCGTAACGCTGGGGCGTTCGTGTTTTCCCGGTCTGCGCAAGAGGGCCTCGTGCGCCGTTGTCTCAAAGGGCCCCTTTGAGATTCTCAAAGGGGAAGTGTTAGCGTGTTCAACATGTTGACCACAGTTGCGCACCCCATGATCACGAGCGTTCCGCTCGTGATGCGCCTGCACGTCGACCTCTGCCGCCGCGCGTCCGCGGCCTGTTGCTGTTGAGCTGAATCGATACAGCAGCCGTCCCGGCCGGCCCTTCTGGCTGCTGCCGCACCGTTTCACCACCGCAGTACTTCCCCCCTGTCTTCGTGCGCCACCTCCGGAGAGTGTCCGTGTCCGCGACCCCCCAGGCCCCTGCCAAGGCCTCGTTCAAGTTCCCCTTCTGGGCCCAGATCGTCACCGGTCTCGCCCTCGGTGTCCTCTTCGGTTGGATAGCCCGCAGCCAGGACATCAGCTGGCTCGGCACCACCCTGGAGAAGACCGGCGACATCTTCATCCAGCTGCTGAAGCTGGCCATCGCCCCGCTCGTCTTCTTCGCGATCCTGGTGTCGATCACCAACCTCCGGAAGGTGAACAACGCGGCGCGTCTCGCCTCCCGCACCCTCCTCTGGTTCATGATCACCTCGCTGATCGCGGTCGGCATCGGCATCGCCATCGGCCTGCTGACCGACCCCGGTTCCGGCACCGGCCTCACCGCCGCCGACGGCAAGGACCCCAAGCGGACCGGCTCCTGGATCGACTTCCTCACCGGGATCGTGCCCACGGACATCGTCACGCCGTTCACCGAGCTGAAGGTCCTTCAGATCGTCTTCCTGGCCGTCGTCGCCGGTATCGCCGCCCTCCAGCTGGGCGCCAAGGCCAAGCCGGTCCTCGACCTCGCCGAGTCCGCCCTGGAGCTGCTCCAGAAGGCCCTGTGGTGGGTCATCCGCCTCGCCCCGATCGGCACCATCGGCCTCATCGGCACCGCGATCGCCACGTACGGCTGGGACCTGATCGGCAAGTACGCGACCTTCACCGCCGACGTCTACATCGGCTGCGCCCTCGTGATGTTCGGCGTCTACCCGCTGCTGCTCGCGACGGTCGCCAAGGTCAGCCCCCTGCAGTTCTTCAAGGGCGCCTGGCCTGCCATCCAGCTGGCCTTCGTCTCCCGCTCCTCGGTCGGCACCATGCCGGTCACCCAGAAGGTCACCGAACGCCTCGGCGTCCCGAAGGAGTACGCCTCCTTCGCCGTCCCGTTCGGCGCCACCACCAAGATGGACGGCTGCGCCGCGATCTACCCGGCCCTCGCGGCCATCTTCATCGCGCAGATCTTCGACGTGCAGCTCGGCATCAAGGAGTACCTGCTCATCGTCTTCGTCTCGGTCATCGGCTCGGCCGCCACGGCCGGTCTGACGGGCGCCACCGTCATGCTGACGCTGACCCTGTCCACGCTGGGCCTGCCGCTCGCGGGCGTCGGCCTGCTGCTGGCGATCGACCCGATCCTGGACATGATGCGCACCGCCACCAACGTGGCCGGCCAGGCCCTGGTCCCGGTCATCGTCTCGGCCCGCGAGGGGATCCTGGACAAGGAGGCCTACGCCTCCGCCTCGGCCTCCCCGCTGGACGAGCCGGCCCCGGCCGCCGAGCAGGTCGTGGTCGCGGCCTGACCCGCACCGCCCCGCGCAGCATCTCGTTCGCCGCAGCCCCCGCCCCCGACCGGGCGGGGGCTGCGGCGTCAGACCGTCTGCGCGCGGACGTAGGCGACCGTCGCCAGCAGGAACGGCAGGGCGAACCACCACCGGCCCATGGTCCGCCGGAACAGCGGGGTGATGGTGATTAGCAGTCCCACGAGGCACAGCACCAGGCAGCAGCCGGCCAGGAAACGGACGTCCCCGCGCAGCAGGTCGTCGTCGGGGTGCGGCCGGATCGACAGGGCCGTCCAGCAGGTGAACAGCGCCGGGATGTAGGAGAGGGCCAGCGGTATCCCGAGGACCCACTGCAGGCAGCCGCGGTCCTCGGGCAGGTCGATGTTCTCGCGGGAAGGTCTCATCCGCGCCTCATCCGAGCGTCGCGCCGCGGACGAACGCGATCAGTCCGAGGAGGAGGGGCGGGGCGAACCACCACGGGCCCATGGCCCGGCGCACGCTCGGGACGGCGGTGATCAGCAGGCCGAGCGCGCTCAGGGACACGGAGACCAGGCACAGCGCGCCGACGTTCTCGTAACCCTGGTCGTCCCACTCGCCCTGGGGTCCGGCGAACAGGGCCCCGAACACGGCCGCGGCGTTCAGCAGGTGGATGATCCCGAGCGGAACACCCAACACCCACCGCAGACAGCCCTGGTCCTCGGGCAGGTCGACGCTCTCGCGGGGGTACGTCATCGCATCGCGTCCTTCGCTTGGGCGAGGTTCCCGACGAACCGGTCACCGTAGCCCTGGGCCTTGGGGAGGTCCCAGTAAGGACCCCCGTTGTAGCGGGCGGCGATCTCCCGCATCTGGGCCTCCGTCATCCGGTCGGCCGGGACGTCGGCGAGACCGCTCTCCGCCTTGATCTGGGCCAGGAAGCCGGCCGCTATGAACGCATTCTGCTTGGGGTCCTGGAGCGCCTCTTCCACCAGGGTCCGCTGGTGGTCCGTGAGGTTCGCCGGATCGTAGCCGAGCACCTCGGCGCCCCGCCGGAGCTGGATGGCGATCGGCCCGTACGAGGTCTCGTCCAGCTCGCCGCCCAGTCGCCACGGAAGGTTCTCGGGGGTGACCGGGCTCAGGCCCCACGGGGCCGCGGCCTGTTCGCGGATCGTGCCCGTCACATCGTCCAGCAGCCCGGGCTGGTAGCCGCCGATCTCCTGCCAGGCCACGCCCGCGACCAGCTCCTCCGGCAGGCCCGCGTTCTTGGCCGCCGCCCGCAGGACCTCCTTGTTCTGGGAGATCCAGTCCGCGTGCATGCCGTCCGTGACCAGGGGGACCCAGTAGTTGTCGGCGGCGTCCGGCAGCCCGGCGACCCGCATCCGGATGTCGCGGAGCTGCGGGGAGACCGGGGTGTCCGGTCCCACCGGGCCGGTCATGTCCTTCTTCGGGCCGCTGCCCGGCAGACGGGTCAGCGGGTCGGTGCGGGCCTCGGCAGCCTCACGGCGGATGTCGGCCATGGCCGCGTAGAGGTCGACCCCGCCCCCGCCGCCCTTCAGCCGGAACTCGGGCAGCAGCTCGTACGCCTGCTTCAGCGCGTGGACGCACACGCCGCGCGCCTCCTGCTCGACGGTCTTCGCCAGCCGGAAGTTGCCGCCCGCGTCGTCGTGGAGGCGGTTCGCCTCGTCGCGGATGTCGTCCACGTCCATGGTGAGTTCGGCGAGACCGTCGAGGAAGCCGGTCGTCGCCCGCATGTCCTCCCACTGGCGCATCGGCTCCGCCTCCTGAGCCGTGCGGGTGATCGCGGTGCCCTTCGTGGCGATCAGGGAGGCGAGCTTGCGCTCGGAGCCCTTGCCGTTCGCGTAGTGGGACTTGGCGGTCGTCAGGGCCGCCGCGTACGCGTGCAGGGCGCTCGCCGCCCTGTCGTACCCCTCGGCGATGTGCTGCACGAGCTGTCGCGCCTCGGACAGGCGCGAGGTGTAGGTGTGGCTCCCGTCGCTCTGCCATCGGGTACCGGTCTCGGCGCGCCGGGCGGGCTCCTCGACCTGGACGAGCAGGTCGCGCAGGCGCTTGAACTCGGCGGCGTTGCGTTCCACCAGGGCCGGGTTGCACTCCTCCAGGAACTCGACGTCCTTGCGGTGACTGAGCCCGCTCATCGGGCCTCCGGCTTCACGTACCGACCCGATTCGAGGAGGCCCGTGAGGAAGGACCGGGCGGTGTCGTCGTCGACCTGGGCGAAGTCGGTGCCGGCCGTCTTCAGGCGGGTGGCCAGGGCGGCGAACAGACCGATCGTGTCCTTGAACTGGTCGTCGGCGAACTGGGCGAAGCGCAGGACCTGCGCCGAGACGTCGGCGTGGGCGCGCGGTGCGCGGGCCATCGTGCTCGCGTCCCCGTCGGGCCGGCCCTCGTGGAGGAGGGCGGCGATCTCGATCAGGAGGTTGGCGTTGCCGTTGATGGAGGCGGCGCCGGCCACCAGGCCGCCGGCGGGACTCCCCGGGGCGCTGCCGTCCGCGGGCGCGTGAGCGAGGCGCAGGGCGGGTGACTGCTGTGCGAGGACGGCGGCCTTGTGCTGGGCCCATTCCGCGTCGAACGACATGTATCCCCTGGATAGTTGATAACTGGACATGGCCAGAATCAGCTGGTCATGTCCATGCTAATACGGGGATTTCCGCATCCGGAACCTCGCGGCGCCGATATGGACCGGAGACGCGGTAGGCGCTCGTCCGGTTCCGCGACGGGCCGCGGGGGTGGGCCCGGCCCGTGCCGCCCCGGATCGCGGGGAGCCGCGACGCGGCCCGAGGTGTCGGGCGGGGGAAGGCCCCGCGGCCGGGTCGCGGGGGGCCGCGATCCGGCCTGCTCGGACGCGTAAGGAACCAAAGAACCGGGGGAAAAGAACCAACCGACCCCACCCCACCCGCGGCGCACGGGCCCGCGTCGCTCGGTCGGGTGAATGGTGCCAACTCAGCTGGATTTCCTACTGGTTCGCCGGCATATGCTCGCCCCGACAACGTAGAAATGAGACGGCCCCCGACGGGACGGCAATCCCGGCGAGGGCCTGACCATCGTAGGAAGTAAGCAGCTTCCCCATGGCTCCTGGAAACCCTAACGCGCCCTCGCGCGCCGCGTCCCCGGATCGGGTCGCGACCCCCCGATCCGGTGTCGTCCACGTCAACACGCGGCACGCGAGTCACTACACGGTGGTGGGCAACCACCTCCTCCAGCACCAGGAGCTGTCGGCGACGGCGATCGGGATCGCGGCATACATCCAGTCGCTGCCGGAGGGCACCCCGATCGGCATCAAGGTCCTCGCGGCGCGGTTCCCCGAAGGGGAGATCCGGATCGGCTCGGCCCTACGGGAGCTGGAGACCCACGGCTACCTGGAGCGGCGGCGCGAACGGCTGGCGACCGGGCGGGTGGCGACCCGGACGTACTCGTACAACAAGCCGGGAGCCACCGCCTCGACCGAGGCTCCACATCCACCCCCGGCCCCGGACCGGGCCCCCGCCCAGGAGCCGCAACCGCAACCGGAACCGGAGTCGCGCCCGGAGTCGGAGTTGCACCCGGAGACGGAACCCGCCGCCCCGCCGGCGGCCGCGTCCCCCGCCCCCGACCCCGCCGCGCTCGAACTCCTCGCCGGGCTACGGCGCTACGACCCGCGGCTCCTGCTCTCGGAGCGCGACGTACGACGGCTCGCGCCGGACGTGTCGGCCTGGCTGGAGCGCGGGGTCACCCCCGACGCGGTCGCCCGGGCCCTGTCCGCGGACCTCCCCGCGCAGATGCGGCGCCCCGCGTCCGTACTCGCGTACCGCCTCACCGCCCTGCTGCCGCCCCGCCTGCCCCCGGCCCCGCCGCCCCCGGAGACCCGGGACATCAGACGGCCGGACCCCTTGCAGAACTGCACCGGCTGCGACCGAGCCTTCCGCACCCCCCGCCCGGGCCGCTGCCGCACCTGCCCACCGGAAGAGCACGCGGCGGCCTGAGCGGCTGGGGGTCAGTCGACGCCGCGGAGATACACCCGGCTGGTGCGGTCGTCGAGCCGGGCCACCGCGACCTTCAGCCAGTTGAGTTCACCCGCGCACGGCGCGCACACCTGGGTTTCGCGGACGTCCGCGAGCAGGTCGGGCTCGGCCGACCCGAGGTGGGAGAACGGCGCCGACGGGTTCGTGCTCGCGGCGAGCGGCTGCTCCCGCAGGCGCAGCGGCTGCTCCGGTTTCAACCCTGCGACGAACCCGTCCACCTCGCCGGTCGGGAGGACGAACGTCATGATCAGGCTGTCGTCCTGGAACCCGTCCAGGCGGGCCGCCTTCGACTCGCTCGCCGTCCCGGGCACCTGCACCCGCAACGCCGTGGCGACCGACTCCACCGTCGCGCCCTCCACCCAGTGCGACATCTGCCCGGACGAGCGGTCCGCCACCGGCGTGCCGCCCCCGGAGCATCCGGTCACCAGCCCGATCACCGCGACCGCACCGACCCACGCCGAACGCGACCGCCTGCGCGTCCGCCCCCTCATCGGGCGTCGCTGTTCCGGCCGATGTCGGTACGCTTCCCGTCCCGCCCCGGCTCCTTCGGATCCGGCCAGGCGTTTCCCGCACCCATGTCGTGTCGCTGCACCGAACTGCTCCCCCGCATGTCGAATTCCCTGGCCTGACCTGTGTTGTGCATGCGGGCCATGTCGGCGTCGGTCACCGTGGTGGGGCCGATCGGCGTTGCCTTTCCAGGATCCCAGTTGTACCTGTCCCAAACATTGACCTGGTAGTCGATGCTGACCTGCGGCTTGCCGTCGGCTCCTGGCATCGCGGTGACGACTCCCGTGGTGTTCGTCATGGCGCTGCCGATGGCCAGGTACCAGTTTGCCGTGCCGTCCGGGCCCTTGTCGTGTTCGTATCCCTGCCCCCATGTCTCCACGGGGATGGCTACCGGCTTGCCGCCCGACTTCTCGAAGGCCTCAAGCGCTTGGCGGCGCCACTCTTCCTCCTGCCGAGCACGCGTGCTCGCAGAGACGTCACGCAGGACCGTGTCGTCCTTGTCACTCAGCATCCGGTCGACGTCGAGGTCGATGGGCCTGCCGGATCCGTTCAGGTAGTGGTCCATGTGTCGGGCCGCGTCCGTCTTGCCCATGAAATCACCGCTGTTCGAGATGCCATTTGCCTGGATCTCCTTCCAGTAGTCCCCGAACCCGGGTGATTCGACGTCGTACCCACCCGCACCGTCGTCAGCGGACACCCGCTTCACCGTCGGAGTCAGCAGACCGGCCGCCAGAAGATCGTCCCTGTGCTCTGTCCACAGCTGCGCCACGCCGATCGGTTCGGCGGTGCCGCAAATGTCGTAGGCCCCGCCCCGGTCAGGGGCGGGGCCTACGTGACCGCTGGTCGATCCCACAGTCCGGGGTCAGGAGCCGGAGGCTCGGATCGAGCCGGTGCTCGGGCCGCCGGGGTCGCCGACGAAGCAGGTGACTTCGCGATCGCCGAGGAGCCAGCTGGCGGCCTGCGGGTAGTAGTAGTAGACCTCCAGCTTCTCAGAGACCTTGGGGTTGTTGCCCACGTACGAGGTGAGCGCGTCGCCGCTGCACTTCTCCTCGGCGGACTTGGTGACCTTCTCGTTGCCCGGGTACGTTCCGGCGTCCAGGTTGAAGACCGCGTACGCCTCGCCCTTGTGCGGCTGGGCGCAGGGCACGATCGTCACCGAGCGGGCGGCCTGGGTGCCGTCCTCGTCGCCGTACTGGGCCAGATCGTCCTTCGTGTTGAAGCAGTCGCCCTTGCGGATCTCGGTCAAGCCGCTGGAGCCCGGTCGGCTGGTGGCCGGTGCGCTCGCGGTCGGTGCGCCGGCGGTCGGTCCGGTGACCTGGGAGGTGGTGTCGCGCGTCGTCGAGGAGTCGTCGTCCAGCGCTCCCGTGAGTCCGAGGATCACGAAGGTCCCGTAGAACACGATGACCAGGCTGTGGATGACGATCGCCGCGATGGCGAGGCCCTTGCCCTTCTCACCGCGGGACTTGATCTGGGAGAGGGCGATGATCCCGAGGACGATGGGGACCAGCGGGATTCCGCAGACGAGCGCCATGACGAAGCCGACGATGGCCAACGTGTTGGTCTTCTGCGGCTGCGGGGGGTACCAGCCCTGCGGCGCACCGCCGTAGGGCGGCTGGCCGGGCTGCCCCGGCTGGCCCGGCTGGCCGTAGGGGCCGGGCTGGCCGTACGGGCCCGGCTGTCCGTACGGGCCCGGGGACGACGGAGGCTGCGGTGGTATGGACATGCGCGTGGAGCTCCTTGCTCAGAGGGTGAGACGCAACAAACGGCCCGGCAGTCGCAACGCACCGACGCATTCCTGCCCGTGGTCTTTACGCCGCCCCTACGCTACCTTCCGCCGCCGACAGCCCGCGGGCTGCCCGCCCGGCCCGAGCGCCCCGCCCGGCAGTACACCCTTGGACGCTGGGACATGTAGGTGAGCGGGAGAGCCATGTCGCGTCCCGACGGGGCCGGATTGACTGGTCACATGACGACGACGAAGAACAGCACCGCGAACCGCACCCTGAACGACACGACGACCAGGCCGATTCTGGTCCTGGGCAGCACCGGCAAGACCGGAAGCCGCGTGGCCGCCCAGCTGCGGCAGCGCGGGCACGAGGTCCGGGGCGCCTCCCGCAAGGGGCCGGTCACCTTCGACTGGACCGATGAGAACACCTGGGAGCAGGTGCTGGACGGGGCCGGCGCGGCCTACCTGGTCGACTCGCAGCTCCCCGACGCCGCCGAGTCGATGCGCTCCTTCACCCGGCTGGCCGTGGCCTCCGGTGTGGAGCGGCTGGTGCTGCTGTCCGCCCGCGACTGGGTGGTGGCGGAGGGCGAGGAGAAGCTTCCCTGCGAGCGCGCGGTCCGCGAGTCCGGCGCGCGGTGGACCATCCTCAAGCCGTCCTGGTTCTTCCAGAACTTCGACGAGGACCCGTTCATCCGGGCGCAGGTCCAGGGCGGCGAGGTCGTGATGTCGGCCGGAGACGGCGTCGAGCCGTTCATCGACGCCGAGGACATCGCCGCCGTCGCGGTGGCCGCCCTCACCGAGGAGGGACACGGCGGGCAGGCCTACGAACTGTCCGGCCCGCGGCTGCTGAGCCTGGATTCCGTGGTCGACGAGATCACCCGGGCCACCGGCCGGGTGGTCACCTATCGCCCGCTCCCGCCCGAGGAGTTCGCCGCCTACGCCGGGGGTCACGGTGTGCCGGAGGAGTTCGTCGGCCTGCTGAACCTGCTCTACGGGTGGATCGCCGAGGGCCGCTTCGCCACCCTCGCCGACGGTGTGCAGCGGGTGCTCGGCCGGGAGCCCCGCGACTTCGCGGACTACGTGCGGAGGGCTGCCGCGTCCGGGGTGTGGGGCGGTGGCGGTGGCGTGGAGCGTCGGTGAAGAACGGCTCCAAGGGCTGGTCGGAGCGGGTTACCTCTACGTAAATTACCGGCGGTAACCCTCGCACCGAGCCAAGGAGAGTGCGCCGTGGGAGCCGAGCTGAGGCCGGTCGGGGCCGTAGAACCGGTCGAACCCGTCAAGACCATGATCGACGGAGTGGTCCGTGAGGTCCGGGTGCCCGCACTGGTGGGCCGCCCGGACCGAGGATCCCTCGGAGACATCCCCTTCCACAACGCCTGGGAGGCCCCGAGGGAAGCGGTGCTCGCCCGCAAGGACCGGGACGGCGTCTGGCACGACGTGTCGGCCGCGCAGTTCGCGGCCGAGGTGCTCGCCGTGGCCAAGGGCCTGATCGCCGAAGGGCTCCGCGAGGGCGACCGGCTCGCCATCATGGCCCGCACGACCTACGAATGGACCCTGCTCGACTTCGCCGGCTGGGCCGCCGGCCTGGTCACCGTACCGATCTACCCCACCTCCTCCGCCCTCCAGGCACGCTGGATCATCCAGGACTCCGGAGCCGTCGCCTGCGCGGTCGAGGACACCGCACAAGCCCGGCTCATCAGCGGCGAACGCGGCAACCTGCCCTGGCTGACCCACCTGTGGGAATTCGACACCGGCGCGTTGGCCCGGCTGGTCAAGGCCGGCGAACGCATCCCCGACGCGGTGGTGCACCACCGGCGGGGCGCCCGCACACCGGACTCCGTCGCCACCCTCATCTACACCTCGGGCACCACCGGGCAACCCAAGGGCTGCGTGATCACCCACGCGAACTTCTTCGCCCAGGTCGACAACGCGGTGGAGCTGCTGCACCCCGTCTTCAGATCCGCGAGCAAGGACCCCGCCTCCACCCTGCTGTTCCTGCCGCTCAGCCACGTCTTCGGGCGGATGGTGGCCGTCGGCTGCATGCGGGCCCGCGTCAAACTCGGACACGCCCCCAGCATCAGTACCGAGGACCTCCTCGCCGACCTCGCCGGCTTCCGGCCCACCTTCCTCCTGGCCATCCCCTACGTGCTGGAGAAGGTCTACAACACCGCCCGCGCCACCGCCGAGAAGATGGGCCGGGCCTCCTCCTTCGACCGGGCCGCCCGTATCGCGCAGCGCTTCGCCGAGATCGCCGAGGACAAGACCCCCGGACTCGTGCTGCGCCTCGCCCGATCCGTCTACGACCCCCTCGTCTACCGGCGCATCCGGGCCGCGCTCGGCGGCCGCGTCCGCTACGTCCTGAGCGGCGGATCACCGCTGGGCCGACGGCTCGCCGCCTTCTACACCGGCGCCGGCATCGAGGTCTTCGAGGGCTACGGGCTGACCGAGACCACCGGCGCCAGCACCGTGACCCCGCCGCAGCGGCCCCGCCTCGGCACCGTCGGCTGGCCACTGCCGGGCACCGCGGTACGGATCGCCGACGACGGCGAGGTGCTGCTCGGCGGCGGCCACGTCTTCGCCGGCTACTGGAACGCCGCGCACGCGGCCCCGTACGGGAGCTGGCTGGCCACCGGCGACATCGGCGAGCTCGACGCCGACGGATACCTGACCATCACCGGCCGCAAGAAGGAGATGATCATCACCTCCGGCGGCAAGAACGTGGCTCCGGCACCGCTGGAGGACTGGCTGCGAGCCCATCCACTGGTCGGCCAGTGCATGGTCGTCGGCGACAACCGGCCCTACATCACCGCGCTGATCACCCTCGAACCCGACGGGCTGCAGCACTGGCGCCAGATGCACAAGAAGCAGAACATGCCGATGCGCGACCTCGTACGGGACGAGGAACTGCGGGCGGACCTCCAGCGGGCGGTGGACGAGGCGAACCGGCTGGTCTCACGGGCCGAGTCGATCCGCCGCTTCACCGTCCTGGCCGCCGATTTCACCGAGGCGCGCGGCCACCTGACCCCGTCCCTCAAGCTCCGGCGCGGCGCGATCGCCCGGGACTACGCGGACCGCATCCAGGAGCTCTACCGGGGGCCGCGGGAGGACTGACCCGGCCCGGCACCGTGCCCGGAGCGGGGCCGACCGGGGCCGACCGGGGCCCCCGGTCACTGGGCGGGCGGGCCCCGCGGGCCCGGTCTATGGTGGGCAGATGGGTCCGGGGGGCCGCCCGAGGAGGGCGCAGTGCACCGTTCCCGAGTCCGTACGGCCATAGCCACCGGCGCAGCCGCCGGCACGCTGCTCCTGGCCTCGCTGGGAGCCGCCCCGCCGCCCACGCCCACCCCGAACCCGACCCGCAGCCCCACCCCCGCGCCCACCACGCCCGCCCCCAGCGGCGACCACGACCCCCTTGCGCGGTTCCACAGCCAGCGCGTCCGGTGGGGCGACTGCCCCGACGAACCGGTGCCCCCCGAGATGCGGTGCGCCGTCGTGGAGGTCCCGCTCGACTACGCGGCCCCGGGCAAGGGCACGGTCCAGGTGGCCCTGGGCCGGATCCCGGCCACCGACCCGGACCGGCGCATCGGCTCGCTCCTGATCAACTTCGGCGGCCCCGGCGCTTCGGGCATGACGGGCCTCGCGGCCGACCCCAAGTCGTTCGCCGACCTCGGCGAGCGCTACGACCTCATCGGCTTCGACCCCCGCGGCGTGGGCCACAGCGACCCCGTCTCCTGCGCCGGCTCCCGGGAGCCCGAGATCGACCCGAACGCCGACACCGCCGCCGTTCTCGCCGCCATGCGGGACGCGGTCGAGCAGTGCCGACGCTCCTCCGGCCCGGTCCTCGCGCACATCGGAACCGTCGACGCGGCCCGCGACATGGACGTGATCCGCCGCGTCCTCGGGGACAAGAAGCTCAACTACCTCGGCTTCTCCTACGGCAGCCGGCTCGGAGCCGTGTACGCCGCCCAGTTCCCCCACACCACCGGCCGCATGGTCCTCGACGGCATCGACACCCTCACCGAACCGCTGACCGAGCAGGCCCTCGTATCGGCCCGGGCCCAGCAGCGGGCCCTGGACAACTTCCTGACCTGGTGTGCCCATCAGACCGACTGCGTCTACGGGACGAACACCCGTACCGCCAAGGAGAAGGTGGCCGCCCTCGTGGAGCGGCTCGACGGGGAGCCGCTGGTCGGGCGGGACGGCACCGACCTGAACGGCTTCGCCGTATCCCTCGCGATCGGCCAGGCCCTGTACTCACCGAGCGCGTGGCCCATGCTCGCCAAGTCGCTGGCCCTGGCGGAGACCAAGAAGGACCCGGCCGGACTGCTGGCTCTGCTCGGCCTGGGAGAGCCGCCGGACCCGACCGACCCGACCGACCCGACGGAAGCGGCCACGCCGACCGACCCGCCGGAGTCACCGGACACGGCGCGGGGCGACAGGTTCGGACCGGTGCCCGCCGACAACGCCGCCGCCGCCCTCGCCGCCGTGTCCTGCGCCGACGACCCCGACCGGTCGATCGAGAAGGCCACCCCGGCCGCCCTGGAGAAGGAGTTCACCGAGCTGGGGGACGAATTCCTGAAGGTCTCCAAGGTGTTCGGGCCGCGGCAGCTGGTGACCGTGCTCGCCTGCTACGGATGGCCCGCGGGCACCGACTTCATCCGCAGGATCGACCACCCCGGGGCACCGCCGATGCTCTTGGTCGGCACCCGCGGCGACCCGGCGACGCCGTACGAGTGGACGGAGGAGACGGCCGAACGGCTGGGCTCGGCGGTGATCGTGGACCACAAGGGCGACGGACACACCGGCTTCGCCGGCTCGCCCTGCGTACGGGAGTACATCAACGAGTTCCTCCTCTACGGGCGCCTGCCGTCCGGCACCCGATCCTGCCCGGCCGGAGAATGAACCACCCACGCCGATCCTGACGGGGGCGTCGGGGAGCGGGGCCGCCCCACCGGCCCCCGCCGCCCCGGCCCCGCGTCGTCGCCCCTCCCCGTGGGTATTCGGCATCCTAGGGATCGAGGGGGCGGGGCGTGGTGGGGCGTGGTGCGCGGGTGTTGGGGCGGGGGGTTGCCGGGGGCGGGGTCGTGGTGGTCCTCGGTCTCGCCGCGTGGCTGACGTGGCTGCTGCCCGGGCCGCAGATGGCCGCCGTGCTCGGGTTCGGGCCCGTCGACGGGGTCGTCTCGATCCAGGAGTGCTACGACGCGAGTGACGCCGAGGGCTACGCGACCGGCACCGACTGCGCCGGCCGCTACACCCCCCGGCGGTCGGACGGGCCGCCCCGCGACATCGTGCTGGACACGGCCGCCGACGACTACCGGCCCGGTACCCGGGTGGAGGTCAGGACGGCGCGGGGACGGGCGTACGAACTGTCGGGCGGCGCCGTGTTCCGCTTCGGGAGCGTCATCGGCCTGCTGTTGGTGCCGTTCCTGGTCCTGGCGGCCTGGCTGTTCGCCTGCGCGCGCCACGGCAGGGTGGCGGACGGCGAGGGCTATGTCCTCGTGGCCCTGGGGGGTCTGGTCATCGTGTTCGTGCCGGCCGCCGTCGCCGGGATCCTGGTCGAGATCTGCATGCTGGTCTTCTGATCGGCCGGACGCCCACTAGCTCTTGGTGATCGGGCGGTAGGTGCACACGTGCACACCGGCCGGGCTGATCGTCGTGGAGACCAGTTCGAGCGTGCGCAGCCCGCCGTCGGCCGGGAAGATCGACTTACCGCCGCCGAGCAGTACGGGCATGACCATCAGCCGGAGTTCGTCGACGAGGCCCTCGCTCAGCAGGGTGCGTACGAGGGTGGGGCTGCCCATGACCACCAGGTCGCCGCCTTCGGTCTCGCGCAGTTCCCGGAGGTGGGCGACGGCCTTGTCGCCGGCGATGCGCGTGGTGTTGTTCCACGTCAGGTCGCCCTCGCCCAGGGTCCGGGAGACGACGTACTTCGGGATGGAGTTCATCCGGTCGGCGAACGGGTCGCCCGCCCGGTCGGGCCAGGCCGCGGCCATGGTCTGCCAGGTGCGGCGCCCGAACAGCAGGGCCTCGGCGTTCTCCATCGCCTCGGAGAAGGAGCCGCCGACCACCTCCGGGTCGAAGAACGGGTGCGACCAGCCGCCGTGGGCGAAGCCGCCGTCGTCGTCCTCGCCCTGGCCGCCCGGGGCCTGTACGACGCCGTCCAGGCTGATGAACTCGGTGATGACGATGCGCATGGGTTCTTCCTCTGCCTCGGTCCGGTGCGTACGGAGGGGAGACCGTCGTGCTTCCCGGAACTCATCGCGCCCGGCCGGACCTTGTCGAGTGATCCACGTCACATCATCGGCGGCTCCGGGGAACCGTACCCGGCGGCGGCGGGTTCCGTAGGCGCTTTCGGTCGCCGACACGGCCGGCGGGAGATGGTAGAAAAGGGCTGCCACCGGGGTGATTCGGGCGGGGGTGTCGGACGTCTGTCCATTCGGTCGTGAGACCCGGGTGAAGTCGAGACGAATGGTGCGTCACATCTCCCGAAGGGACGGCGAGTCGGGGGCGAATACCTGATAGACAGTGGATATTCACGGCTGGACCAGCCGTATACATTTGACGGCTCCTTGGGGGGATCGCCGCACTGTGAAGCCGCTTCACCGTCACCTCGTCAACACCTCGCGCAAGGTCCTGTGCACGGCCGCGCTCGCGGCCAGCCTGACCACCGCCGCGGTCGTGACCAGTCCGTCGACCGCCGACGCGGGAGAGTCCGAGCCCACTCCGGACAGTCCGCAGGCCGCCGACCGCGGTGACGCCCGGCTGGATCTGCCCGACATCGTCGCCGACCCGCCGCCCACCGGGGTGGGGGCACCGGAGGGGGCCAGCGGGATACCCGCGACCGCCCTCGACGCCTATCACCGTGCCGAGGTGTCGGTGGCTGCCGCGCTCCCCACCTGCAAGCTGCCCTGGCAGTTGCTCGCGGGCATCGGCCGGGTGGAGTCCGTCCACGCCTCGGGCTACGGGCTCAAGGCGGACGGTTACACCGAGAAGCCCATCCGCGGCCCCCGCCTGGACGGCAACGGCTTCGCCGAGATCCGGGACACGGACAAGGGTGAGTGGGACGCGGACGCGGTGTACGACCGGGCCGTCGGCCCGATGCAGTTCATCCCGTCCACCTGGGCCAAGTGGGGCGCGGACGGCAACGGCGACGCCAAGCGGGACCCGAACAACATCTACGACGCGGCGCTGGGCGCGGGCCTCTACCTGTGCGCGGGTGACCGCGACCTGTCGAACGAGGCCAAGCTCGACCAGGCGATCCTCAGCTACAACAACTCCCGCGAGTACGTGAACACCGTGCTCGGCTTCATGCGCCAGTACCAGGCCGGCGTCGGCGAGGTGGCGAACCCGCCCGTCGGGGACTACCCGACGCAGCCGCCCGGCACCCTGCCCACTCCGCAGGTGCCGGTCACGCCGTCGAATCCGGTGACGCCGACCCCGGCCCCGAAGCCGACCCCCACGCCGACGCCGAAGCCCACGCCGACCCCGACGCCGACCCCGGAGCAGCCGAAGCCGGCCACGCCGCGCCTGGCGTCGCTGACGGTCCTCGACGGTCCCGGCCTCACGGCCGAGGCGGGCGCCGCTTTCGCGGAGGTCCCCCGGGTCAAGGTGCTCCTGAGCGACGGCAAGCCCGCCGTCAACCAGGAGGTGGTCTTCGCGATCGAGAAGGACACCACCGGCGGCACCCGCTTCGGGACCGCGGACTCCCTGGTGGTCAAGGCGGGCGCCGACGGCATCGCCGCCGCGACCGGGCTCAAGGCGGGCTCCAAGGCCGGCACCTTCACCCTGCGGGCCTCGGCCTACGACCCGCAGGGCGGGTTCACCGTGAACTTCGACGGCAAGGTCACCGTGACGGTCGCCGACAAGCTGGCCCGTGCGGACGGCGCCAAGATACCGGAGGCGGTCACCGGTAAGAGCTTCACCGGTGTGGAGGTCTTCGCGACCGCCGCCGGGAAGCCGGTCGCGGGTACCGAGACCATCGCCGACCTGGTCGTGAAGGACAACGACGGCGCGTGGGTCCCGGTGGACCCGAAGACCGCGAAGGCCCCGTTCTTCAAGGACGAGGCCGGGAAGCCGGTCTTCGGTCGGGTGCTGGCCAAGACCGCCGCAGACGGCAAGATCGTCCTGCCGGAGCTGTTCACCACGGACGTGGCCCCGGGCCCCTACTTCGTGCGCCTGACCACGAAGGAGAAGGTGACCTTCGTCCTGGAGCTCAAGGTCACCGCTCCGGACACGACCACGACCCCGACCGCACCGTCGACGCCGACCCCGGACCAGGTTCCGGCGAAGGACCCGGTCCCCGCGAAGGACCCGGCCCGCCCCTGAGGCCCGTACGCCAGTGGCCCCCGGCACCGTTTCCACGGTGCCGGGGGCCACTGCGTTGCCCCTCTCCACCCCGCCGGGGGGAGAGGGGGAAAGGCAGGAGCCCTGCCTGATCTGCTCGCGCAGAGGGGACAGGGCTCCTTGGGTATTGCTTTTCCAACCCGCGATGAGAGTTGGCCCAGGCGACTAGGCCGGGGTGACGTTCTCCGCCTGCGGGCCCTTCGGACCCTGCGTGACGTCGAAGTTCACCGTCTGGTTCTCCTCGAGGGAGCGGAAGCCAGAGGCGTTGATCGCGGAGTAGTGGACGAAGACATCCGGGCCGCCGCCGTCCTGGGCGATGAAGCCGAAGCCCTTTTCAGCGTTGAACCACTTCACGGTTCCGGTAGCCATGAGCCCTCCTATGGGCCAAAGGGTCGCCCTGCTCCAGAACCTGCTAAGAAGTCTGAAAACTACAAAAGCCTGCGGGTCACATTCTCCGCAGGCCTCGTACTGCAAGGGAAACCAAACTGCAACTTGCGTCGAGCCTAGCACGCACCCTGTGGCGGAGACCAGAGGGAAAGATCACGTCACCCGGACGTTTGAGACCCGCCGCAAGGCTGACGCTGACACGGGGGCTAGTCTCGCGATGTGGACGTCTATCGCAGCCGGCCCCGTGTCGGCCACATTCAGTTCCTGAACTGCCTTCCCCTCTACTGGGGGCTGGCCAGAACCGGCACGCTGCTGGACCTGGAGCTGACCAAGGACTCCCCCGAGAAACTCAGTGAGCGCCTCGTCCAGGGAGACCTGGACATCGCCCCGATCACCCTCGTGGAGTTCCTCCGCAACGCCGACCAGCTCGTCGCCTTCCCCGACATCGCCGTCGGCTGCGACGGTCCGGTGATGTCCTGCGTGATCGTCTCGCAGGTCCCCCTGGAGCAGCTCGACGGCGCCCGCGTCGCACTCGGCTCCACCTCTCGTACGTCCGTACGCCTCGCTCAGCTGCTGCTTTCCGAGCAGTACGGGGTACGACCCGACTACTACACCTGCCCGCCCGACCTGAGCGTGATGATGCAGGAGGCGGACGCGGCCGTACTGATCGGGGACGCCGCGCTGCGGGCCTCCCTGCACGACGCGCCCCGGCTCGGGCTGACCGTGCACGACCTGGGCCACATGTGGAAGGAGTGGACCGGGCTGCCGTTCGTCTTCGCCGTCTGGGCCGCCCGCAAGGACTACCTCGCCCGCGAGCCCGCCGTCGTGCGGGAGGTCCACGAGGCCTTCCTCTCCTCCCGGGACGTGTCCCTGGAGGAGGTCACCAAGGTGGCCGAGCAGGCGGCCCGCTGGGAGGCCTTCGACGCGGAGCTGCTGGAGCGGTACTTCACGACGCTCGACTTCCGCTTCGGTCCCGATCAGCTGGCCGGCGTACGTGAATTCGCACGCCGTACGGGAGCGACGACCGGCTATCCCACGGATGTCGCCGTGGAGCTGCTGAGCACGGTGGTCCAGGAGTGCTGAGCGGGTTTACCCCGCGGTAGTCCAAAGGGCGGACGGTCGAATGTGCGGTTTACCGGGAATTCTCGCCCTTTTCGCATTTCTCGGCTCGGCGTGGAAATGCAAAAGGGTGACCGTGCTCCGTCCCCCGCCCCACCCCGGCAACGCCTAGGCTGCTGCTCGGCCGGGCGGCACAAGGCGCCCGGGATCACGGGGAATTGGGGGGACGCGATGCAGCCGCTCGAAGCCGGTGAGCCGCGCACCATCGGCGCCTACCGGCTGCTCGGCCGGCTCGGCGCGGGTGGCATGGGCCGGGTCTACCTGGGGCGCAGCGCGGGCGGCCGGACCGTCGCCGTCAAGATCGTGCACCCGCATTTCGCCTCCGACGAGGAGTTCCGGGCCCGGTTCCGCCGGGAGGTGGAGGCGGCCCGCCGGGTGGGCGGGGAGTGGACCGCGCCCGTGCTGGACGCGGACCCCGAGGCTCCGGTGCCGTGGGTGGCCACCGGGTACGTGGCCGGGCCCTCCCTGGACCGCGCGCTGGCCGCGCACGGCCCGCTCCCCGCAGCCTCGGTACGAGCCATCGGTGCGGGGCTGGCCCGCGCCCTGGTGGCCGTGCACGGTCTGGGCCTCGTGCACCGGGACGTGAAGCCGTCGAACGTGATGCTCACCCTGGACGGGCCGCGGTTGATCGACTTCGGGATCGCGCGGGCCACGGACGGCACCGCCTCCCTCACCTCCACCGGGGTGTCCATCGGCTCGCCCGGCTACATGTCGCCCGAGCAGATCCTCGGCAAGGGGGTCACCGCGGCCGCCGACGTGTTCTCGCTCGGCGCGGTGATGGCCTTCGCGGCGACCGGGCGGCCGCCCTTCAGCGGGGACAACTCCGCGACCCTCCTCTACAAGGTGGTGCACGAGCCGCCGGAGCTCGGCGCGCTCCCGGCCGGGGAGCTGCGCGAGCTGATCGAGGCCTGCCTGGCCAAGACGGCCGCCGAGCGGCCGGCCCCCGAGGCGGTCGCGGCGGCCCTGGGCGGGGCGTTGGGCGCCCGCGGCTGGCTGCCCGGGCCGCTGGTCGAGGAGGCCAGCCGGGCCGCGGTGGCGCTGCTGGACCTGGACGCGGACACCTCCGGCGGCGGGCCCGAGGCGTCGGCGGGCCGGGGCTTCGCCGCGCCGCTCCCGTCGCACTCGCCGTACGCGGACGGCCCGTCCGGGCCGGTGCCGTTCACGGCCGCCTCGTACGGCGGCCCGGCCGGGGCGGTCGGCTTCGGGCCGCCGGACCCCGCGTACGGGGCGCCGGGGCCGGGCGTCGGCTCGCCGACCGCGGCCGCGGACCCGCCCGGTGGATCCGGTCCGTACGCGAGCCCCGGCCAGGGAACCGCCGGCGGGGGGCTGCCCGGGCAGCGGACCGGCGCGGAGGATCCGGGGCGGCAGGTCACCGTCAGGGCGGCCGGGCGTCGGTTCAGCTGCACCGTGGTCCTGGCGGCGGCGGCCGTGCTGGCGGTGCTGTCCGGCGGGCTGTACTGGATGGACGTCCTGCCGGGCCAGGGCGGCAAGGAGCGGGACCTGGCCGACGCCGGGGCGCGCCCCTCGGCCTCCTCGCCCGCGCCGGGCGCCTCGGCCCCGGCTCCGACGGGGACCCCCAGCGCGAGCGGAAGCCAGGCCGCGCCCAAGGGGACCCGGCAGGACGTGCCCAAGGAGTTCGTCGGCACCTGGAAGGGCTCGGTCACCACCGCCCGGCTCGGCCTCTCCTCGGAGTTCGAGATCACCATCAAGGCCGGCCGGGTCGGTGAGGTCGTCGGCCGGGACAAGTCCGTCCTGGACATCCTGGGCACCGACTGCAGCGGCGACTGGAAGCTCTCCTCGGCCACCGACCGCTCGCTGGTCCTGGACACCGCGGGCGGCCCCAACCCGGCCCCCGGGGTCTGCTCCAACGGCTCCGCCGACGAGCGCTTCACGCTCAACGCGGACGGGACACTCCACTACAAGTCGGGCGACAGCCCGGCCGGAAACCCCGAGGGCGACCTCAGGCGCAGCCCCTGAGACCCGCGCGCCAAGCCCCAGGGCTTGGCGCGTCAGGCCCTGGCGTAGGCTGGATCGGTCCGGACCTTGACACAGACACACCGCCGAAAGGTGACTCACCGGTGACCGACCAGGCCGTTCTCCAGTCTGTCCTCGACCGCGCCGCCGCGGGGGGCCGGATCACCAAGGAAGAGGCGCTCGACCTCTACCGCCACGCGCCGCTGCACGCGCTGGGCCAGGCGGCCGACGCCGTGCGCCGCCGCCGCTACGCCGGTACCGAGCACATCGCGACGTACATCATCGAGCGGAACATCAACTACACCAACGTGTGCGTCACGGCGTGCAAGTTCTGCGCCTTCTACGCGGCCCCCAAGGACGCGAAGAAGGGCTGGTCCCGCGACCTCGACGACATCCTGCGCCGCTGCGCGGAGACCGTCGAGCTGGGTGGCACCCAGATCATGTTCCAGGGCGGACACCACCCGGACTACGGCGTCGAGTACTACGAGCACCACTTCAGCGCCATCAAGAAGGACTTCCCGCAGCTGGTCATCCACTCCCTCGGCGCGTCCGAGGTCGAGCACATGGCCCGCATCTCGGGCGTCTCGGCGGAGGAGGCCATCCAGCGCATCCACGCCGCCGGCCTCGACTCCTTCGCGGGCGCCGGCGCCGAGCTGCTGCCGGAGCGGCCGCGTACGGCGATCGCCCCGCTCAAGGAGTCCGGCGAGCGCTGGCTGGAGATCATGGAGATCGCCCACAAGCTGGGCGTGGAGTCCACCTCCACCATGCTGATGGGCACCGGCGAGACCAACGCCGAGCGCATCGAGCACATCGCGATGATCCGGGACACCCAGGACCGTACGGGCGGCTTCCGCGCCTTCATCCCGTACACCTACCAGCCCGAGAACAACCGCCTCAAGGGCCGGACGCAGGCGACGATCTTCGAGTACCTGCGCATGATCGCGATCGCGCGTCTCTTCCTCGACAACATCGCCCACATCCAAGGCTCCTGGCTGACCGTCGGCAAGGAGGCGGGTCAGCTCTCGCTGCACTACGGCGCCGACGACCTCGGATCGATCATGCTGGAGGAGAACGTCGTCTCCTCGGCCGGTGCCAAGCACCGCTCCAACCGCCAGGAGATCATCGACCTGATCCGCAAGGCGGGCCGCACCCCGGCGCAGCGCGCGACCACGTACGAGCACCTGCTCGTGCACGACGACCCGGCGAACGACCCGGTCGACGAGCGGGTGGTCTCGCACATCTCCTCCACCGCCATCGAGGGCGGCACGGCGCACCCCGAGCTGAAGCTCATCTCCACGAACTGACGACGCCCGCCGACCGATGTTGACGCTGCACACCGCCGAACTCCTGGTCATAGGTCCGGGGTCCGCGCCGCTGACGGGCGGCGCGGTCCTCGTCGACGGCGACCGGATAGCCCGCGTCGGGCCGTACGAGGAGGTCGCCGCGGCCCACCCGCACGCCCGGACCCGCCGCTGGCCCGGGGTGATCACCCCGGGGCTGGTGGTGCGCGGGGCGGACGAGCTGCTGGAGCGCACGTACTACCCGGACGACCCGTACGAGGTCACCGAGCTCGGCGCCGACCCGATCCGGGGCGCGGCGGCGCTGGACGCGCTGAAGATGACCGAGCCGCGGTGGGGGCACAGTGCCCGGCGCGGTACGCAGCGGCTGCTGGCCCGCGGGGTGGTGGCGGTCTGCGGCCGCTTCACGATCCCGGCGGTACGCACGGCGGTGTCCCGGTCCGGGCTCGCGATCCTGCCGCCGGCCGCCTACGAGGGGCTGCCCGACCTGGATCCCTTCGCCGGGCGGGACGCTGCGGCGCAGGCCTTCCACGGCATCCTGGAGGCGGGGGTTCCGGCACGGTTCGCGGCCTTCGCGGTGGCGGACGAGGCCGAGTTGCTGGAGCGGGGTGCGACCACGTGCGTGGCCACGGTCATCGGGGGACGGCTGCTCCACCGCCGTCGCTGAGCCCGATCCGGTCGCAGGACCCGACGGCATCGGCGGCGCGTCGGGTGTCCTCCCGGGCGAGGGCGGCCAGCAGGCAGGCCTGCAGGCGGCTGATGCCGCCGAGCTTGGCCCGTATGTTCACCACGTGGAACTTGACGGTGCTGACGGAGAGCTGGAGCTCGACGGCGAGTTCCCGGTTGGAGGCGCCGGTGGCCAGGCACAGGAACACGGCCGACTCCTGCTCGGTCAGCTGGGCGTCGGTGGGCCGCTCGGCGGGGCCGTCCCCGTTCGCCGTGGGGCCGTCCGGCGCGTCCTCGGAGGGTGCCTGCGCCTCCGCGCCCGGCTCCTCGTAGGAAGGGAACCACGCCGGGACGCTGAAGCTGACGACGCGCACGTGTTTTCTCCTAGCCCCCGGCCGACCTGCCCTGTCGGTCGGCTCTCCCCCTATAGGACGGACGGACCGGACAGGTAGGTTCCCTGCGCGTCGTACGGCCAGGCGTTGGACTTGCAGCCGAGGAGCCCCTTGATCTGCTGCATCATCGCGGGGGCGGGCTTTCCGGGGCCCGGGCAGCTCTCGTGACCGCGGCCGAGCTCGTGTCCGACCTCGTGGTTGACGATCAGCGCCCGGTACTCCTCGGGCGTGCCGTCGAACTGCGGCGAACCCTCCTTCCAGCGCTTGAGGTTGACCACGACGGCGTGCCCCGTGCTGCAGTTGGTCTCGCCGATGAGCTCGGGCGTCTTCACGTCGCACAAGAGGTCCGTGGTCTTGGGCGTGGCGATCTTGATGGTGAAATCGACCGGCTGCCCCGCCGCGACGAGCTGGAAGCCGTACTTCGGGTCCTGGGTCCAGCCCCGCGGGTCCCCGAGGATCGCCTCGACCGAGCGGGCGGCCGACTCCGGGTCGACCCCGCTGCCGTCCTCGACCTCGACCCGCCAACGTCGCGCGGTCCCCTTGCCCTGGGCCTTGCCCGCGGTGGTGGAGGCCTTGAAGGCGCCCGGCTGGGTGGGGGTCGGGGAGCCGGTCGAGGGCGTGGGCGAGGCCGGGGGAGACGCCGCCGGCGAGGTGGACGGCTTCGGGGAGGGGGACTCCTGGCCACCCTGCGGGACGGCGTTCCCGGAGCCGTCCGCGGATTCCCCGGCCGTCGGGTCCGGCTGGGCCGCCGCCCGGCCCGCGGCGGCTTTCGCGTCGTCGTCGTCCTGGGGCAGCAGGGTGTACGCGGTCGCGGAGAGCACGACCACCGCCGCCGAGCCGAGGAGGATCGTGCGGCGCAGCCGCTTGCGCCGCTCGGCCCGGCGCTGGGCGCGCGGGCTGCTGCGGCGGGAGCGACCGTCGGAATGGCCTGCCGGCATCGTGAAGCTTCCTGTTCGTGGCGGCCCCTGCCGGAACGGCCACGATTCGGTCACCGATCCGGTGGGTGACCCTCACCGGGCCGCACCCTGTCAGTCAACGTGTCCGCCGGGGCGTCGCGTAACTGTCCTTCGGAACAGTTTCCGACACCCGTCCGGTGGGAAAGGAGGGCGGGGGTGTCGGAGCCCGCGCGGCTCGCGGAGGGTGCGGCCTGAGAGGATGGGTGCGTACCCGCCGATCCGCATCGCACACCGAGGGGCGAACGCCAGTGACAAGGGCTTCCCTGGACAAGCAGCCGCACGAAGTCGCCTCCATGTTCGACGGCATCGCGGCGAAATACGACCTCACCAACGACGTCATCTCGCTGGGTCAGGCCCGGCTGTGGCGCAAGGAGGTCGCCAAGGCGGTCGGCGCGCGTCCGGGGCACGTGGTCCTCGACCTGGCCGCCGGAACCGCCACCTCCTCGCTGCCCTTCGCCGCCACCGGCGCGTACGTCGTCCCCTGCGACTTCTCCCTGGGCATGCTCATGGAGGGCAAGAAGCGGCACGCGTGGCTGCCGCTGACCGCCGGCGACGCGACGAAGCTGCCGTTCCAGGACGACGTCTTCGACACCGTCACGATCTCCTTCGGGCTGCGCAACGTCCAGGACACCGACGCCGCCCTGCGCGAGCTGTACCGGGTGACGAAGCCCGGCGGGCAGGTCGTCATCTGCGAGTTCTCGCAGCCGACCTGGGCGCCGTTCCGCACGGTCTACATGGAGTACCTGATGCGGGCGCTGCCGCCGGTGGCCCGCACGGTGGTGTCCGACCCGGACCCGTACGTGTACCTCGCCGAGTCCATCCGCGAATGGCCCGACCAGCCGGCGCTCGCCGCCCTGCTGCAGAAGGCCGGCTGGACCGAGGTCGCCTGGCGCAACCTCAGCGGCGGCATCGTCGCGCTGCACCGGGGCATCAAGGACTGACCGCGGTGCCTGACGTCGCACGCACCGACTACGGGCCGCTGCTGGAGCGGATCGCGGCCGACATCGCCCCGCTGATCGGCAGCGGCACTCCGGCCGAGTACATCCCGGCGCTGGCCTCCGTGGACCGGCGGCAGTTCGGGATGGCCATCGCCGACCTCGACGGCAACGTCTTCGGGGTGGGCGACTGGCGGGTGCCCTTCTCCGCCCAGTCCATCACCAAGGTCTTCGCGCTCGCCCTGGCGCTGGCCGAGGGCGGCGACAGCCTGTGGGAGCGGGTCGGGCGGGAGCCCTCCGGCAACCCGTTCAACTCGCTCGTACAACTGGAGTACGAAAGCGGCATTCCACGCAATCCGTTCATCAACGCGGGCGCCCTCGTGGTCACCGACCGGCTCCAGACGCTGACGGGTGACGCGAGCAGCGAACTGCTGGAGTTCCTGCGGCAGGAGAGCGGGAACCCGGACATCGGCTTCGACGCCGAGGTCGCGGCCTCCGAGCAGGAGCACGGCGACCGCAACGCCGCCGTCGCCCACTTCATGGCCTCCTACGGGAACATCGACAACCCGGTGCCCGCGCTGCTGGATCACTACTTCTGGCAGTGCTCCATCGAGATGAGCTGCGCCGACCTGGCCCGCGCCGGACGCTTCCTGGCCCGGCACGGGCTCCGCGCGGACGGCACCCGGCTGCTGACGCGCAGCGAGGCCAAGCAGATCAACGCGGTGATGCTGACCTGCGGGACGTACGACGCGGCGGGCGAGTTCGCCTACCGCGTCGGGCTGCCCGGCAAGAGCGGCATCGGCGGCGGGATCGTCGCGGTGGTCCCGGGCCGATGCGTCCTGGCCGTCTGGAGCCCCGGCCTCGACGCCCGCGGCAACTCGGTGGCGGGCGTGGCCGCCCTCGACCGCTTCACCACCCTGACGGGCCTCTCCGTCTTCTGACGCCTGCGCCTCGAACACCGGAGGGGCCGGATAATGCGGCCTCAGCCGAATCCAGCCTCTCCGGCGTTCGCGGAGCGGGGTCTGGGGCGGAGCCCCAGGGCCGGGCGGAGCCCGGTCACTCGCCCCGCAGGGAGAGGGCGTAACGCCGGCCCGGGTTGCCGCCCGGGGTGGTGAACTCCTCGGCCAGGGTCATGCCCAGACGCTCCGCCACCGCCACCGAACGCGCGTTCCGGGCGTCGATCATCGCCACCACGTGCGGGACGCCGGCCACGCGGACCCGCTCCAGCGTGGCCAGCGCGGCGGCGTACGCGTAGCCCTGGCCCCACGCGGAGCGACCCAGGCGCCAGCCGATCTCGATCTCACCCACCGGGCCCCACCCCTTCTCCCGGGGCCACGGCTGGGCGCCGGTGAAGCCGAGCACCGCGCCCCGCGCGTCCACCAGGGTCCACAGGCAGTAGCCCAGCTGGGCGTCGTGCATGCGCTGCCGCGCGGACAGCTCCTCGTACGCGGACAGCTCCGCGGGACCTCCCAGGAACTCCATGACGTCGGGATCGGCGAAGGCCGCGTGCCAGGCGTGCGCGTCCTCGTCCGTGGGCACGCGGAGCTGTACGGAGGGAAGCGGCCGGGTCGGCGAGGTGGTCATCGGAGGCACCCTTCGGATCGTGATCTCTCTCGCTGCATAGACTGCACATGTCCGGTGCCGTTGGGCACCCTTTATCGAGCCTTCGGGAGACCCCGCAGTGACCGAGCTCCTCTCCGAACACTCCGCGGACGTGATCGTCGTCGGGGCCGGGCCCGCCGGCTCGACCACCGCCTACTACCTCGCCAAGGCCGGATTGGACGTCCTGCTGCTGGAGAAGACGGCGTTCCCCCGCGAGAAGGTCTGCGGCGACGGCCTCACCCCGCGCGCCACCAAGCAGCTCGTGGCGATGGGCATCGACATCTCCGAAGAGGCCGGCTGGCTGCGGAACAAGGGTCTGCGGATCATCGGCGGCGGGCAGCGGCTCCAGCTGGATTGGCCGGAACTCGCCTCCTATCCGGACTACGGACTCGTCCGCAAGCGCGACGACTTCGACGAGACCCTGGCCCGCCAGGCGCAGAAGGCCGGCGCCCGGCTGTACGAGCGCTGCACCGTCGGCGAGCCGGTGCGCGACGCGCGCACCGGTCACATCACCGGCGTGCACGCCAAGCTGGGCGAGGAGAAGACCCCGGTCACCTTCCACGCCCCGCTCGTGGTCGCCGCCGACGGCAACTCCTCCCGGCTGTCCCTGGCGATGGGCCTGCACCGGCGCGAGGACCGCCCGATGGGCGTGGCCGTACGGACGTACTTCACCTCGCCGCGGCACGACGACGACTACCTGGAGTCCTGGCTGGAGCTGTGGGACCGGCGCGGAGCGCAGGACCGGCTGCTGCCCGGCTACGGCTGGATCTTCGGCATGGGCGACGGCACCTCCAACGTCGGCCTCGGCATCCTCAACTCCTCCTCCGCCTTCAAGGAGCTGGACTGGCGCGAGGTCCTCAAGGCCTGGTGCGCCTCCATGCCGGAGGACTGGGGCTACACCCCCGAGAACATGACGCAGCCGATCCGCGGCGCTGCCCTGCCGATGGCCTTCAACCGGCAGCCGCACTACACCAAGGGCCTGCTGCTGGTCGGCGACGCGGGCGGGCTCGTCAACCCGTTCAACGGCGAAGGCATCGCCTACGCCATGGAGTCGGGCCGGATCGCGGCCGACGTCATCGTGCAGGCCCATGCCCGGGCCACCCCGGCCCAGCGCGAGCTGGCGCTGCACAACTACCCGAAGGTGCTCAAGGAGACCTACGGCGGCTACTACACCCTGGGCCGCGCCTTCGTGAAGCTGATCGGCAACCCGAAGGTCATGAAGATCGCCGCCCAGCGCGGTCTGACCCACCCGGTGCTGATGCGGTTCACCCTGAAGATGTTGGCCAACCTGACCGACCCGACGGGTGGCGACGCGATGGACCGCATCATCAACGGCCTCTCGAAGGTGGCCCCGAAGGCCTGAGCCGCCGCGTCAGCCGTCCGTGCCCGTGCCCGCCTCGGTGGGTGCGGGCACGTCCGTGTCCGGGGCCGAGCCCATGGCCGCTCCCGGGTCCGGCCGGCCGTGGACGGTACGCACGCACCGGGCAAGCAGGAACAGCCCGCACACCAGCAGCGCCCCGGACGCGGTCCAGCCGAGGCCCAGCGTGAGCGGGTGGCCGGGCTTGTGCCAGGGGCGGGCGGTGGTCAGCAGCCAGCCGCCCACCGCGAGCAGACCGAGCCCGAGCGCGGCCGGGACCGCGGTGGGGTCGCCGGCGCCCTGGGATCCGTACGGCTTCGGGTCCACGGGACCACCACCTCCAGGGGCGGGTCGGATCGGCCCTGACGGTCAGGCGCGCGCTCCCGCTATCTTCGCAGGGCCTCGGCCGGTTCGACACGGGCCGCCCGCCAGGCGGGATACAGGCCGGCCAGCAGCCCGGTGACCAGGCCGGCGAGCGGGGCCGCGGCGACCGTGGCCGGATGGATCACCGGGGTCCAGTCCCGGGCGACCGCGACGGCGATCACGGTCAGCTCGCCCAGCGAGGTCCCGACCAGGCCGCCGAGGGCCCCCAGAGCCGCGGACTCGGTGAGGAACTGGGCCCGGACGTGCCGCCCCCGGGCGCCGAGCGCCCGGCGCAGCCCGATCTCGGCGGTCCGCTCCAGTACGGCGACCAGGGTGGTGTTGGCGATCCCGACCGCGCCGATGACCAGGCAGATCCCGGCGAGCAGCAGGAAGAGCGCGCTCAGGTCGGCGGTGACACCGGAGCGCAGCGTCCGGGGATCGGGCGGCGGGACGGCCTTGAGGTACTCGGGGTGGTCGGGGCGCAGCGCCGACGGGGCGAGGTCGGCGACCTGGCGGGCGGCGCCGAGTTCGGTGGAGATCAGCATGGTCGCGGCGCCGGGCGGCGGCGGCCCCCAGAGCTGCTCGGCGGTGGCGCGCGGGACGAGGACCGACATCAGATGTTCGGGCCGGCGCCGTAGGTCCTCGACGATCCCCGCCACGGTGAAGGGCTCCTGGCCGATGTAGAGGGCGGGCCGGGTCGCCAGGGTGGTGATGCCGAGGCGGGCGGCGAGCCCGCTGCCGATGACGACGACGCGCTCGTGGCCGCGCTCGGCGAAGTCGTCGTAGAGCCGCCCCTGCTGGAGCGTCGGTACGAGGGCTGCGACGGCGCCGGGGGAAGCGGCGACGACGGCCGCGCCGGTGGCCGGGTCGCCGGCCCCGGAGGGCAGGGGCCCGACGGCGGTGCGCGGGTCGAGCCGCACCGTCCACAGCACCCCGGCGTGCTCGATGCCCGCGACGGCGCGCAGCCGTCGCTCGGCGTCGGCGGGGAAGCCGGGCCCGGCGAACTCGTTCTGCCGGCCGGCGACGTCCTCGATGGCGACCTCGGTGGCGGTCAGCTCGTCGAACCTGCCGTCGATCTGCGCGGAGATGGTGGCGGTGAGACCGAGCACGGCCACGAAGCTGCCGACGCCGAGGACGGTGCCGAGAGCGGTGAGCACGGCCCGGCCGGGGCGGCGCAGCATCCCGGCGACGGCCTC